>JAFGIR010000027.1 GCA_016929515.1 Pirellulales bacterium | reverse complement strand
GGCACTTGCCGCCAAAAATCATCCAACTCGCCAAGGCCCTTATGGCCTTGGCCACTTAACAACCACCATTTCTCAGAAAGTGCAGTCTTGTTCATCAATCACCATATTGCGAGCGTATTCACAATTTGCAGTACCGAATTGGGTAGCCCAGAGTTTCACACCACTGGAACTGTATTTGGCCAGGAACACGTCCGTGTAACCCAAATGGGGACCAAAGAGCGAGTCTTTCGCGTTTCCACACACGTAAACGGAGCCCAAACTGTCGACTGCTACACCCACACAATCGTCGGAATCTGTCGTACCAAACTGGCGTATCCAATTCTGCGTGCCGTCCGTCGCGTACTTGGCCAGGTATCCGTCGGACATACCCTTATTGGTTCCACCAAGTGAACCGTACGTGTAGCCGCTTAAATAGACTCCGCCCAGACCATCGGCGGCAATACCACGGACGCCGTCGTTATATGCGGTTCCGAATTCTTCTACCCACTGCACCGCACCGACTGAATCGCATCTGGCAAAATGCACATCGTTGCCGCCGCTAGCTTTATAGATGCTACCGTCAGTGTCGACGGTAATCGTCTGACTGCCTGTTGGCAACATCCACTCGATAACCTGCCCATCGGCAGCCGTCGATCCAACCACTAGAACGAATCCCCAAATGAGCAGAAGAAATGCCGGTTTGTTCATTGCGATCTCCCCTTGTAAAACCTGATTGGCGCGGACAGCGTGAGGCCCATCTCTCTTGCGTTGTTTGTTCACCGACACAAACCCAAGGATCTCACATTCTACGTTTCTGAATCACCTGCCACAACAGACAAACGCCCCCCGAGCGAGTGGGCTCATTGCGAATCCTTGACCGTTGCGACGATCAAGCGGACACACCGCGTGCCCCACTGCTGCGGCTCCTTTGCCGACTGCCCAAGAGCGTCTAGAATTGGTGTTTTGCTATCACATCAATGATCCGGAATGAGCCTGGCCCATGTTCCTCTCCATCGACGGGTGCGACGGCACCGGCAAATCAACCCAAATCGAGCGACTCTGCAATTGGCTCGCCTCGCTCGGCCACGACGTCCTCACGTGCCGCGACCCAGGCAGCACGCCGTTGGGCGAAGCCGTCCGCGAGTTGCTGCTCGCACGGACCGATTTGAAGATCGACCGGCGGAGCGAAATGCTGCTCTACATGGCCGCTCGCGCGCAGCTGGTCGAAGAAGTCGTCCGCCCGGCGCTCGCCGCCGGCCGCACCGTGGTCTGCGACCGCTACCTGTTGGCCAACGTGGTCTATCAGGGCCATGCGGGCGGGCTCGACGTCGAGACGCTTTGGGCGGTGGGCCGCATCGCCACCGCGGCCGTCATGCCCGAGCTGACCGTCGTCCTCGACATGCCGGCCGACGCGGCGGCCGCGCGACTCGACCGGACGCTCGACCGGATGGAACAACAAGGCGACGGTTTCCACTCGCGAGTGCGCCAGGGGTTCCTGGCCGAGGCCGCCCGGCGACCCGACGAAATCACCGTCGTCGATGCGTCGGCCGACGTCGACACGGTCGAAAATGCAATCCGCGAAGCCGTCCGGCCGTTGATTGAACGTTGACTACCAGTGGCACAAGACCTGAGTGCGCACCATGGCGTGGCAAGGAATCGAAGGACACGACGAAGTGGTCGAGCAGTTCCGCCGCGCGTTGGCTCGCGGACGTTTGGCCAGTAGCTTCCTGTTCGTCGGTCCCTCGGGCATCGGCAAGCGTTCGTTTGCCCTGGCCCTGGCCCGGACCTTGTTGTGCGAAACGCGGCCCGCGACGGCCATGGATCCGTGCGGCCAGTGCGGCGGGTGCGCCCAGGTCGACGCCGGCACCCATCCCGACCTGATCCAGGTGTCCAAGCCCAAGGACAAGTCGGCTCTGCCGGTGGAGCTGTTGATCGGCCGTCGCGAGCACCGGATGCGCGAGGGGCTCTGCTACGACATCAGCCTGAAACCGTTCATGGGCGGGCGGAAGGTCGCCGTGATCGACGACGCCGACTATCTCAACGCCGAAGGGGCCAACAGCCTGCTGAAAACGCTCGAAGAACCGCCGCCCCGGTCGGTGCTCATTCTCGTCGGCACGAGTCCCGCGCGGCAGTTGCCCACCATCCGTTCGCGGTGCCAACTGATCCGCTTCCAGCCGCTGGCCGACGACGTGGTCGCCCAATTGCTCCTGGCCGGGGGCCACGCCGACGACGCGGCCGAAGCCCGGCGCTTGGCCGCTCACGCCGAAGGAAGCCCCGAGCGGGCCCTCGAACTGGCCGAGCCCGAACTCTGGACCTTCCGCGAGACGTTCCTCGCCCAACTGGCCAAACCGTCGCTCGACGGCCTCCGCGTGGCCAAGGCCGTCAGCCAATTCGTCGACGAGGCGGGTCGCGAGCCGGCCAAACGCCGCGCACGCCTCCGCCTGGTCGTCGGGTTCGCGGCCGAGTTCTATCGCGCGCAACTCCGGGCCAGCCAGGGATTCGACTTGCCGCAAGATGCGATGCTTGCGCGGTTCGTGGAAAAGACACAAGCTAGGGCAACCGCCGAACCCGACTCGCTCGTCGCTTGCGTCGAGCGATGTATCGACGCACTCGAACAGATCGACCGCAACGCCAACCAGACCACGCTCATCGAGTGCTGGATGGACGACCTGGATCAAATCGACACTACCACTCGTTAGCCCGGATGGTTCGCCCCAGGCCGCGATTCGCCTTGACCCAAACGCTCGTTCTTGCGAGACTTCGTCGCTTGCTTCATTGCGACAAACCTGGGTCCACGGAGGGCGACGACGATGCGACATTCCTTAGCGCGAAAACACCCGGTAGTCATTCTGCTCGGATTGTTGCTCGCCGTGCCGATCGGCTGCGGTGGCCCCGAACAGGGCCCGAGTGGTCCCGAAGCCACCCAGCAAGCGGCTACCCCGGCCGCGCCGGCCAAGCTGACCGGACCGGCCCTGACGGTTCATACCTTTCTGGCCGCCGCCCAACGCGGCGACGACCAGGGCTTCAACGCCATGCTGACGTCCCTGGCCCGGACGAAAATGGCCGAGTATAACCTCTCGCCGGCCCCCGCCGCCAGCGACAAGGCCCGATTCGAGGTCGGAGAAGTCCAAGCGCCGAATGACCAGCTTGCCCGCGTAGCCTGTCGCTGGATCGAAACCGACCCGGAAACGAACCAGTCGACTGCTCGCGATGCCACCTATGTGCTCCGCAACGAGCCCGAGGGATGGCGTATCGCGGGCGTGACAAGGACCGTCTTTCCGAACGAGCCGCCGATGCTGTTGAACTACGAAGACCCGGAAGACATGATCCGCCAGGCGAAACTGCTCGAGGCCGAGATCCGCCGCCGCGCCGAGGCCGCCCAGTCATCGGCCACGACCGCGCGCTCACCAAACGCCGACGCCGCGCCGCACCGCTAACATCGCGGCACGGCCGTCTTGCCGAAAAATCGTCGGCTCCCGTCTTCTACCGCCGTCTGCGGCGAAGCATTCTCCACGTGGCAAGCACCGGGCGGTTGCCCTGTGTGAAATTGAAAATGCGTTCCAGTCACGACGTGATTCGCAGCAGCTTCTTTGGAGTGATATGCTTGCGTGAAATATCGTGGAATGAGCGGGTAACAAACCAGGTAGTCTACGGGGACCGGGCTGTATGTTCTTGCAAGAGGTTGGCCAATTGAAACCTGAGAGACAGTTCGGATACTTCAGCACGGAGAAAAATTCTGGGAAATGCGTCGGCGAATGAAAAAACTTGGCCCGGCCGCCCCCAGCCCGACGGCCGCCACAAATGGCACGTAAAGCATTGTGCAGAAAGAGCTTATAAATCTTGTTGTTTTCTGTCCACCGTTTGGCAATAGTCATTCTCTCGTTTCGGGGTGACCGAGCCCGATTTGTGGCCTACATTTTTGTGAGTAAACCACGTAAAATCTCTAAAGCTCCGCTGCGACCCAACGCACATATTTCCTCGCATCCCCCTGCTTGACACACGATCCAACCATGCTAGCTTAATGGTCTAAGCTGTGCACTCCATACCACACGTCCTAAGCCGCAAAGCTTAAACAGGGCAGCTTGCGACGTTGGTCGTCGTGGCACAGCTGCGAGAAGCTGTCCTTCCTGGCACCGTCGGAAGGAAAGCAACGAACGCATATATTGACGGTGTATTTAAGAGTTCCCTAAACGCTACGGTACCTGTTTTTGGAGGAATTACGAATGAATCGTACGCATCTGATCTGTATCGCCTTGTTCGTGGCGGTGCTCGGTTTCGTCCTGTTGGGCGGACCCGTTCAGGCGAAGGCATGCAAGACGTGTGCGCCGGCCACGTGTGCACCCGCCACTTGCGCGCCGGCCACCTGTGCCCCGGCTACCTGCGAGCCGAAGACCTGCAAGCCGCGTCGCTGCCGGCTCTTCACTTGCCGTCCCAAGACCTGCGAGCCGAAGACCTGTGAGCCCGCCACTTGCGAGCCGGCGACTTGTGCACCCAAGACGTGCGAGCCGAAGACTTGCCGTCCGAAGCGCTGCCGCATCTTCACCTGCCGTCCCAAGACGTGCGAGCCGAAGACCTGCTGTGCGAAGACGTGCGAGCCGAAAGTCTGCGAGCCCGTCACTTGCGCGCCCAAGACGTGCGAGCCGAAGACGTGCCGTCCGAAGCGCTGCCGCGTCCGGACCTGCCGTCCGATGACGTGCTGCGCGAAGACGTGCGCCCCGGCCACTTGCGAGCCGGTAACCTGTGCACCCAAGACGTGCGAGCCCAAGACGTGCCGTCCGAAGCGCTGCCGTGTCCGGACCTGCCGTCCGAAGACCTGCGCCCCGGCCACGTGTGCTCCCGCCTCGGACAGTCCGGCCGACGCCGTCGCCCCGGCTGAGGCCCCCGCCGCCTAGCGAGCGACGATAAGGGCTTCGTGGGTACGACGTCGACTTAGCGCGACGTCGGTCCTTCGAGGCCTTGCCCCACAAACCATCGTTTCGGTGCATCGAGACATGCCCTGTTAGTCCCGATCGCATGGAAGAGACAGACCCAAGCCGGATCCCATTCGCGGGATCCGGCTTTTTTTGTTTCTTGAATCGGCCGAAATCGGGCTAATCCGTCTTCCGGCCACGGCTCGATGCAAGCTGCTTGGCCAGCCGCTCCACCGTTGGGCCATTCTCCGCCAGCCCCGCCACGTTGACGTTCTCCCCCGGGTCGGTCTCGTGGTCGTACAATTCCTGGGCAACCCGTTCGCCGACGGTCTGCTTCTCGGCGTCCCAGCGAAACCACTCGACATAACGCCAGCGCGGCGTGCGGATCGTGTAGCCCATGTGCGGCACGTCGTTCGGGCCCATCCATTTGCCGTAGCGCAAAAACTGGCTCATCGCGGCCCGTTTCCACGGCTGCTCCGTGTCGGACAACAGCGGAACCATGCTCTTTCCGGCCAGCTCGGCCGGGCCTTCGATCCCGGCCAGCTCGCACAGCGTCGGATAGATGTCGACGAACTCGACCAGCCGCTCGCACTGCTTGCCGTTTTCCTTCGCGCCGGGCACCCGGAGAATAAGCGGTGCCCGCGTATCGATTTCGTAGTTGGTCATTTTGCACCAGCTTCGGTGCTCGCCCAGTTTCCAGCCGTGATCGCCCCAGAGGATGACGACGGTGTTCTTGTCGAGGCCCGTCTCATGAAGTTTGTCCAACAGGCGGCCGATCTGGGCGTCGATGTAGCTGACGCCGGCAAAATAACCGTGACGCAACAGCCTTGCGCGTTCCGTGCCGACCGCCCCCTGCTCCGGACGCGGCGAGTCGGCAAGGTCCTCGTAGTCCCGCAACTCCTGCATCGTGTTCAACGCCATCGACGGCGCGCCGGCGGGCACCGAATCGTTCTCAGCCAGCGGGATCTTGTCACGGTCGTACATGTCCCAGTACTTCTTCGGCACCGTAAACGGCATGTGCGGCTTGTGGTATCCAACGCCCAAAAAAAACGGCCGGCCCTTCTCCTGTTCCGCAAGCGATTCGAGCTTCGCCAGCGCGACGTTGGTCTGGGCACCGTCGAAATAGGCGTCGTCCGCCACGTCCACGCACTCGGTCGCCTTGAACTTGATGTGCCGATGACCAAACTGGTAGACGTACTCGGGCGTCTTCCCTTCTTCAAGCAGTTTCTTAAACGTCTCTTCGACCCGGGCCACCGTCTTCGGGTCAACATACTGCACGCCCGGCGAAAACATCTTGCGGTCTTTCTGGGCGTCCATTTTCGGCTCGGTCCACGACTTCGGGTCGGGCAGATTCTGGTGGTGAATCTTGCCGATCCCGACCGCGTCGTACCCGTGCAATCCAAAACACTGCGGCAGCGTCACCACCTCGGGCCGCGTCGCGCGGAAATGGGTCGGCAGGTCCCATACCCGAATCGCATCGGGCCGAAGCCCCGTCAGCAAACTCGCGCGCGACGGGTTGCACAGCGCCACCTGGCAATACGCCCGGGTAAACGTCACCCCCGAAGCGGCCAGCCGGTCGATGTTCGGACTCTTGATCGCGCGGCTGCCGTAACAGCCCAGCTCGGGCCGCAAATCGTCGACCGCGATGAAAAGGACGTTGGGCCGAGCAGGCGACGGTTTGGGCTTCTCGGCCGCCGCGACCGACGCGAACAGCCCGGCGGTCAACGCCGCGAAACAACACCAGCACAATCTGGCCGACGAAGATGATAATCCAGTCACGGAACTCTCCCTTTCGAAGCATCGGATTTCAAGAGAATGGCGTCCGCGTGGGCAGACGCATGTCTATTTTAGCAGGTCCCGACGCGAGATTCGATAGTGGCCCCATGGTGCGGCCCTTGCCGGCTTGCTCTTTCCTTCGATCTGGCTTCGGGTTATGCTGGGCACGTGCCGCGAATCGGCTGACTTACCTGGGTGGAAAGAAGGCGAAGACCATGTCCGGTTGGTTCAAAACCCGAGTCCGCCAACTGCGTCACACGTGGATCTCGTGGCGCCATAACGACGGCAGCCTGACCGCCGCGTCGATGGCCTACTACGCCGTTTTGTCGTTCTTTCCACTGCTGTTGCTGCTGATCGCCGTGTTCGGCTTCGTCTTGCGGTTTTCGACCGGGGCCCAGGACGCCCAGACGGAGCTTCTCCGCGTGCTATCGGAAAACACGTCTCCCTTGCTGGCCGACCATGTGCGGTCGGCGCTGAAAGCCATCCAGATCAATGCGTTCATCGGTGGTCCGCTGGGCCTGGCCGTGCTGCTGCTGGCGGCGATCGGCATCTTCACCCAATTGGACATCGCGATGAACCGGATCTGGGAAACGTCGCCCCGGCGCGGCCGGCCCTTTCTCGTGGCGGTCGGCCACGCCCTGGCCCACCGGCTTCGCGCCTTTTTGATTCTCCTGGTGCTTGGGCTGCTCATTTGGGCCGCGTTCGTGGCCGACACCGTGGCCTCGGCCCTGCGGCCGTGGTTCGCCGAGATCTACGGCGGCGGCTTGCTTTGGGGCTCCGGCCGGCTCGTGGCCAGTCTCGTCGTCAACAGCGTTTTGCTCACGCTCTTCTACAAAATGTTGCCCCGGACACACGTTCACTGGAAGGCCGCCGCGCGAGGTGGCGTGCTGGCGGCCGTCCTCTGGGAAATCAGCCGCCAGTTGCTCAGTCTCATGCTGCTGGGCAAAAAGTACACGGCCTACGGCGTCGTCGGCTCGCTCATGGCCCTGATGCTCTGGATCTACATCGCCAGTTGCATCTTCTTCTTCGCGGCCGAATACGTCCGGGTCGTGCAGCGCGATGCGGAGGAGTAGGCAGCGGGCAGTAGGCAGCGGGCAGTAGGTAGCGGGCAGTAGGCAGCGGGCAGTAGGCAGTAGG
>JAFGIR010000221.1 GCA_016929515.1 Pirellulales bacterium | reverse complement strand
AGCAACCCAACGCGATCCGCGGCAGCAAGAACGATATCTTCATCGGCAAGGACGCGCTTGTCCATCCGATGGTCGTGCTCGATGCCGAGCACGGGCCGATCTATCTGGATGAAGGAGTCGAGGTGCATCCCTTCACGCGGATCGAAGGGCCGTGTTACGTTGGCAAGAAGTCGATCCTATTGGGCGCGAAATGTCGCGAGGGCATGTCGATCGGCCCGGTCTGTCGCGTCGGTGGTGAAGTCGAAGAGTCGATCATTCAAGGATACTCGAACAAGTATCACGACGGGTTCCTCGGCCATGCTTACGTCGGCGAATGGGTCAACCTGGGCGCGATGACGACCAATAGCGATTTGAAGAACGACTATTCCAGTGTTGCGGTGATGCTCGACGGGCGCCGGCCGATCGACACGGGCTCGACCAAGGTCGGCTCGCTGATCGGCGACCACACCAAAACGTCGATCGGGACGTTGTTCAACACGGGCGCCTACGTCGGCGCCATGGCGCTGATCGCCGCCACCGGCAAGCCGTTGCCCAAGTTTATTCCCAGCTTCGCCTGGTTCCTCGAGGGCGTGGTGACCAAGGGCTTCGGAAAGAAGAAGCTCTACGAAACAGCCAGCAAGGCCATGCCTCGTCGTGGTTGCGAGTGGACGGAAGCCGACCAAACCATGTGGGATGCCATCTTCGAAATGACGGAGCCGGCACGCCAACCGGCCATCGAAAGGGGCCGCCGCATGTTGGCTGCAAAATGACACGCGGCGAGGGTCAGGGACTCATGACGGATCCTCGCGAAATATAAGCCGTGTTATGCACAACGGGCTTCGCGGTTCGGCGGGGCTGGCTGGTGGTTTGTGGTGTCGGCGTTTTGTCGGGTGGCTTGGTGGCCCTCGTGTGTTCGACCAAATTGTCCTCCGGCCGGCGATTCCAACTGCAACGGAGTTTGCCGCCCGACTGTGGAATCCGCCGTGTCGAGAAGGTAGACTATCTTGTGGCTTCGCGAACGTCCCGCTTGTCGCATCCCCGGAATCCCGCCTTTTGTCTTTCGAAGGAGTTGCTCTAATGAAGTCCCTCACGTTCTTGGTTGGCTGCATTACGCTGGCTGGTGCCCTGAGTACTTGTGGTGCCTTGGTCTCGGCCGAGAACGAGCCTTATTGGCCCCGCTTCCACGGTCCCAAGGAAGACAATATCTCGACCGACACGGGTCTGCTCCGCCAGTGGCCCGACGACGGGCCGCCGTTGGCCTGGACGGCCGAGGGCATGGGCATCGGATTCGCCGGGGTGACCTTGGCCCACGGGCTGGTCTATACGGCCGGCAACGTTGATGGCGAGATGAAGATTTCGGCGTTGGACCTAAACGGCCGGGTGCGGTGGCAGGCGGCTAACGGCAAAGCGTGTGACGTGCAGTATGAAGGTTCGCGTGGCACGCCGACGATCGACGGCGATCGTCTCTATCACGAAAGTCCCACCGGCCAGCTCGGATGTTTCGACGCGCGAACCGGCAAACCCATTTGGACGCTCAATATCCTCGATGAATTCAAAGGCAAATTACCCCGTTGGGCGCTGGCCGAGTCGGTGCTGATCGACGGCGATCGAGTGATCTGTTGTCCTGGCGGGCCCGAAACGGCCGTGGTCGCCCTGGACAAGATGACGGGCCAGACGGTCTGGAAATCGCCCAGCGCCGACGGCGATCCGATTGGTTACGCCTCGCCCGCCGTGATCGAGTACAACGGTCTTCGGATGATTCTCACCATGACCAATCAGGCTTTGATCGGGGTAAATGCCGACAATGGAGATCTCCTCTTCCGTTTTGCCCATCCGACCCGATGGGAAGTCACCGCGCTAATGCCCGTGTTTCACGACGGCCACATCTTCATCAGCTCGGGCTACGGCACGAGCGGCTCGGTGCTGTTGAAGCTCAACGTGGACGGCCAGAAAGCGGACGTCGAGGAGGTGTGGCGGTCAAAGGATCTCGACAACCACCACGGCGGCGTCGTGCTGTTGGACGGCTACGTCTACGGGGCGGGCCACCAGTCGGGCAAAGGAAAGTGGGTCTGTCTCGATTGGACAACGGGCAAGACCATGTGGGCCGAAAAAGGCATCGGCAAAGGGTCGCTCACCTGCGCGGATGGACTCCTTTTCACGATGAACGAAAGACGCAAGGTCGGTCTGGTCCGTGCGACGCCCGACAAGTACGATCTGATCAGCGAGTTTATGCTTCCAAACAAGGGGAAGAAAGCCACGTGGGCCCACCCGGTGGTTTGCGGCGGACGCCTCTACCTTCGCCACGGTGACTTTCTTTTCGCTTACGACGTGGCGCGGTAGAAGCGGCGACGTGACCCCGCGGAACGCTGATCCCGAGCGTCGTGCCCGGAACCAGCAGGAGTCTTCAGTGAGAAGTGCGGGCTGGTTGTCAGTGCCGATTCAGGCGGCTTTCTTCGGCTTGGGTGCCGGCTTGGCGTTCTTGTCGGGATCCGATTTCTTCGTTTCTCTGTCCAATTGAATTCCCTCCTCGATGAACGTCGAAACGGCCTGGACACTTTGTCCGCCGATGAGTTTGCGTCGACGCCATCCATCGGACGTCTTGCGAAACATGATGACTTGGGGAATGGGGCCGCCGCCGGTCAGTTCGCGGCCCAGCTTCTTCTGCCGGTCGAGGTTGACCACGGCGAAGGCCACTTTTCGCAGAAGCCCTCGGCGTTGGACCTGCGGAATCACCTGGTTTTTCATTTCGACGCACGCCGGGCACCAATCGGCCCCGACAAGCACGATCATCGGGCGCCCCGTCTTGTTGATTTCTTTGTGTGCGGCGGTGTACGAATCGGCGGTGGCCGAAACTATCGACGTCTGTAAGACCGCGGCGAGTAGCAAAACGTTCACGACAAATCTCCTCTGTACTACTAGTCTCAAAGGTTGTGGACTTCTTCACGAAGCCCAGCGACCGACGGGAGCAGCCTGTTACCGTGGTGCGGTAGCACCCGTTGATTGGCGGTCCTGCCGCCGTGTGTCAAACTGTTCCGTGGGCGAAAGCCGGGTGGGGGACGACGGTTGTGTGGCACGTGGTGGGCGAGTTTGTCGCCGTCAGTGGGCCTGGGAGCCCGAACGACAGCGAAACCGAACGGTTTAGTATATCGAGGAAACCTGAACGGACAAGGAGTGGATGGACCGGCTTTGTCGATTTCGAGGGCTACAAAACCCTTCCGTCTTTCCTGATGACCGGCTTTGTGGGGGGATTGTGCTCTCGTTTATTGATGGGGGGACGGGTGTTCCCCTTGCCACAAAAATAGAAGGAGACAGGTTCAGTTTGCCGGAATGGCCGCGAAGGGCCACGTGTTTGTTACATTCGCCACGTGTTTTCTCGCAAATCGTTCCACGCCAGAGACTTTCGTTCCAAGTCGATTGAGCAAGAGAGCCAACTTGCGATATACTTAACCGGTTGGTGGTCGACGGAGAACGCCGTGGCGATCTCGATAGATTGCGAGAGCCAAGCGTCCTACGAGCCGAAGAACTTCAAAGGGGTCGACTCGTCGGGAGGGTTGTCCTCCCCATAAGACGGCTACCACGATTTTCTCACAATACTGAGTGCATCGAAACACCTATGAAGCTTCGCGTTGGGTTGATCGGCTTGGGCAATGCGTGGGAGCAACATCATGCGCCCGCTCTGCGCGCGTTGGCCGACCGCTTCGAGGTGCGAGCCGCGTGTGATCCGGTCGGTCACCGGGCCCGGCAGCTTGCCCAGCCCTTCGGCGCGGTCGTGGTCGACGGGTACCATACGTTGATCGCTCGCGAAGACATCGATGTGGTTCTCGTGCTTTCGCCCGGTTGGTTTGGTCCGCTTCCACTGTTGGCCGCATGCGCCGCCGGCAAGGCAATCTACTGTGGAGCCGAACTGGACCTCCAACTCGCTGAAGCCAAGATGATCCGGCGGCGCGCGGAAGAAGCGGGCGTGGCGTTGATGGCCGAGTTCATTCGCCGACATGCGCCGGCCACGTTGCGGCTCAAGGAACTAATTGCGACCGACCTGGGCCAGCCACAGCTTCTTTTTTCGCATCACCGCGTTGGCGATCGTGCCCGCACGAATGGTTCCGGAGGGGCGCCGGTTGCCGACCCGGTCAAGCGCGAACTGCTCGAATTGGTCGACTGTTGCTGCTATGTTGTCGGGCGGCACCCCAACTACGTTTCGGGAATCGTTCATCATCGGAACATCGACGAGATCGAGGACGACTACCGAATGCTCAGTCTCGATTTTTCCGATCGCCAGCGGCCGGGGACGGGCCCCGTCGCTCAAATCAGTTGCGGCCGCTACATTCCGGTCTGTTGGCACGAGGCCGTCAGCTACCGTCCCTTGGCTTCACTCCAGGTCTCGTGCGAGAATGGCGTTGCGTTCGTCGACTTGCCTTCGACGATCGTCTGGTTCGACGAGGCCGGCCGGCACCAAGAGACTCTGGATAGCGACCGGCCGGTCGGAGAACAGCTTCTTACTCAGTTCCATCGCGCCGTAACGAGTTTGGTTTGCAGAAAATCGGACTTGAGCGACGCCTACGGCGCGCTGTTGATCGTGCAAGAGGCGGCCAGAAGCTTTCACGAAGGTCACCGCGTCGAACTGCCGTGACCCGCCGGATGCCTTGTTCTCATCATGCTCGTCGTTGACGCTTCTTGAAGTTGCCTTGTCGTTGCGCGGGCGTTCATGACCGTATGACTTGAGGCCGAGGTCCTGTTGGTCCCGCTCCGTTCGTTCAGCAGGCACGGGGCAAAAGCCGCCGACTATTGACCTGGCCGATCTTGCTTGCCGGCCGGGCCTTGCCTGGTTAGAATGGAATTCTGCACCCCCAGTCGGGCAATCCGACGCGATTCGACGAATCGTTGCATTTCCATCGAGAGCCTGCCTTTTTTCCGGGAGGAGATTCCGTGAGATTCCACGCCACGAGAACCATTGTGGGAATGTTGTTTGTTTGCGCCATGGCGGCCGCGACGCTGTCGGCCGCCGAGGATGGTCGCTTGACGCCCGAATTGGTGAAGCGATTAGGCGAATCGATCAAGATGGACCCGGCCACCCGCGCGCTCCAAAACGCCGTAACCGCCAACGACCAGCACTCACTCGCGTTGAATCGGAGCATCGTGCAGGGGCACAACGACGTCTTCAGCCACAAGATCAAGAAGAAGGAAATCACAAACCAGTGCGCCAGCGGCCGATGTTGGATGTTCGCCAGCCTGAACATCTTGCGGCCCACGGTGATCGAGAAGCAGAAACTCAAGGATTTCGAGTTCTCGGAAAGCTACCTGGCGTTTTGGGATAAGCTGGAAAAGGCGAACTGCTTCTTGGAGGACATGATCGCGTTGGGCGATCGAAAGCCGTTCGACCGCGAACTCGATTTTCTTCTGAAGGATCCTATTACCGACGGTGGATACTGGGAATACGTCGTCGCACTGGTGCGAAAGCATGGCCTCGTTCCGAAGTCGGTCATGCCAGAGACGTTCAATTCGGCGAACACGAAAATCATGAACGTGGTCTTGGAACGCAAGCTGCGGATCGACGCGGCGAAGC
Source organism: Pirellulales bacterium (assembly GCA_016929515.1). GTDB lineage: Bacteria > Planctomycetota > Planctomycetia > Pirellulales > Thermoguttaceae > UBA11386. The sequence goes on along the minus strand of JAFGIR010000221.1, from coordinate 11,567 downwards.
TTCGGGCGATGGTCGCCAAGAAGAAGTCGATCGGCGAACTCCGCGAGGCCAAGGAAATGATGCTGGCGGAGATCTACCGCATTCTGGTTCTCAACTACGGCCCGCCGCCTGCCGAGTTCACGTATCGTTTCGTCGACAAGAACGACAAGATCGGCAAGCCGAGGAAGTACACGCCGCGGAGTTTCCACGAGGAATGCGTCGGGATCGATCTGGATCAATTCGTCACGCTGTGCAACGACCCGACGCATCCCTACGGCGAACACTACCAGCTTCGTCGAATCCGGAACGTGGCCGGCACGCCGGCGTTCCACTATGTCAATGTCCCGATCGAGACCATCAAGAAACTGACGGTCAAAAGCGTGCTGGCCGACGATCTCGTCTGGTTTGGGGCCGACGTCTCGAACGATATGGACCGGACCGACGGAATCATGCAAGTCAATCTGTTCGACTACGGCGCGATCTATGGCATCGACCTGAGCCAGAGCAAGGCGGACCGGCTGTTCATGCGAGGAGGCGTCGCCAACCACAGCATGGTGTTTGTCGGCGTGGACATGATCAAGGACAAACCGGTCAAGTGGCTTGTCGAGAATAGCTGGGGCAAAGAGCGAGGCGCCAAGGGGTTTTGGGCCATGTACGACAAGTGGTTTGACGAACACGTCTATTCGATCGTCGTCCGCAAGGCCTACGTCTCGAACGATCTGCTCAAGGCCTTCAAACAAAAGCCCATCGAACTGCCGCCTTGGGCACCCATGTTTTCCAATTTGCAGTAGGGCGTGTTCGCAACGCGATGTTCGAACTGTTCGAGGCAACCGATGACCACCCGTTATTCCACGCTACCTATCACGCCGACTGGAAGCCAGGTCAAGAGAACGCGAGGTCCGGGCGGGTATACGATTCTCGGGTGTATTAGGCCTTGCCACGATGGTCGATCGGCGTGGCGTGAGACAGGCGTGGGAGAAGTCGTCTCACCATTGCCAAGGGCCGCACTGAAGTGCGACATCTTGTGGTTGGCCCGAATAGCCCGAAGGACCAACCACAAGATGTGGAGCACCCGGGAGTAGTGTACTAATAGCTGCCTAGCGAGGCGTTGTTGGCCGGCGGGGTTTCGATCGGCGTGACCAGCGGGCGTTCGAGGAAATTGGACAGGTGGCGCGAGCGGATCGGATGTTGAAGCTTCCGGACCGCCTTGGCCTCGATTTGACGAACCCGCTCTCGCGTTACGGAAAACACCTTGCCGACTTCTTCGAGCGTGTACGCATAGCCGTCGGCCAAACCGTAGCGAAGGCGGATGATCTCGCGCTCGCGGTAATTCAATGCCCGCAGAACGCCGGCGATTCGCGAGCGGAGCAACTCGCGGTTCATGTCGTGCAAGGGATCTTCCTCGCGGTGGTCTTCGAGGAATTCGCCGAAGAAGCTGTCGTCGTGATCGCCCATGGGCTGATCAAGCGAGAGAGGTTGGTGGTTCATCTGAATGGCGCAGGCAGCCTCGTCCGTGGTGACACCCGCTAGGCGGGCCGTCTCTTCGAGCGTCGGATCACAGCCGTTTTCCTGCACGAGTGTCTGGGTCGCCGCGCGGACCTTGCTCATGGTGTCGATCATGTGGACGGGCACGCGAATCGTACGGCTCTGATCGGCAATTGCCCGGGTGATCGCCTGTCGGATCCACCAGGTGGCATAGGTGGAGAACTTGTAACCGCGTCGATGTTCGAATTTCTCGACGGCCCTCATCAACCCGGTGTTGCCTTCTTGGATAAGATCGAGGAAGCTGAGCCCTCGATTGCGGTAGCGTTTGGCGATCGAGACGACGAGGCGAAGGTTTCCGGACGAAAGGACTCGGCGAGCCGCCTGATGGGTTTTCTGCAAGCCGCTGTTCTTGTCGAGACGTCTCCGGAGCGTGCGCGGTGTTTCGAGCGTGGCCCACATCAGATAACCCAACTCGTCGCGCAGAGTGGTGATTCTGCTCTCGGTGTCGGGAAGGTCGCGCAGGGCAGCGATCTGGTCGACTAGGTTGTCCATCCGCTCGGAAAGCTGCCTTAGTTTGACCAGAGACGGCTGGAGTCGTTGAATCCGCAGCCCAAACTCTTCGATCAGCCGAACCGCCTTGGCTCGCCGTATGGTCAAGCGTCGCCATGCGGCGTGACGCGACTGGTCGGAAGCGTGACGGTTGACGACAATCCCGAAATCATTACGGTTCCGCAGCAGCAAATGTTGCAGGGTATGCAGATTGGGCCCCAGGAGTTTGAGGATGCGACGCTTCTCGCCGACGTTGGTCACCGAGACCTCGATCGTACGATCGAGACGCAGCTTTCCGTCTCGGACTTGCTTGAGCAACAAAACGGCCGCATGGAGCATGTAGTCCGTGGCGAGCATCGAGTGACGCGAGCGTATTCGCGCGTGTTCAATCCGCCGGGCAGCGGCCACTTCCTCGGCACGACTGAGCATCGGAATCTCGCCCATCTGCATCAGATAAATCCTTACCGGATCGTCGATATGGGCAGCGCTCGACGCGGGCGCGATCGGTTCATCGGGAGTGGCTGTGTGGTCGCCGTCCCATTCGCCCGTTTCTGGATCATCCGGGTCGACCGCGAGCTTGGCCGTGGAAGTTCCCGAAACTCGATCGGACGATTTGTCGTTAGACGGACAGTTTGCGGAAGAGTTCTTCCGTTGGGGGGACTTTCGTGTGGCGAGCGGCTGGCTGGCTTTGGTCACAGTGAATTCCTCGGCAAGGAGACAGCAGCAGAGACGGGATCGGGCATCACCCTGTTTGAGCCAGCCTGCAAGGACTGCAGTTTGGGTGCCAAACGCACGGGCCCGACTCGGGAGACTCGACGCAACTTGTTTCAGCAAAAGAAAATACAGCAGGACAATGGTCGCGACTCTTCCCCCGCAGAGAACCGGTGGTGTTGACGTTCTGCAACCACCGCAATACGTGATTGTCGCGTTGGCGCATCACGTGGACGACCCACATCTCCGCCACCCGACTACCAGGCGGCCATTGGGAAAAGTACACTCGACCCGACGATGTGCCTACGCGTCAACACCACCCACACGTTAAATACTTAGCAATTGGACCAGATAGGTCAATGGGGGGCAAACCGGAAATATTGGATAAACACCACAAACCTTACCCCCGATTCGGGCCCCTGCTGCGCCCTGCTACTACCGCTGCCCTTGTTGCGAGCCAGGAAGAACCCTCTGGAAGAGCCGGTCGGGGCTTTCATTTCTCCTCGTCCAGAGGCAAAGACTCGTAGAGCGGCATGTAGCGGTAGTAGACCTCGAGAGTCATGATGGCCATTGACGTGTTGTAGAGTCGTCCTCCGCTGGCGCATTTCTCGTCAACGAAAAACCAACTGCCCGATTCGAGGCCCTCGCTCGACTGCGCATGGACCAGATAGTCGCGCATCGCGCGGTTCCATTTTTCCCACCGGCGGCCTTGCCAGTGATTCATCACTTGGGTTGCGTAGTAGTTGAAATACATGTCGGTCGGCGAGGGTTTCCACTGGTCGAGAAGGCCGGCGCCGCGTTCCAGGCCGGCCTCGTCGCGACCCCAGCCCAAATACATCCGACAGAGCAATCCAATGGCCGTCGTCGTGCGGCGCGGCTCGGGCGTGAGATAGCCGTACTTCGCCCCGTATTCGGAGGCCACGCCGTCAAGAAACCGATCGGCCATGGGCATGACGGGCGACGGCACGTGGAGTCCGGCCATCTGCGCGCTTTTCAGTGCCATGAGTTGCCAGCCGGTGACCGTCGTATCGCCCGGCTCGCCCGGCGTGTATCGCCAACCGCCGCCTTTTTTGTCCTGGGCATAGACAATGAAATCGATGGCGCGTTGAGCCAGTCCCTTCAGCGCCGGATCGTGAGTCATGGCATAGGCCTCGCACAAGGCGATCGCGCTGAGCCCTTGGGCATACATGGTGCCTTCGCGAAGATCGGCCCCCTCGGGCCTCATAATCGCCCGGTTGCTCAGGTAATAAAGCCCCTCGGCAACGGTTCCTTGGTGCTCGCCCTCGGTGTGGGTATAGCCGGCGCCGAGGAAAGCCATAATCGCCATGGCCGTGGCCGCCGTGGTGCTGGGTTCCGTGCCCGGGTCGCGGTATGCCGGCCGGGTCATTTCTTTCGGATGAAAGAAGGTCCAGCTTCCGTCGGCATGTTGCTGGGCGGCCAGCCATCGCAGGCCTCGTTCGACGGCCGCCTCGCTCTCTCGCGTGCCGCCTCTGGACAGGGCCAGTTTGGACCGCGCGCCTGCCAAGCGTCCTTCGAGACCGCCGCCCGTGCCCGAGCCGCTTTCGCGCCAAAGCATGTTGGGATCGATGCCCAGCGGATAGGATCGCGTCGGGCCGTCGGGCCGCGAGTCGCCTTGAGCGAGCGGCTCGATTCGAGGATCGGACAATTCGAGCGGGACCACCTCGGTATGCCCCTCGACGCGGCTACGAAGGACGGCCGTCTTGTTCACAAGCGCGACCGGCTCGGTCGAGTCGAGTTCGACCGGCCGGCTCGGGGACATCGTGAAACCGCGAAAGGGACCCATCGAGCGCCCGGCCTCGACCATGAGCGCCAGCGCGACCAACAGCGTGGCGTGAAACACCACGCTCGTCACGAAGCTCGCCGCCTCGCGCCGATGAAATCCGGTCCAACGAAACGTTCGTCGTGGTGCTGGCGACGGGGCCTTATTTCGACCGCGCGGCGGAACGGGCGGGGCTGCTGTCGGATCGGCCGCGCCCGTCGGAAGCGGCGGCACCTTGCCCGATACTCCGGCCGAGTGCTCCGCGCCGTCGTCGCGTGGTTGCTCGGCAGGGCGTGGGGTCGCCTGATCGCGCTCGCTCAAAGGAAGAGTCTCCGATTTACTCGGGAATCAGCGTCACCCCAAACAGGTCGATTATCGGCGGGCCGGTCATCTTCGCGTCGGGCAACTGAACCGAGAGTTCCTGTTTTCCCGCGGGCACGGCCAGGCGGCCCTCCATCATGACGCCGTTCTTGGTGATTTTGCCGACGAGTTGCTTCTTTCCGGCGGGCGTTTTTTGTTGGTCCGGTTGCGTCTTTCCGGCCGGAGTCTTCGACGATCCGTCGAGCGCGACTCCCGCGTCGATAACTTGAGAATTGCCTTTTTGCGGCGTCACGCGAACGATGACACGCTGCCCGACGGCCGCCTCCGAAGCGACTCGCGCGTCAAGCTTCACCTTGTAGGTTCCCGCCTTGGGCATGGTGAAACACCAGGTGGGAACGTCTCGGGGGTTCGACCAGTTGCCCACGTAGGTCCGCCCCTTCTCCGACATCGGCTTGGCCGCCTGGCCGTGTCGAGCACGGATCTCGACATAGCTGGCCGGAAGCTCCAATTTGCCGCCGGCCCGGGGCTTGAGCACCAACGGCTCGACCATGGGCGGCTCGTCGAAGTCGAGCACGATCACGCTGTCGGTCGGATCGGAAGCCTGCTTGGGAACCGTGAGCAGCACGTCGTGGTCGCCGCTGCCCACCCGGTGCCGGGTTTCGACCTTTGCATTCGGGTGTCCCAGGATGCTGGCCTTGGCCGGGGCGTTTCTTAGCCCTGGCAAGACGAGCTTCCCATCCTCCGGCCAGTCGAACACGTGAATGTACAGCCGGTTGCCTTTTTGGGTTGCTCGGCCAAAGAAAGGCAACAGCCGGAACGGGCTGGCGGTCGTCCCATAGATCGACTCGCTGTATTGGTCCATCCAGCGACCGACCGCTTCGAGCCGCTGGGTTTCTTCGGGTCGAATCCGCCCGGTCGGCTCGGGGCCGACGTTCAGCAGGAAATTGCCTCCCTTGCTCGCGACGTCGACCAGTTTGTGGAGCAACTCCTCGACCGGCTTGAACTTGGTTTCGTTCTTGTCGTAACCCCACCAGGCCGTCGGCCGAAACGAGCCGTGACCGGTCGTCATCGTCATGCAGACTTCCCACATGGCGAGCGTTCCGTCGTCGTTCAAAACGCCCGTGGCGGGAATCTGTTGTTCGGGCGTCTTGTAATCGCCGCCGATGCCCGCGCGATCGTTGACCAGGATATTGGGCTGAAGCTCCCGGGCCATATCGACGATGTCCTTGAACGCTTTCTTGTCGGCCGGATTCTTATGATGCCAGTTGCCGTCGAACCAGAGTGTGACAATCGGTCCATAGTTGGTCATCAATTCACGAATCTGGCCCTTCATATAATCCACATAGCGATCGAACTTGGCGTCCTTGGCCGATCGGTCCTTCCGATCCCAACCCGGCAAAGGCACGTAATCGGGGTGGTGCCAGTCGAGGATCGAGTAGTAGAAGCCGAGTTTCATGTCCTGTTTTTTGCACTCCTCGGCCAGTTCCTTGCAGATGTCGCGGCTCAACGGCGTGTTCATGATCGTATAGTCGGTCAGCTTCGAATCGAACATGCAAAAGCCGTCGTGATGCTTGGTCGTAATCACGATGTACTTCTGGCCGGCGCGCTTGGCCAGGGCAACCCACTCGGCCGCGTCGAAACCTTCGGGATTGAACGTCGGGCGCAGCTTGATGTATTCCTGCTTCGGAATCCTGGCCCTCAACTGAACCCATTCGCCCTTGCCAATCTGTGAGTAGATGCCCCAGTGAATAAACATGCCGAAGCGGTCGTGATGAAACCATCGGGCACGCTCCTCGAGCGGCGGAACGTCGCCCGCCCGGGCCGAGGCGAGAAAGGTCAGGGATGAAACGGCAAAAACGGTGGCCAGCAGCCAGGCGGTCGTCGAACGAAATCTCATCGGTGGGCTCCCCATGTGTAGAGTAGTCTGGCAGGACAACGCGGAAATCGACTTTCCAGATATTTGTCCCAGAATCACGTTCGTGCCGACATGTCGTCATGTCATCCCAAGCAATCCGATAGGTCGTCGCGAACGAAGCGACGTGTCGTCCCGAGCGAAGCGAAGGATCTCGTCGGCATCGAGATTCTCTGCGACGCTCGGTCTGACTGCCTCAACCAAGTTCTGGAACAGGCCTTCAGTCTACGGTCTGGACGCCGTGTTGGTCAACACGAGCCCCAGGCGCCGCGGACCGGCGAGCGGGAAAAATTGCCCGCAAATTGGCCTTTCACGTCATCGGCCGTCCGTGTCAGAACGTCAGCACGCCCGTCCCATTGATGCGGTCGTTTTTCAAATCCTGCAGAGCCCGATTCGCATCGGCCGGATCATAGCCGGTCGTGTGTGGGCGGATGGGAATTTCGGCGGCCTCGGCCAGCAGATGGAATCCGTCGTCCCGGGTGTTGCACGTGACCGAGTGAATATCGCGTTCGTAGAAGACGCAACGCTCGTAGTCCATTTCGGGAATCGGCGTCATGTAGATGCCGGCCAGGGCCAGGGTGCCTCCTTTTCGCAGCTGCTGGAGCGCGGTCGGAACCAGTTCGCCCGCCGGCGCGAAGATGATGGCGCTGTCGGCCTTGACCGGCATGTCGGCGGCGCACTCTCCGACCCAGGCCGCGCCCATCCGTCGGGCAAGCTCGCGGTGGCGTTCACCCCGGGTGACCACGTAGACCTCGCAACCCCGGTGCAGGGCGATTTGGATGACCACGTGCGCCGAACTGCCGAAACCGTAGAGTGCCAACCGCCCACCCCGGCAAATCTGGCTGCGACGCAGCGCCGCGTAGCCGATGATGCCCGCACAGAGCAACGGAGCCGCCTCGACGTCGTCGAACGCGTCGGGAATCGGATAGGCAAACGCCTCGGGCACGCAGGCAAATTCGGCGTAGCCACCGTCGGCATGGTAGCCGGTAAACACGGCCGACTCGCAGAGGTTCTCTCGCCGGCCGTGGCAGAAGCCGCACGTGCCGCACGTATGACGCAACCAAGCCACGCCCACCCGCTGGCCGAGTTGCAGCTTGGTGCAGCCTGGGCCGAGCCGGTCGACCGTGCCGATGATCTGGTGGCCGGGCACGATCGGCAGCTTGGCCTCGGGCAGGTCGCCTTCGATCACGTGCAGGTCGGTCCGGCAGATTGCACAGCAATGGACCTTCAGCCGCACTTCGCCGGCGAGCGGCTCGGGCGTGGGCAAATCGGTCAACACCAGCGGCGAGGTGTCGATCGGGGCGATCTTCCGCAGCAGCATGGCTTTCATCGGGACATTCCTCTGGCGTCAATGGGCCTGGATGTTCGAAAAGGCATTCAGAACGACGATGCCGACGACAATCAGGACGATACCGATCAGCCCGGCTGCGTCAACCCGCTGTTTGAAGCAGAAAACGCCGATGATCGAGATCAACACGATGCCCAGGCCGCTCCAAACGGCATAGACAAAGCCGACCTTCATCGTTTTCAGGCAAAGCGACAACAGGTAGAAGGAAGCCGAATAGCCGACAACCACCACCAAGCTGGGCAAGGGGCGAGTGAACTCCTCGGACATCTTCAACGCGCTGGTGGCCACCGTTTCGGCGCAAATGGCGATGATGAGATAAAGGTAATGCATGGCGTCAAGCCGCGTTGGACGTGAAGGTGATCAACCGTCTTTGGGAGAGCTACCCAAAGAATCGATCGAGCGTCCGGCGTGTTCCGCCGGGGTTGGATGGGCGGCTCACAAGAGACCTATCGACTGGTTGATCGTTGGTGAACCAGAGAACCGGCAGCCAGCGGCTGGCGATCCCCCCGTCGGAGTGCAAAATGAGACGCAGGATGGGATTTCTCATCCCCACCCGCGAATGGGGTCCTTGCGGTTTCGATCGCGACGGGTTAACTTGCGCGTTCCGTTCCAGTTTTGGCGTCCGATGGTCGACAGTGAGGAGCATGCTGCTTCTCACGGGTCTTTTCCACCATTGGGGCTAATGTCTGGGATGGCGGGACCTCCCTTTCGGGGGAGGACGGATGACATTCCGCCCGATTCGGTTCGGAAAACCGACACCGCCTTCAGCTTCGCTGGCGCGTGTATCGTTGGTCCGCCCGACGGTTGCTTGGCAGCGAGTTGGTAAGGTTGAGTATCCCAGCCACATGGATTCTTGGCCTGGATACGTTTCTGCGGAACACACACCGGAGACCAGGGTTTGCCGGGGGTTTTTGCGATTGCCCGGCAAGCTTCAGAAATTGAGTTCACCAACAACACAAGATTCTTTTCAATATTGTGAGGAGAGCAGTCGTGGCTGAAAGACGCTTTATAACCACCGACGGCAATGAAGCGACCTCGATGATCGCCCATCTGTGCAACGAGGTGATGGCGATTTATCCGATCACTCCGTCATCGGGGATGGGCGAGTTGACGGATGCCTGGGCATCCGCCGGCCGCAAGAACATTTTCGGCACCGTGCCGCACGTCGTGGAAATGCAGAGCGAGGCGGGAGCCGCCGGCGCGGTCCATGGCTCGCTTCAGGCGGGCGCGCTGACAACGACGTTCACGGCGTCGCAGGGTCTCCTGTTGATGATCCCCAACATGTTCAAGATCGCCGGCGAATTGACTTCGACGGTCTTCCACGTTTCGGCCCGCTCGATCGCCACGCATGCCTTGTCGATTTTCGGCGACCACGGCGACGTGATGGCGTGCCGCAGCACCGGTTGGGCCATGCTGGCCGGCGGCTCGATTCAGGAGGTGCATGACATGGCCCTTCTGGCTTACGCATCGACGCTCGAGGCGAGGGTGCCGTTCATCCACTTCTTCGACGGATTCCGCAGTTCGCACGAGGTCAACAAGATCGAGCAGTTGGCCGACGACGACGTCGCGGCGATGATCGATCTCGAATTTGTCAAGGCGCATCGCGCCCGGGCACTCAACCCCGACGCTCCTAAACTGCGAGGAACGGCCCAAAATCCCGATGTCTTCTTCCAGGCTCGCGAGGCCTGCAACGCGTTCTATGCCAAGGTGCCGGGCATCGTCCAGAAGCAGATGGACAAGTTCGCCAAATTGGTCGGGCGCCAGTATCACTTGTTCGACTACGTCGGCGCGCCGGACGCCGAGCGCGTGATCGTGATCATGGCCTCCGGTGGCGGCGTGGCGGAGGAGGCCGTCGAGCAGATGACGTCCGAAGGCGAGAAGGTCGGCCTGATCAAGGTGCGGCTCTACCGCCCGTTCGACGACAAGGCCCTGGTCGACGCGATGCCGAAGAGCGTCAAGACGATTGCCGTGTTGGATCGGACCAAGGAACCGGGCGCGTTGGGCGAACCGCTTTATCAGGACGTTCTGACCGCGATGGTCGAGAACGGCGTCGCTCCCATGCCGAGAGTGATCGGTGGGCGTTACGGCCTTTCGAGCAAGGAGTTCACTCCGGCCATGGCCGTTGGTGTGTTCAACGAAATGAAAAAGGCCGAGCCGAAAAAACATTTCACCGTCGGAATCAACGACGACGTAACGAAGCTGAGCATCGAGTACGATCCGTCGTACTCGACCGAAGCGGACGACGTGGTTCGCGCCGTGTTCTTCGGCCTCGGAAGCGACGGCACGGTCGGGGCCAACAAGAACTCGGTCAAGATCGTCGGCGAGAACACCAAGCTCTATGCCCAGGGCTACTTCGTCTACGACTCGAAGAAAGCCGGCTCGGTCACGGTTTCGCACCTGCGTTTCAGCCCGCGGCCGATCAAGGGCTCCTATCTCGTGAGCAAGGCCAACTTCGTCGCATGCCACCAGTCGATCTTCGTCGAGAAGCTCGACATGCTCTCGCTGGCCGACGAGGGAGGCACGTTCCTGTTGAACAGCACCTATGGCCCCGACGAGGTCTGGGACAGTCTGCCGATCGAGACGCAAGAGCAAATCATCAAGAAGAAGCTCAAGCTCTTCGTGGTCGACGCCTACGAAGTGGCCCGCAAGGCACAAATGGGCGTGCGGATCAACACGGTGATGCAGACGTGCTTCTTCAAGCTGGCGGGCGTTTTGCCTGAGGAAGAGGCAATCCAGCATATCAAGGAAGCCATTCTGAAGACCTACGGCAAGAAGGGCGGCGGCACGGTCGTCGAGCGGAACAACGCGGCGGTGGACGGCGCGCTGGCGGCGCTCCACGAGGTGAAAGTGCCCGCCGAGGTGACCTCGACATTCCACTTGAACGCCGGCGCCCAAGGCAATCCGCCCGAGTTCGTCAAGGACGTGCTCGGCACGATGATCGCCTACCGGGGCGACGAACTGCCCGTCAGCGCGATGCCGGTCGACGGGACCTTCCCGACGGCGACCACGCAGTACGAAAAACGGAGCGTGGCCTTGGACATCCCGATTTGGGATCCGAACGTGTGCATCCAGTGCGGTCTCTGTTCGCTGGTCTGTCCCCATGCGGCCATCCGCATGAAGGTCTTCGATTCGCCGCGTGCCAAGAGTGGGCCGGACGGTTTTGTCTGCGTCGACTGGAAGGGCAAGGAATACCCGGGCATGAAGACGCGCGTCCAGGTGGCTCCCGATGATTGCACGGGCTGCGGCGTCTGCGTGAATATCTGCCCGGCGAAGAACCGCGAGGTGGCGAAGCGAAAAGCGATCAACATGGAGCCGAAGCTCGCCCATCTCGACGCCGAACGGAAGAACTACGATTACTTCCTGAGCATTCCCGACATGGACCGCACGAAGATCAAGACCGATACGGTCAAGGGGTCGCAGTTGCTTCGGCCGTTGTTCGAGTATTCGGGCGCGTGTGCCGGTTGCGGCGAGACACCCTACGT
>JAFGIR010000026.1 GCA_016929515.1 Pirellulales bacterium | reverse complement strand
CTTCACGTCACGATCTGGGACGCGAAGGCCTCGTCGCGCGGATTTGGGAGTGGAAAGAGTCCTACGAATCGCGGATCCTCGGCCAGTTGAAGCGGATGGGCTGCAGTTGCGACTGGCAACGGCTCCGGTTTACGCTCGATCCGGTCTGTGCCCGGGCCGTGCGCCACACGTTCTTCATGCTCTTCAAGGAAGGCAGAATCTATCGCGGCAAGCGTCTGGTCAATTGGGACACGTTCCTGCAAACGGCCGTCAGCGACGACGAGGTGTTCCACGAACCGGTGAAGGGCCATTTTTGGCACTTTCGCTATCCGGTGATCGATCCGAAGCCGGGCGAGCCGGCCCACGTCACCATCGCCACGACTCGGCCCGAGACGATGCTCGGCGATACGGCCGTGGCGGTCCATCCCGAGCCGGCCGCGGCCCTCGACGGGGTCGAGGCCGATCTCAACCAGCGGTTGGCCGCCGCGCCGGCAAAGCTCAAGGGCGAGATTCAGGCCGAACTCGATGCACTGGCCGAACGCCGCGAGACCCTGTTGGCCGAGTTGGTCAAGCTCCGCGACATGGCGGCCGACGGGCGGATGCTTCTGCTGCCGCTGGTCGAACGCGAGATTCCCCTGATTGCCGACGTTTGGGCCAAGCCGGAGATGGGCACGGGCAGCGTGAAAATCACCCCGGCCCACGATCCGAACGACTATGAAGTCGGCCTGCGACAGAATCTGCCCATGATCAACATCCTGAACCTCGACGGTACGCTCAACGAAAACGCCGGGACGTACCAGGGCCAAACCGTGCTCGAAGCAAGGAAGCACGTCGTGGCCGACCTGGACGCTCAGGGATTGCTCGAGGACGTCGAGGATCGCGAGATCGACCTGGCCCACAGCGACCGGTCGAAAACGCCCATCGAGCCGTTGTTGACCGACCAGTGGTTCGTCAAGATGGACGACCTGGCCCAAACGGCCATGGACGCGGTCGCCGACGGCCGCGTGAAGATCACGCCGGCCCGCTACGAGAAGGGCTATCACGATTGGCTCTCGGAAAAGCGCGACTGGCCAATCAGCCGCCAGTTGTGGTGGGGCCACCAGATTCCTGTGTGGTCACACGAGTGTTGGACTGAAAGGGAACGCGACGAGTGCATTGAGAGACTGAAAAAGGATCAATATGTCATTGACGGGAAAGCAGTCTACCGTATTGACGAACCACCCAGGATACCGGGTGTGGATGGTCAATTCGCCAAGCTTGTAACACCGATTGCAGTTGTGCACCTGTGTGTCTGCCCTGACGCTGACGTCGTAGAATCGCATTTCAAAGCGATGGCTGACCTACCTGAAGTGAACGGCGATGGTAGTCCTGGTCAGACATGCGCTTATTGGATTCAGAGCGAGGATGTCCTGGACACGTGGTTCAGCTCGGCCCTTTGGCCCCACTCGACGCTCGGTTGGCCCGAACGGACCAAGGAACTTGAATACTACTATCCGACCGACCTGCTGATCACCAGCCGCGACATCATCACGCTTTGGGTTGCGCGAATGGTGCTGACCGGGCTGCACAACGTCGGCAAGGTCCCGTTCCACGACGTCTTCATCCACCCGAAAATCCTCGACAGCTACGGCGAAGGCATGTCGAAATCGAAGGGCAACGGCGTCGACCCGATCGACGTGATGGAGAAATTCGGCGCCGACTCGCTCCGCTTTGGGCTGGCCTATTTGACGACCGAGACGCAAGACATCCGCCTACCGGTCGAGTTCGAGTGTCCCCACTGCGGCCGGCTGATCGAGCAGACGAAGAAGAACCGCGTGCTGCCGCGCGTAAAGTGCAGAGAGTGCGGCGGCCAGTTTTCGACCCAGTGGGCCGAGAAGCCCGAGGATCGGGCGTTGCCTCGCGGCCCGGTCGTCAGCGATCGGTTCGAGTTGGCCCGCAACTTCTGCAACAAACTCTGGAACGCCTCGCGTTTCGCCCTGATGAATCTCGAAGGGTTCGAGCCCGGCGAGGTCGCGGACGACGAGCTACTGGTCGGCGACCGGTGGATTCTCAGCCGATTGGCGACGGTAACCCAAGAGGTCACCGTGGCGCTGGGTGAATTTCGCTATGCCGACGCGGCGCGGACGCTCTACGGGTTCGCCTGGGACGAGTTCTGCAGCTTCTACGTCGAAATGGTCAAAGGGCGGTTGCAAGACGAGGCCACGCGGCCGCTGGCCCAGCGCGTGTTGGCCCACACGCTCGACGTACTCCTGCGGCTGTTGCACCCGATGATCCCGTTTTTGACCGAGGAAGTCTGGCACCAATTGGCCCAGGTCGCGCCTCGGCGCGGCATAGCGGCGGCGGAGCCGGCCGTCGAGAGCATCATGGTTGCCGCGTGGCCCGAGGTCGACCGCGCGCGTCGCGACGAGCGAATCGAATCGCAGTTTGCCCTGTTTCAGGAGGTGCTCCGCGCGGTCCGCGAGATTCGTGCCCGGCAGAACGTTCCGCCGAAAACCAAGATCGAGTTCATGGTCCGTTGCGACACCGAAACGGCCGATTTGCTGCGGCCGATGGAACGTTATTTCGAGCCGATGGCCGCGGCACGGCCGACGGCTTTCGGCCCGGACGTGGAGCGACCGGCCCTTTCGGCCAACGTCACGCTGACCGGCATGGAGGTTTTCGTCGATCTGGCCGGGTTGATCGACGTCGAGGCCGAGATGACCAAGAAACGTCAGGAACTCGACAAGCTTGGCCAATTCATTGCCGCGAAAAAGAAAAAGCTCGACAACGAGAGCTTCACGAGCCGCGCGCCGGCGGAAGTCGTCCAGAAAGAGCGCGACTCACTGGCCGAGCTCGAAGAGACTCGTTCATCCACGGAAGCGGCGTTGGAAGCACTCTCGAAGCTTGCCGACTGAGTGGCCCGGCGATCGAAGCCCCCCGCTGTGGTGGCGCAACACAAGAAAGAAGACGCCGCGGCAGGTATAATTCGAACTCCCCAGATCAAGATAAGGCCGGACGACCTTGCCGGCCGATACGGAAGTGCTAAAATCGGTCGTTTGGACACCGACGGCCCACGTCGGGTGTCCATGACGGCGGCGTAGCTCAGTTGGTTAGAGCAGCGGAATCATAATCCGCGTGTCCGGGGTTCGAGTCCCTGCGCCGCTACTTATGGGTGTCTCAATAGGCGGTTAGAAGGCGAGAATCTTGAGGACTTGCCTCGCGTTGCCGCTATTGGTCTATCTGAGTTGTGGAGGAAGTAGACCTGGGTGTCCGCCACGAAGGCGGGTCCATCGTTCTCGAATGTGGCTGCGTCCACGGAGATGTCCATGAGATCCCGCCTCCTTACCCCGTCTTCTTTGCTGTCTCGGACGTTCTCAACGCCGCTAACCGCTTGTTTCGGGGTCTTCGATCATTAGCCGTTGGGACTAAACGAAGGTTTGGAAATGGCACAATTCGAAGCGTTTGCCGAGGGGGTTGAGGTCAATGGGGAAACGGTCTATGCCGTGGTAGACGGAATGGGCATGTTCAAGACCAGGGCTCTGAAGATCCTCGCGGAGAATGGAATATCGGAACCCGTGGCGGGCAAGTGGTATCCCCAACAAGCCTGGCTTGATAGCTTCAGGATAATCTCCCAGACGATTGGCTCGGTGACTCTTGCCGCGATCGGGAGGAAGATTCCCGAGAACGCACATTTTCCGCCGGGTCTCGACAGCATAGAAGAAGCCCTGAAAAGCATCGATGTGGCTTACCACTTGAACCATCGTTTGGGTACGGAGCGGTTGTTCGATCCTCGCACGGGGAAAATGAAGGAGGGGATTGGCCACTACGGCTACGAAAAAGTGGAAAAGAACAAGGTGAAGATGGTCTGCAATAATCCGTACCCTTGTGATTTCGACCGTGGGATTATCGAAGCCATGGCAATCCGATTCAAACCGAGCGGATGCCTTTTCCTGCAAGTCAAACACGATGACACCGCGCCGTGCAGGAAGAAGGGGGCGGACAGCTGCACGTACTACGTGGAGTGGTGACACACGTCACCGTGTTTCCCGACGAGATCTCGAACCTTTCATCTGACGAGCATGACGAGCCGCGTGGTTGACCTCGATTCGGCACGCGCGAAGCGACAAAGAGATTCATCATGCGCTCTCGACTGAACCCCGGCCGAAGCAGACGATACACATGTCGTCGCTCTGGGCATGGGCACCGACAAACTGCTTGACGTCTCCCAGGATTCGCTGGCCCATTGCCACGACGTCGCCGCTCGACGTGCTTTCGATCTGCCGGAAAAGCCGCTTGCGTCCGTAGAGCCGATTCTGGCGGTCCATCGCTTCGGTGATTCCGTCGGTATACCAAGTCAGCGTTTCGCCCGGCTCCAGTCGTATCGAGGTTTCCGCGTAGTCGGTTTGCTCGTCGACTCCCAACGGCAGGCCGCTCGCGTCGTGGCTGACGACTTCGGTCGCGCCGGCTCGCGAGTGAAGCACTGGAGACATGTGGCCCGCATTGACCAGCGTCACCTCATGGCGCCGCGGATCGAGCACGCCCAAGCCCATCGTGATGAATCGGTCTTCCCATCGAGGCTTGCAGAAGACACGATTCACCTGCGACATGGCGGCGGCGGCGGTCGGCTGGGTCGCCAGACTGTAGCGTATTTCGGCCGAGAGCCGGGCGACCAACAACGCCGCCGAGATGCCCTTGCCCGACACGTCGGCCAGCACCAGGGCCAGTCGTCCGTCGGGCAAAATCAGGTAGTCGAAATAGTCGCCGCCAAGTTGGCTGGCCGCTTCGTAGAAATCGAAGAAAGTGTAACCGGCCAATTCGGGCGGATGCTCGGGCAAAAATCCTTGCTGCACCTCGTGGGCAATGGTCAATTCGTGTTCAATCGCTCGCTGGCGCAGCGCCGCCTCGTAAAGCTGTGCGTTTTCGACGGCGGTTGCCAAGGGGCCGGCCACGCTGGCCAACACGTCGAGATCGTCGCGGCTGAAACGGTTTTGTTGATCGAGCGTATCGATTTGGATGACTCCCATCGCCGCGTCGTCGATTCCAATCAGCGGCACGCACATCATCGATCGGATGTGGTAATCGACGATGCTCTCGGCCATGTCGAAGCGGGAGTCGCTAGCCGCGTCGGCGGACAAGATGGCCTGTTTGGCGTTCATCACTTCGTTGACGATGGTGCGGCTGATGCGGATCGTTTCTTCCTCGGCCGGCCGCCGGTGCTTGACGGCCATCGGAAGGAGTCGCCCCGAACGGGGATCCTTGAGCACGATGAATCCCCGGTCGGCCTGGACGAAGATGCCGAAGAGGCTGTCCAAGAGCTTGGGCAAGACGTCGACCAAGGCGAGTGCCTTGCCGAGGTTCTTCCCGATTTCGATCAGCGCCTTGAGTTTTGTCTCCGGTTGCGCGGTCAATCGCAGCCCGGTTCGTCCTTGCGAAACATCGAGCCTCGACATGACCGTCGAATTGCCGGTCCAGTGCTCGTCGACCAACGCGGCCGAGCCGTCGTCGAGATGAACGGTTCCCGCGTCAAGCGTCTCTTCGAGGGGCAGCTCTTGGTGGAACACGAAAACCGAGTCGCAGATGCGCACCTCGTCGTCGTCCTTGAGTTGCCTCCTGCCTTGGACCGGTTGCTCGTTGATAAACGTTCCATTGCGGCTGTTGAGATCTTCGAGGTAATACTCTCCGCCCACGTTGAACACTCGGGCGTGTTGGCGGCTGACCGCTCCCACCTCGAGCACGATGTCGCACTCCGGATTTCGGCCCAACACGGTCGACTCCCGTTCGAGCGGGAAGATCTGTTTGGGGTTGAGTCCCTTCAATACGCGGAGCATGGCCATGGTGTCTTACCTCGCCGATGGAAACGAATTGAGATGGGAGGGAGCATGCCCCCCCGTCGCGCTCATTTATAGAGCAACCGCCCAACGCCCTGATTCTATAGTGACTGGCACTTGTCGTGAACTCAGGGCGGCCGACGGGAACGCGGTTTTCAGATCAACCCGGCAAAACGCTCGATTCACGACTTTTGCAAAGACCAAAAAATGCCCGGCCCTGCGTGGGGAAGAGAAGGGGGTGTACAATACGCAGCCTGCCTAGGACGCATCGGTCCCCTTGACGTAACTCCGTAAGAATCTTATATGTTACTATCAAGAGAGGAGTGTCTTCGGTCTGCCCGAGGCATATCCTGCTTGGGGAATAGTGTAACGGCAGCACGACTGACTCTGAATCAGTTAGTCAAGGTTCAAATCCTTGTTCCCCAACTTCGTAAGGCCTTTCTTAACAATAGGTTAGGCAAGGCCTTTTCTCATGGAGAATGCTCTGCGTGTTGGCCTGGTTCCTGTTCGTGGCCGGGCACTGCACGACGGCGGTCGGCCCAAACCGGTTCCGGGACGAATCGCTGGGGGTGCTCTATTCGAGCCCGGGGCGTTTCGAG
>JAFGIR010000220.1 GCA_016929515.1 Pirellulales bacterium | reverse complement strand
GGCCACCTCGTCGTGATCGGCGGCGGCCCGCGTGACAACGTCGGCCAACGAGGCGATGGTCGCGCGATCCGCAGCCATGGGGTAGACCGAGAGGATGAGTCCCTCGGGCGTATCGATATTCAACCGCTTCAAAAAGGCTCGGACCAACTTCGTATCGGTTCCTCGGCCGTCGGCGGCTTGAGCCACGGCTCGAAGACCGGCCAGCGCGACTGCGTATCCGCTGCCTTCGTCGCCGAAAAGATAACCCCATCCGCCGACCCGCGTCGATTGTCCGTCGCGGTCCTGAGCAAAGCAGAACGACCCGGTGCCAGCGATCAAGGCGACTCCCCAGCACTCCGGCGAGGCAGTAGCCAGCAGCGGCAACGCATCGTTGACGATCCGGAATCGGTGTGCCAGATGCCGCTCGTCGGCCCAGCGCCGGAATATGCGTCGGTTTTCTTCGCGATCGGAACCGGCCAGTGCGAGCACGGCTGCGACGACCGTGGCCTGCTCGTGCTGGGCATCGTCGAAAGCCGCATCGACTGCACGATTCAAGTTCTCGATTGCTACGTCGAAGCCGACGGTCTGAGGGTTGGTCGCTCCGGCGGCGCCGCGACCGACGACGGTTGGTTCTTCGCTTGTGCCACGCCGGGCAAGCCAGGCGGATGTCTTGGTTCCGCCTCCGTCAATTCCCAAAACCAAATCGCTACTTTGCATGAGGTCCTAGAGCCAAACGAAGTTGGCCACCGTTTTCTGCAAGTCGTTTTCGGGCTTCGTCGGGCGAGATTTTGCACAAGTGGGTCGCGATGGCCGTCTTCAACTCTCCACCACACCGGGCGAGCAGTGCTTCGGCCTCGGCTTGTGGCAGTTCGGTAAAGGTTATCACAATGCGACAAGCGCGGTCGAGCAATTTGGTGTTGGTCGCCCGAAGATCAACCATCAGGTTTCCATAAGTCTTGCCCAACAGAATCATCGTGCCGGTGGTGAGCATATTGAGGACCATTTTCGTGGCCGTGCCGGCCTTGAGCCGCGTGGACCCACTGATAACCTCGGGTCCGACGATCGGCGCGATTGTAAGATCGGCCCGATCGGCCAAGGCGGCATCCGGATTGCAGCTCAATCCGATGGCATAGGCCCCGATGGAGCGTGCGTAGTCGAGTCCTCCGAGCACATAGGGCGTGCGGCCGCTCGTGGCGATGCCGACCAGCGCATCGTTCTCCGACAGTTGAATTGCCTTCAAATCGTCGATGGGCACGGTGGGCGAGTCCTCGGCTCCTTCGACGGCTCGAAACATGGCCGACGATCCACCGGCGATGAGACCGACCACCTGTTCGGGACTCGTGTTGAACGTGGGAGGACACTCGGCCGCGTCGAGTATTCCAAGTCGACCGGAGGTGCCAGCGCCGATATAAACCAGCCGACCGCCGCGCCGGAAACGTGCGGCGATCACGTCGATTGCCCGAGCAATCGTTTCCTTCTCGCGCCCGACGGCTTCGGCAACCTTGGCGTCCTCGGAGTTCATCAGGTCGACGATTTCCAAGGCCGAGAAGCTGTCGATTTTCTCGGAATTTGGATTGCGTCCCTCGGTGGTCAGATCGGAGAACATGGCCGGTGGCTTCATGGCGTCACGTGGATCGCGAGCGTCGCCTCCCGGCCGAGGCTTCGAAAATCGGTTTTCGCTTGACGGTTGTCGGCTCATTGACTCTACGAGCGTCGATGCTGTAGTATACGGTCCTTCGGCAAGGCATCCCTCAACAGGAATACAATATACCTCACTTGGCCTCGGAGTCCTAGAAGTGGACCTGGCGATTAGTGGAATCGATCTGGCGATTCTGGTGAGTTATCTGGTGGGCGTCGTGCTGTTCGGCCTTTGGATAGGGCGTGGACAGCGCGACGTGGCGGCCTACCTGCTGGGCGGCAGGGATTTGCCCTGCTGGGCCGTCCTTCTTTCGATCGTCGCCACCGAAACCAGCACCGTGACGTTCTTGAGCCTGCCGGGTTTGGCCTTCCGGCCCGAGGGCGGGAACCTGCTTTTTCTCCAACTGGCAATCGGCTACATCCTTGGCCGATTCGTGGTAGTGTTTCTTTTTTTGCCCAGCTATTTTCACGGCGATTTGTTCACGGCCTATGAAGTCCTCGATCGCCGGTTTGGTGGAGCGACCAAACAAGCGGCTTCGGTCCTGTTTCTCGTGACCCGGAATCTGGCCGACGGGCTGAGGCTCTTCCTTACCGCCATCGTCTTGCAGGAAATGCTTGGTCTGGAACTCTGGTCTTCCGTCGTGGTGCTCGGGATCATCACAATCGTCTACACGTTTTTCGGGGGCATGCGGTCGGTGGTTTGGAACGACTGTATCCAGTTCGCGGTCTATCTTGGTGGCGCCCTGCTGGCCGGCGCGGTGATTCTCGTTTTCCTGGGATCCGGGACGACGGAGCTGACCGATTGGGCCCAAAATCTGCCTCGCGGTTGGACCCGTCTGATCGAGTATGGACAACAACACGGCAAGCTCCAATTATTTGATTTCTCCTTCAGCCTTACTCAACCCTATACGTTCTGGTCCGGCCTAATCGGGGGCCTTTTTGTTGCGTTGGCCACTCACGGCACCGATCAACTCATGGTCCAGCGATATCTAAGTGCGCGAAGCCAACGCGCGGCCGGTCGTGCCTTGGCGCTTAGTGGAGTCGTCGTTCTCGGCCAGTTTGCGCTTTTCATGCTGATCGGCGTGGGCTTGGCGTGTTTTTACGACCTTTTTCCTCCGGCCACCGCGTTCGACAGCAGTGACCGGGCTTTTTCGGCCTTCATAGTCGATTTTTTGCCGGTCGGCGCCGTGGGAATTATCGTGGCGGCCGTCTTCTCGGCGGCCATGTCGACGCTCTCAGGCTCGTTGAATTCCTCGGCCGCCACGGCCGTTAACGATCTCTACTTGCCCTGCCGCAAGACGAAACCGTCGGCGGGCCACCTTCTTTGGGTAAGTCGTGGGTTAACCATCGTCTTCGGAGTGGTCCAAATTGGCGTTGGCCTCGTTGGTTCGTTGCTCGCCCAAAGCGTCATTGAAAGCGTGATGGCAATTGCCACGTTTGCGATTGGTGTAGTTCTTGGCGTGTTTTTCTTGGGTGTCTTGACACGGCGAGTGACCCAGCGTGCCGCGCTCTTGGCCCTGATCGTGGGGCTGGCTGCCATGACGGCGATCGTTTTCCAGACCGATCTCGCGTGGCCCTGGTTTGCCATCGTGGGCTCATCGATCACGTTTGTGATCGGTTGCGTCTCGGCGGCCTTCTTTCCTTCCAAAACCGATCACGATGAAGCATAGCGCGGCAGCCCGGCAACCAAGCCGCAACGTTGCCGGCGCTGGATCACGACGATGGCTGGACTGCCGAGTCGTCTTTCGCCGGACGGCCTTTTCGCGTGCACAGGTCGTAGAGCACGGGCATGACGATCAGCGTGAGCACGCCGGAGACGAGAATTCCGCCGACCGAAGCGATGCCCACGCCATTGCGCATCTCGGCGCCGATGCCGCGTCCCAGGGCCAACGGCAACATTCCCAGCACGGCGGCCAGGGTGATCATCACGATGGGCCGGAATCGCTCGCAGCACGCGGCGATCATGGCCTTGTGCCTCGGGATACCTTCGCGAATGTGCACGTTGAACTGGTCCATGATCAGAATGGCGTTGTTCACGACGATGCCGAGCATCATGACAATGCCCATGAGGACAAAGATGCTAAAACTCTCACCGGCGATGGCCAGGGCCCAAACGGCGCCGATCAGGGCCAAGGGAATGGTCACGAGGATCAGCACGGGTTGGCGGAACGATTCGAGGATGGCGGCCAGGGTGAGAATGACCAAGACGATCGAGATGATGCCAGCTTCGGCCAGTCCTTGTTGTCCTTCCGCCATCATTTCATATTGGCCGGAGAAACGGTAGTCGTAGCCGGGAGGCAGGTTTCCTCGCCGATCGATGGCCGTGCTCAGTCGGTTCACGGCCGTCCCCAGCGGCATGTTCGCAGCCAACTGGGCCATGAGT
The DNA here is from genome assembly GCA_016929515.1 of Pirellulales bacterium. Classification (GTDB taxonomy): domain Bacteria; phylum Planctomycetota; class Planctomycetia; order Pirellulales; family Thermoguttaceae; genus UBA11386. Next base: position 215 of record JAFGIR010000220.1, on the reverse strand, counting down.
TTGGAAATACGCCGTTTGTCCTTTCGAATGATCTGAATGGGCATTTCGCCCTCGGTCACTTCGCCCAGGCTGGCCAACAGCAGCGGATGTCCGTCGGCGCCGGGAAAGAGGAACTCGCCGACCTGGTGCTTGCCTTCCTTCTCGGCGAACTTCACGACGATATCGTAGTTTCGGGCGTTCCTTTTGTAGGTACCGGCTTCGATGCCTTCGAGGTT
>JAFGIR010000219.1 GCA_016929515.1 Pirellulales bacterium | reverse complement strand
CGAAAGTAGCGTGGATTGACCGCAACTTTCGCGGAGCGAAAGGCGACAATCCGGCCAAGTTGCTCTTTCCGCAACAAAAACTAATTATACGCCGACGCGAGTGCCGTTCGATAGGTGGTGGCCAGAGGTGGGGATATGGCTTCCTGCGTACCAGAACGCCGAAACGAAAGAGGCCCAAGCGAAACGTCGTCCTTGCACGCCGACAAAAGCTCTTCTCGAAAAACGTGTTATGAAAAAACTGCCATGGCTGGCGCGCCACGGCCACCAACCGCCGCCCAGCATAGCACCTACGGCCCCCGCGACGAAACCCCGATTGGGCGGATTGGCTCTTTCCCGACGTACACACTGCGGTAGTGTGGTGCAGTTGGTCTTCTTGGCCATTCATTCAATCGTGTCGTGCTTTTTCAGATTGTGCTTCCCGCAAAGCAATTGCACATTCTCAGGAGTGGAGGATGAGCCCCCCTTTGACCAAGGGATAATGTGATCAAAATGCAAGTCGTCTTCGGAACCGCACTTCGTACACTTGCCGCCGTCTCGCTTCCAGACTTCTAGCTTAACCCAAGTTGGTATGATTCGGCGTGGCGTAGGCTGTCTGGGAGCGGGAATAGAGAAGTCCTCTTCCCCTTCAACGGCAACGAGCTTGAATTTGAAAACCTGTCGACCGTTACTTGACTCCTGCCAGGAGTCAACGAGATGGAAGATCCCGTTGTAAGACCAGATGCCCTGCTTGATCTTCTCGTACACGCGGACTCGCTCTGGTGGCCGTTTCCTGAACTTGTACTCTTGCGCCGAACGATGGAATAGGCCGTTCTGCGTCGGGCTGCCACTTGGCGTGTTCAGTGATTGATCGACCACCTTAGGGTTCGGATTCTGCGCAGCTCGGGGTACATCATGGCCCTCGTAAATCAAGGTCGTTCCGTCGTCTTCGAAATGGTCCGCATACGGTGAATTTGGCCTCACGGACATTAGGATGACAGAATGGTTGCCTCTGAGCTGGAAATTCATCCCCCGCTGCAAGCTTACGCCCTCGCGTTGACACATCTCCAGGTACGATATGATCTCATTAGGCATGGTTCTTCATTGGCCAGCTTCTTGCCGCCAGATGTCTCTGCGGGCTTGCCCAACAGTGCTCGATTACCCACTCTCTCATTTGGCCAAACTGCAAGAATACCGCACACGGCCACCACAATGAAGGGCCCCTGAGTGGGTGGGTTGCGGCTGTGGTTTGCACGGTGGTCGACGGGATGCGAAAGACGAGCTACTTTTTCTCGCTCTCGTCCGGGCGGCAGTCGACCAGTGACATGATGGCGAACGCCGTGCCGTATTGCTCGTGGTAGTCGTACATCGGGTAGTCCCACCACGAACCGTTCTTCTCCTGGCGTTCAAGCAAGATGTGGGCCAGGTGCTGCTGGTAATGGGGTCGCTCGGACGGGTCGAGCTGCTCGATGCACAGCGCGGCGTAGTAGTGGCCGTAGTAGTAGAAATAACCCGAAACGTGCATCCACGATTCGTGCACAATGGGCCGTTTGCGGCCGATGTCGAGCCACAGGTTTTGCGCGAAAAGCCGATCGAGCCAGGTCCGCATGACCGGCAGGGTCGTCTTCGGGTCGTGCCACACGTACATGGCCAAGTTGCACGCCTGGGAACGGCCCAGGCTTCCGCCAGGCCGGTTGATGTCGTACATCGGGCGATACTTGTGGTGGCCGCCGTAGAGATAGCTGAAGTCGCTCTTCCGTTGGCGGCGAATCGACTCCATCCCCTTGTCGACCGGCCGCCGGGGGATCGTGATACCCAGGTCGCGCGCTTCGGCCAGGGCCACCAGCACCGTGGCCGTGACGAAGCAGAACGACGGGTCGCCGGGTTGCTTCGTGTGAGCCTCCAGGTCGTAGTAGCACCAGCCGCCACCGATGCACTCGTAACGTTCGAGCAACTCGATTTGTTGCTCGATGAGACTCTTGATCCGCTGTTGCTTCTCGGCGTCGTCCTTGTGGCGACCGGCCATTCGCACGAGTGCCTGAATCGCGTAGGCATGGCCCCAGACGTTGTAGAGCGTCTCGGCGTCGGCCCGGCGAACCGACGGCAGATGCTCGAACAACCACGCCTCGGCCCGATCGAGCGAGGCGGAGACCTCGGGCCGCGCGTCGCCGCTTTCGATCAGTGCCGAGATGCCCAGCCCGGTGACCGCCGCGCGGAATGCATGGTGCGAGCCCGGGGCGGGCGCGAAGATGTTGTAGCCCTTGGTGGTGCGGGCCGATCCCCACGCGCCGTTTTTCTCCTGACGAACGAGGAGGAAATCGATACCTCGGGTAATGGCTCGGTCGATGGCTTCGGACGTGGGTGGAGTGATGGGCTTGGGACGCGGCGCGGCCGGGTCGAGACGCGCGGGCTCGTCGGCCGCCAGACTGCCGGCAATCGAGACGATCAGCAGCAGCGCGGGAAGCCAATTTTTCGGGCGGCCCAGCAAATGGTGCAAACAGTTCATGATGGGGCCGTTGCTATTTCTTGGGCTTGTCGTCGTCTTTGGGGCAGTCCTTCAGAATCTTGTCGCCGGCCGAAAGACCTTTCAGAATCTCGACTTCCTTGGCGGTGCGCTCGCCCACCTTGACCGGGCGGCGTTTGCTCTTTCCGTCTTTGTCGACAACGTGCACGAAATGCTTCGCGTCGTCTTTCGTGTCGGTTCCCAATGCCGTGGGCGGAATCGTCAGCGCCTTGTCCTTTTTATAAACAACCAGCTTCACCGTGCAGGTCATGCCCGGCATGACCGGCGCCGCGTTCTGATTGGTGACCATGAGTCTTAGGTCGAAGTTCTTTCCAGCGTCGGGCACGGTGGCCACCTCGGCCACGACGGCTTCGAGTCGGGCCTTGGGATAGGCGGTCGGCGTGGCCTTGCCCTTGAGGCCTTCGCGCAGGTAGCGGATGTCCTTCTCGGTCGCCGCCGACTGGATCAAGATGGGCCGGGATTGGACCACGGTCATCAGGACCTTCTTGGGCGGCAGCGTAGCGCCGCGGCGGAATTTGTCGGCCGAGGTTAGCCCGGTCCAATTGCCGTCGACACACTCTCCGAAGTAGAGAATCCCGTCGGTGGGCGACTTGACCGTCATGAGTGCCCGATCGGCCAGCATTTCCTTAAGATCCTTGTCCAGCCGCTCACGTTCGACCTTGGCCTTTTCTAGTTCGAGGCGGCTCTTCTTCAACGTCAACGGCAAGAGGACCTTGGCCTGCTTGTTGCTGAGCGTTGTTCGTTCGATCGAGTCCTTGGCCGATTCCTCGCGCCGAGGCAGGTAGAACTTCATGACCTCCTCGTGTTGCTGCTTTGCCAGCTTGTAGGAAAACTCGGCCTTAGAGACTTCGAAACGGGCACGCCGCAGAATGATCTCCTCGGTTTCCTCGGTCAGATCGTCCGCCTTGTACATCTTATCAAGCTGCCGCAATTCCTCTTTGGCATAGGCCAGTTCCTCCGCCGATTTTTTCAGATAGAACCCGGCGATCTTCTTCGACAAGGGCAGATCCACCTTCATCAACTGCTCAAAATCCTCCTGGGCGATGCGCTGGCGTCGGTCGACCGCCGCCAGATCCATCGGTTCGAGTTTCTCCAGCGAGCGAACCTGCTCCTCGATCTTGCGAATCTCGATATTGGTCAGCTTCAGCCGTCGGCGAAGGTCGTCGATCGTCTGGTCGATCTTCTCCGGGTCAAAGGCAATCAAGAGGTCTCCCTGCTTCACGTGCTGCCCGTGTTCGGCCGCTCGGAGAACCGTGTAGCTCGACCATCGCTCGGGCCAGAGGATCACTTCGGTCATCCGCTTGGCCTCGAAAAGGCCCTTCAACTGGATGGCGACCTCGAACGGTCCCTTTTTCAACTCATGAACTGGTTTCTTTGCCGGAACCGGGGCTTTTTTCTTCGCGTCGTTTTCTGCGTCTTTCTTATCCGGATCGTCCTTCTTGGTCTTGTCCTTGTCACCTTCCTTCTTGGCGTCTTTGTCTTCCTCTTGCTTCTCTGCGACGGCGGCCGGTTTCTTGTCGGCCGCCTTCTCGCTCTTCGCGTCCTTCGGCTTGTCGTCTTTCACGGCCTCTTGGTCGGCCGGCGACTTGTCCGGCTCGGCAGCACGGGCCGCGGACCAATCGACCATCAAGCACGAGGCAACGAAGCAGAGGATAAGACAGGTAGCAAGGTGTTTCATCGATGGTACTCCTCTAGAGCAAGAGCGGTGAGCCGTGAGCAAGCGGGATGCCGTGCTGACTACGCGGGGTGATGAAGGTGTGATCCGAGCCCTAGCACAATTGTGGCCTACGGGCACGGCGGATTCAAGCGGATCGGTTGTGAATCAGGTCATATTCGAGCCGGAGCCCCACAATACCCCATTGGACGGAATAACCCCCCAACAGCCAATGCCACGGCGACCGGCCGCTCTTCTTCTTTGAACGTCGTTTGTTATATTCGCTTGGGTTTCTCGCCAGGGCTTACGGCCAAGCCGGGTTAGGTTCCGGCCGGGTTAGTCCAAAGGGCAACTCACGGCCCGGCAAGGGTTTTTCAATTATTTCAGGGCCCGACTGGTTTCCAAACGGTCCGTCGGTGGTTGCCTTGATTTCCGTGCACACAACCGAAAGGGGACGATCATGAGATCGCTGTTTCGTTGTACCGTGGCGATGGTAGCTCTTTTGGCGGCCGGCGCCGCTCGGGCCGAACAGGCCTATTACGAGGTCCCGCTTCGCGCGCTGAAGCTCGTCGATGGGCAACTTCCCAAGGCGACCGTGGCCGAGGGACCTATCCGCCGCTGGTCCAATCGTTCCGATTTGCTTCCGCGCGTCGTCGTCGATGGCGACGCCGAGGCCTACCTGACCCACGACCGTGGAAGGGGGATCCGCCCTTGGATCGGCCAGAAGGCCATGTTCGATGCGATGACCGTCCATGCCCGAGCGGTCGAGGGCAAGGACGTGACGGGCCACATTTATCTACCGCACGCGAGCGAGCGGAAGATGGTCGCGCTCCGGTTTTCGATCCCCGCGGACGACGCCGAGACGTCGGCCGAAGCGCCCTTTCTTAACGCAAAGGAATCCCATTACCGCGATCTGCGAGACCGCAATATCCCAGGCACGGCCTGGTTCCGGCACCAAGAGCTGGGCGTGCGTCACAAGGAGGACGCCACGGGATCTCAGGCCGCGCAACCCAACGTCAATTGGCGCGAGCAGCGCGATTTGAGGCGTACTTTCGACCTGTTCACCGGCGGACGCGCGGTGAGCGAGAACCTCCAGCTCGATCGAATCATGCCGCTCGGCGGCGAAGACGTCGAGAAAGTGCCGATCAAAACGATCCGTGGGATCACGGTCGAGGAGATGGACTGGGACGCGATTGTCGCGGGGCTTAAGCCGAAAACCGATCCGCTGGCCAAGTATATCCCGGCCGACCAGCACGTCATGTTCTTTCCTTCGTTTGCCGCCGCCGTTCGCCTGTCCGATGAAGCCACGGCCCAAGGCACGCCGATCCTCCGGTTGGTCGAACCGCGAGCCGAGGATGCCCGGACCCAAAAACGCTACGAACGTCAGTTGGGTTGCGCCTTGACCGCCGCCTCGCGTTTGTTGGGTCCCCATCTGGTCAAGAGCATCGCCCTGACCGGCTCCGACCCATACTATCGCACCGGTACCGACGTGGCTGTTGTGTTCGAGACGGATCAACCGGCCGTGTTGGCCAGCATGCTCAGGACCCAAATCAGCATGGTGGCCGCTTCCGTGCCGGGAGCCAAACGCTCAAGCGGCCAGATCGAGGGTTTGTCGTATCAGTTGGTCCGTTCGCCCGACCGGGCAATTTGCAGCTATCTGGCCGTGGCGGACGATGTGGTCATCCTGGCCAATTCACCCCATCAACTCAAACGGCTGGCCCAAGTTCGGGCCGGCACGTCGCCGGCGATCAAGTCGACGCCCGAGTATCGGTTCTTCCGCGATCGGTATCCGTTGGGCGACAAGGATGAAACGGCCCTGTTGTTGATCAGCGACGCGACGATTCGGCGATGGTGCGGTCCGCGGTGGCGGATCGGCGCCTCGCGGCGCTTGCAAGTCGCGGCCGTGCTGGCCGACGTGCAGGCTTCGCAAATGGACGAGTTGGCCAAGGGAAATGCGTCCTTTGGCCCGGTCCACACGAACCTGCCGCTGGCCGACGGCGAGAAACTCTCGCTGACGCCCGCCGGCGTGGTCTCGTCGATCCACGGCTCGCTCGGTTTTCTTACTCCCATTGCCGAGATTCCGATGACCAAGGTTACCAAAACCGAGGCCGAGGGCTACGGACGTTGGCGAGACGGCTACGAGCAGAATTGGAACGTCGGTTTCGACCCGATCGGCTTTCGAATCAGCGTCGACAACGAGCGTCTGGCCGGCGACTTGACCGTCATGCCCTTGATCTCGGCCACGCAATATCGAGAACTCATCGACGTGACGGCCGGGGCCCAGATCGAGCCGGGCTCGGGCGACCCGCACGACGCCCTGGTGCAGCTTGTCCTGGCGATCAACAAGAAGTCGCGCCATTTTGGCAGTGCCAATACGTTGGCCAGCTCGATGAAGTCTGGGCTGAGTCTCGGGTGGCTGGGAGACAGTGTTTCGGTCTATCTTGACAAGGAGGGATCGTTCTGGCCGGAGCTGGCTGCCCAGTCGGGCGATGAAAAGGCAAAAGACGATTTCCTGCAGAAAAACTATCATCGCGTGCCCGTCGGCGTTCGTGCCGAAGTGACCAATGGTTTCCAGTTGGCCGGTTTCCTGGCCTCCGGCCGCGCCTGGCTCGAACAAACCTCGCCCGGCATGTTGAAATGGGACGCGGTCGAGCACGACGGAGAGACCTACGTCAAGGTCACGCTGAGCGACTCGGCCAAGGGACGACGTCGCGAACCGGTTGATTGGGCCATCTACTATGCCGCCTCGGGCGACGGGCTTGTGGTTTCGATCGACGAAACGGTGCTTCAACGCGCTCTGGCCCGGCAGAAACAGCGTCGCCAGGCGGAAGACCCGACGAAAAACGAGCCGGCGACGAACACCGCCGACGTGCCGCCCCAACGCCCCTGGCTGGGCAAGAATCTCGCCTTGCGAGCCGATCGGCAAATCTTGCGGATTCTCAACGATCTGACGGCCGGCGACTACCAGCGAGCCATGCAACGCGAGGCGTGGAACAACCTGCCCATCCTCAACGAGTGGCACCGGCGCTATCCGGACATTGATCCCGTGAAACTCCACGAGCAAATTTGGGGGATCCGGCTCGTGTGTCCCGGCGGCGGCAGCTATGTCTGGAACGACGAGTGGCAAACGATGGAATCGACGGTCTACGGTCATCCGGGCGAGCCGAAAGTGGGACCCGTCTCCACGCCCGTGCTCAAGCAATTCCACAGCGCCGACTTTGGGCTGTCGTTCGAAAACAACGGTCTCCGGGCCCGGGTTGAACTGGAACGTGACAAGTAAATCGCAAGAACTGCAACCCATCGGGTTGCCTGGGATTGTCGTACTCGCCGCCCCGATTTTGGGCGCGATTGCCGGTTGCACGTGGTTCTTGCTGATGCGACGTTCCTCGCGGTCGCGGCACCCAGCATCGGGCAAGCCCAATCGGTAGGCAAATGCCTCCATGCTTTTTACGTTCACGCTCCCGGCGTATCTCCCAACCGCCCGCGGATCAGCAGCCGCAACACGTCGCGGCGGCGGACAATGCCCAGCAACTGGCGCGGTTCGTCGCGGCTGACCACGGGAATGCAGTCGTCGCGCGTGTGGGCAAAAAGCGTGCAGGCCCGCGAAGCCGATTCATCGGAAAAGAGCGTTGCCCCGGGCGGGGTGGTGACGTCGGCCGCGCGCACGAGCGCGCCGAGCGATGGGTCGAACAGCACGTTGCTCAACTCGCGATAGCGGATAACCCCGATCAGTTCGCCTGAGCCACCGACCACCGGATAGGTACTATCGCGGCTGTGCTCGATGATATCGATCACTTCGTCGAACGTGGCCGACTGGCTAACGACGTTCACCCGCTTGCGCACCAACTCGTTAATCGTCAAGTCGGCCGTTTGGCGGTCCTCCCAAGGGTTGCGTCCCAGGGCCAGCAGCAGCCGATTCCAGACCGTCCTTAACTGATCGGCCAGATCGAATTCTCCGTGAGGGACGGCTTGGGCCAGGGGAACCTCGCCCGAACGAATCACCGCGGCACGAATCAGCAGCGGCCCGACAATCTCGAAGACGACGACCGTGCCGAGAATGATGGTCTGCAGTTTCGTGCCCAGCGTATCTCCCGCCAGCCCATATCGGTCGACGGCGATGGCCGACAGGGCAATGGCGGCGCCGGCCTGGGAAACCAACATCGTGCCGAGCCACCGGCGGACGGCCGGATCGGGGCGTGCCGGCTGGGGAGCGAAAAAGATGCCCAGGTATTTGCCCAACATCCGCAAGACGATATAGCCCAATCCAATCATGCCGGCCTCGACAAGCGCCGGCAGATGGAGCGCGGCCCCGTGGATGACGAAGAACAGCACGCTCAACAGTCCGGTGATGCGATCCATCTCGGAGTTCATCTGGCGCCCGTGATAGGTCGTGTTGGCCACCATGGCGCCCATGGCCAGGAACGTCAGCAGATAGGGAAGGTGAAGCATTTCGCACGCCCCGAGCAACGCGGCGACCAACGCCACGACCAGGACGAGGCGCCGGTTTTCGGCAATCAACGGGTAGCAGAAACTTGCCAAGAGCCCGCCAAGCAACCCAAGCGCCAGCGACCCAGCGAAAACGCGAACCAGATCAGCCATTTCGACGGCGATGGACGCGCCCGACTTGTCGTCGAGGAAGAAGATGGCGGCGAGCAACAACTCGAACAGGACGATCGAGACCAGGTTGTTGATCGCCACCAGGGCGTGCGTGTATTCGGTCAGAGGGCCTTCCGACTCCATTTCCTTGAGCACGAGAATCGTCGTCGCCGGTGCCGTTGCCAACGCCATCGCGCCCAACAGCAAAGCTCCGTCCCACCGCTGGCCCAGCAGCCACACGCCTACCGTAACCAGCACGAACGTGGCGACGAGTTCTCCGATCGAAAGACGCAACACGCGCGATAGAATGCGCCGCAACCGCGCCATCGGAAAATGGCAACCCAAGTGGAACAAGACCAACGCCATGGCCAGTTGGGTCAAGGGTTCAAGCTGCTCGATGTGCGCGCGAGGAACCCAACCGAGCACCGAAGGTCCCAACGCAACACCGGCCAACAGATAGGTCGTTACCTTGGGCAAGTGCAGAAGACGCCCCAATCCACCGACGGCCAACGCCACGCCCATCAGAAGGCCCAGCGTCCACATGGCGTTGGGGTCGGGAATCGACATGGAGTGTTCCTCGGGTTACATCAGGTGCCAATTCCCGCTCGTCACCACGTAAACCCCCAACAGAAAGTTCGTGACCATGTGTGCCGCGACGCAATCCCAAAGGTTGCGCGTTCTCGCCATCAGCCAGGTCACCATCGAGAACCAAACGGCGGCGGCCAGCAACTCGGCCGGGTGCATCAGCATCGGGAACAGCGTGCCGACCACGACGGCCGTGGCGGTGACCTGGCCGAAGGGCACCTTCCACCAGTCGCGAGCCATGACAAACCGCATTAGGAAACCACGCAGAAAAAACTCCTCGATTACCGGCACCACCAACGCCAAGCCGACGAACCGAACCGCCAGAAAACCCCAGGCGGCCGCCGGCCGGGCAGCCAGATGCTCGAACGGATTGTAAGCACTTCGTGTGCTCGTGGCTTTGAACATCCCGTCGAGCCCCAGCCATTGCGCCGGCCTGTTATCGAACAATGGCCCGAGCACGTTCGCTTCGAACTCCAGTTTGCACAGGCCGATCCAAAAGACCACGCCGACCACGCCCACGATGACCGCCAGTGGGCTCACGCGAAGTGGAAACCACCGATAGCCGGGCCAGACCAGCCCGACGGCCAAGAGCGTGAGCACGATCTTCGCCGCATAGACCCAAGGATAGTAGTCGTAGGGGATCACCAGCCCAAAAGCCCCGCCCGAGCGATCCGGCGTCGGCTCCAGCGACGTCACGACCATGAAGACGATGAACGGCAGCAAGAAGACAACCCAAGGGTTCTTCTCGAGCAGAGCGGTCCAGCCGCGTGTTTCGATTGGAGAATCAGGCATGACAGGTTTGGCCTGGGGTCCACTGTCGGACGATTACCACCGGTTTCATCGAATCAGCAACGTGGTGCCGAGCCGGAGAGGAATGTCTACGGCATCGACCAGTCCGGGTCGGGGTCGGCGAGGACTTCCGGTTGCTGGCCCGCTTGGAGCGCGGCCACCTCCTGCTTGGCCGCGGCAACCGTCTTGGCGTCGCCGTGGGCTTCCAACGCGAACTCGAAGTTACGCGATTCGCCCGGGGCCAGCGTCAGGACGCGTCCTTTTGCTTCTTCGAACGGTCGTTCGTTCGGATAGTTCACGGCCGGCTCCAATCCGGTCACGTAGCCGTCGGCCGCGGTCTGAGCATTCTTCCATTGCGTGAAGCAAGGCAGTTGGGTCGTATTGTACTTCACGCTGAAACCTCGCGTGGCCGCGGCGTTGTGCAACAGGGCTCGCGTCCAGCCGTCGGCGCCGGCCAACAGCTTCGCGAAGAAACACACGCCTTCGGCACCCGGCGTTTCGGGATGATAGGTGTCCCAAGTGGCAATTTTCTCCCATTCGCCGGCCGAGCGCGGCGCGATCTTGGCCACCGGCGCGACGAGCTTCGAGCCAGGGTCGACAAGTGGCGTGCCCAGATTGATGTGATAGAGCAACTGCATTTGGCCTGGCTCGTCCGAGCGGTTGGTCACGGTGTCGACGACCCGGACACCCGACTCGCCCGGCTTGGTCGTGTAGG
>JAFGIR010000218.1 GCA_016929515.1 Pirellulales bacterium | reverse complement strand
CTCTCGGTGCTCGGCTATCTTCAAACGCTCTCCGGCGCGCATCGAGCGCTCGTGATTCACGGCAACTACCTGGCCGATGAAGACGTCGCGTTTCTGACGGAGCACGCCGATCGGATGGCCGTGGTCTATTGTCCGCGAACCCATGCGTTTTTCCAGCACGATCCGTATCCGCTGGAGAAGCTGCTCGCGGCGGGCGTCGGCGTTGCGCTGGGCACCGACTCGCGCGCGTCATCGCCCGACCTGAGCATGTTGGCCGAGATGCGCGAGGTCCATCGCCGCCACCCGGGCATCGAGCCGGGAACCCTGGTCCGGCTGGCCACGCTCGGCGGAGCGACCGCCCTGGGGCAGCAGCATCGGCTAGGCGCGATCGAGTTGGGCCGACGGGCCGACCTGATCGCCGTCGCGCTGCCGGAAGAAGCCGGTGCCACTACCGATCCTTATCGTTGGTTGCTCGAAAGTGATACGCCGGTCGTGGCCGTTTGGTGCGGTGGACGGCCAATCATCAGCCAAGAACACGACTGAGCTTTGTCGAATGTCGAAACACGACTTTCACGACTGCTGGTTTCTCACGGGGCCGACCGCCTCGGGCAAAACTCCGTTGGGCATCGAGCTTGCGCGGCGGATTGGGGCCGAGATTATCTCGATGGACTCGATGGCCTTGTATCGCGGCATGGACATCGGGACGGCGAAGCCCTCGCCGGACGAGCGCCGCGAGGTGGCTCACCATCTGGTCGACGTCATCGAGCCCCACGAGGAGTTTAGCCTGGCTCAATACGTCGAGGCGGCAGCCCTGGCGGCCCAGGCCATTCGCCGGCGCTCGCGCGAGGTTCTTTTCGTGGGTGGAACGCCGCTCTATCTGAAATCGCTTCTTCGGGGCATCTTCGAAGGTCCGCCGGCCGACTGGCCGTTGCGGCGCCGGCTCATGGAAGAGGCCAACGTCGGAGGGCCAACGGTGCTCCATGAGCGATTGGCGCAAGTCGACCCCACGACTGCCGAACGGCTCCACCCGAACGACACGCGTCGCATCATTCGCGCGCTGGAAGTCTTCGGAAAAACCGGCCAACCGATTAGCGAACTCCAACAGCAGTTCGACCACGGCCGGCCGGCCGACGAGTGCCGCGTGTTCGTCGTAACGTGGCCGCGAGAGGTCCTTTATGAGCGAATCGATCGCCGGGTCCGACAAATGTTCGCGGCCGGGTTGGTCGACGAGGTCCGCGGGCTGGTTGCCCGGTCCGAACCGCTAAGCCGGACGGCCCGTCAAGCACTCGGGTACCGTGAAGTCATCGATTTTATCCAAGAGGGGGGCCGTCTCGAACGGACCGTCGAACTGGTTCAAACCCACACCCGGCAGTTCGCCAAGCGTCAGGGCACGTGGTTTCGAGGGCTCACGGAGTGCCGTTTCGTGACGGCCGAAGACCCACTCGATTTGGTGGGTCTGGCAGCCGAGATGGCCCGGCTCGGAGAAACCGTCTAGACCGATTCTTCCAACGGCGTGTCGTCGCCGGAGGGCGAAAAAAGGTATGCTGGTTAATGATGTCCGCGCCGCGTGGTACCGCGCCGGCCGGCACCCTTCGGCCCGTAGCCTTTGCGCCAGGGGGAGACAGGGCTAGAATTAGGGGTTTTGAATTTCGACACCCATCTACGCAATAGAAACAAGGATATCGAACACGTGCTTCGAACACATACTTGCGGTGAATTGAACGACAAACACGTTGGGCAAGAAGTCACGCTGTGCGGCTGGGTCGACACGGCCCGCGACCATAGCGGCGTCTTGTTTGTCGACTTGCGTGATCGTTACGGTCGGACGCAACTCGTGTTTGGGCCCGAAAGCGGCCAGGCCGTGCTCGGTCAGGCGAAGTCGCTGCGCAGCGAGTACGTCATCCAGGCAACGGGCAAGGTGGCTCCGCGGCCCGAAGGAACGGTCAACGCGAAGCTGCCCACCGGCCAGATCGAGGTTCGTGTCGAGCGTCTGACGGTTCTCAATTCGAGCCTCACGCCGCCGCTACAACCCAGCCAGAAGGAACTGCCGGGCGAAGACCTTCGTCTGAAGTATCGCTATCTGGATCTTCGCCGTGCGGAAATGCAAAAGACGCTTTTCCTGCGCCACCGCATGACTAAAATCATGCGCGACTACTTCGACCAATTGGGATTTATCGACGTCGAGACGCCCGTGCTGGGCCGTAGCACGCCCGAGGGCGCTCGCGACTATCTGGTTCCCAGCCGCGTCCAGCCGGGAACGCTCTATGCGTTGCCGCAATCGCCCCAGCTCTACAAGCAGATCATGATGATCGCCGGCTACGATCGGTACATGCAAATCGCGCGGTGTTTCCGCGACGAGGATCTCCGAGCCGACCGGCAACCCGAGTTCACCCAGTTGGACCTCGAAATGGCTTTTGTCGATCTCGACGATATTCTCCGCGTGATCGACGGCCTCATGGCGCGACTGGTCAAGGAATTCTGTGGCCGGGAACTAAAGCTTCCGCTACCGCGAATGACTTACGACGAAGCGATGGAGCGTTTCGGCCACGATGCGCCCGACCTGCGCTTCGGCATGGAACTCATCGATCTCGGCGACCTGGCGGCCGAGGCCGAGTTCCGCGTGTTCCGCTCGGCGGTCGAGTCGGGCGGGCGGGTGCGGGGTATCAACGCCAAGGGGGCCGCCGGCCGTTACTCACGCAAGGGCATCGACGAGTTGACCACCTACGTCCAGCAGGATTTCGCCGCCAAGGGCCTCGCCTGGTTCAAGGTCGAAGAAGGAGGCACTCTGGCTTCGCCCATCGCCAAGAACTTCGACGCCACGCTCCTGGAACGAATCGCCCAGCGAATGGAAGCCGAGCCGGGCGACTTGCTGTTGATCGTCGCCGACGAGTTCGAAGTGACGTGCAAGGCGCTCTACGGGCTGCGGAAACGACTGGGCGCCGAACTGAAACTCTACGACCTGAAGGAGATGAATTTCTCCTGGGTGGTCGAGTTTCCGATGTTCGCCGTCGACGAGGAGGACGGCGGCTGGACCGCCATGCACCACCCTTTCACGACGCCCCGCGCCGAGGACGTCGAGCGACTCGACAGCGAGCCGGGCCGATGCCGTGCCCAGGCCTACGACCTCGTGGTCAACGGCTATGAGGCGGGCGGAGGCACCATCCGAATTCACGATCAGAAGCTCCAACAGAAGGTTTTCCGCCTCTTGGGCATCGACGCGGAAACCGCCGCGGCCCGATTCGGATTTCTGTTGGACGCGCTACAGTACGGCGCGCCCCCTCACGGCGGAATCGCGCTGGGGCTCGATCGCCTCGTCATGCTGTTCGCCGGAATGACCAACATTCGCGATTGCATCGCGTTTCCGAAAACCCAACGGGCAACCGACTTGATGACCGGCGCGCCCGGCGCGGTCGACGCGAAACAACTCCGCGAATTGGGAATCACCTTCAGGCGCGACGAGGGGGGGGAGCGTGGTGGTTGCACGTGCCGCGATCGGTCGTGACTGCCTCGTGATGCCCATGGCACCCGCGCGGTTCGGCCGTGAAGTGCTTCCGTGACCGAGCCGTGGTGGGTTGGGCATCCATGAGGGAAATCACGGCAGCCGATCACCAATCGGAATCAGAAATCACTTCCTGGCCGTCGCAGCTTCCGAGTGCCCACCAGATGTTGATGTCGATCCGATCGCTGACGAAGCGGACGGAGCCGTCGACCAGCGCGAGGTTCACGCCGTCGGGATGCCAACTCGATGCGGTCGTGGCGCCTCCATTGTCGTTGACGGCGCTCCAACCGCTGCTGAAGTCGATCGTGCCGGAAGCACGCACGCAGCTCTTGTCGTTGGGGCCCATGACGTGGTTGTAGCGCGTCGTGTTGTAATTGCCCCAGACCCAGTTTTGTCCGGACTGCGAGCCTTGGGAGGAGGTGCCGGTGGCGGGGGCGACGCTCATGCAAGCTTGGTAGACCGCGTCCTTGGTCCTATTGCTCGTACTAATGCGAAACCAATCGCCGGGGATCTCGATGTGGTTGGGATCTCCGTCGCCCAGCTTGGCTTCGGATATCATGGCGGTCTTGCTCGTGCCATCGGTGACGTCGTTGAGCGAAACGAACAGGTTGGTGACGAAAACTCCGTTGGCTTGTTCGACGCCCATGTCGGAAGACCAGATCCCGACTTCGTTGCCGGTGCAAACCTTGTAGTTGTTCTTTCCCCAGCTTGAATGGGGATGCCACGTGGCGTCCTTCAGCCGGTTGAAATCCGACGGACAGAGAAACGTGCTGACCGTTTCGAACCGGGCAGGTGAATTGTCGGGATTTGGGTACCTTTCAAAATCAATGAATTGCGCGACCGTGTTGCCCTCCAGGAAACGTATGATCCTCGCTTGGGTACTCCAGACACACTGTTGCGCGACGCTTCCCCCCGCCCTGATTCGAGCAGTGGCGAAACAGTGAAACGACGACTCGTAATTCAACGAGGCGATGGCCAGGTTGTGCAGGTTGTTCGCGCATTTCATGCGGCGAGCCGCCTCACGAGCCGCCTGAACCGCCGGCAGCAGCATGGCGATGAGAATCCCGATGATCGCGATAACCACCAGGAGTTCGACGAGCGTGAAACCGTGAGGACGACGGTCAGACGTCATGATTCTCGTCCTCCATTCTCTCCTTTAGCCCATGCGCGGCGCATCCGGTCGCCACGGACGACGAACCGGAAACGCCTTTTTCAGAGTATGACCCTTGCCAGACAATGACGGTTCGAGCGAACGAAAGACTGCCGGGCCGGGCGACCTGGACCAAGGTTCCAGGTACGCTACCGGCCGACAATCCGACGCAGAACAAGACTACGGAGAACTGAAAGTAATACCGCAGCAAATACTTCGCACTTTGCCGTTGTGTTTCCCATGTGGGTGCTTTCCCGCAAATGGGGGCTTGCTCAGCGGCTTCTCCTTCTTGCGAGAAGCAAGCACAATGTGCCGAGCATGAGTACGAGCGTCGAAGGCTCGGGCACCGCGCTGGCCTCGCCGCCGGTACCGAAGCCCCAGTTGGCCGCCATGATCGAAGCGTCCTTCGGGCCGACGATATTATCTCCGTCGAAATCACCTTGGGACCAGCCGATCTCGCTGCCGTTAGTCCCCCAGTTCGTCGCCAATCTCTGGGCATCCTCGTCGTCAACGATTCCGTTGCCCGTTGCATCGCCGGGAATGTGCGCGGAGGACAATTTGACGGCTTGCAGGATTTCGTCGCTGGCGCCGCCCAATTGGAGCGCCCAAATGCCGGTTGCCGTGGGTCCGACGGTAGCGGTGGCGAAGTTGCTGATGCCGCCGCCGGTGGAAATCAGATCCAAGATCGTGCCGTCGCCCGCCGAACCGGTTTCGATAATATCGAAAACGGCGCCGTCGATGTCCGCGGTGCCGGTCACGGAAATCGTGCTGACGTCGTCGGTTGCGCCGGTGGTGAAATTGAAGAGCGACTCGTTCACCCAGATTTCCTCCGGATCGGTCACCGTGGCTCCCGTGGCGACCAGGTTGCCGCCGACGGTAATCGTGACGCTCTCACCCACGATGTTCAACGTGCCCGAGGCTCCAGTGGGAGCATTGCCGTCGTCACCCACCGCGGGACAAACGTTCAAATTGCCGGTGATCTGGACGTCGGCATCACCAGACAGGGAAAATATCCCCTGGGCAGCGCTTCTGGCCGCGATCCACGCGTTCTCGGCGACGGTGATGGCTCCACCGCTCATGTCATAGTCGGCGACGCCCGCGCGGCCGACGAGCAAATTGATTGCAGTAATCGTGCCGCCAGACTGGTCGACGGTGCCGTTGCCCGTGGCGGCGTATCCCACGTAGAACGGCTGGGTGTACATGGTGATGCTTCCCGCAGTCATGGAGAATTCACCTACCCCCGAGTTCCCGACGTTGAAGTAACCATGACCAGGTTGTGCAGGGTCGGTGCCTAAAGTGACTTGGCCGCCCGTTTGATGCATTTCCCCGGTGGAAGTCGCGACATGCGCGATGGAGAGCCCCTGCGGGGCGTCGATTGTGCCGCCCGAAAGATTGTAGATGCCGTGGGATGTGCCTTTATGTCCCACGACAAGCTGTGCATACGTATTGCCAGGAACAATATCACCAATCAAGATGTCGCCGCCCGATTGGTTGAGAATACCGGTCCCGTTGCTGCCGCCAACGGCTTCGAATCCGCCGAGCGACAACATTTTGTCGGTTCGGAGCGTACCACCGGATATGGTGAGCGTTCCCGTGGTCTCATCGACGTTGTCCCCGACGACCGTGCGGAACGAATCGGCCGCGTCGCCCGTGTTGATGTAGACCGTATAGTTGTTATTGATCTGGGCGTCGTGCGTCTCCGTGGGGATCTCAAAAAAGGCCGAATCCCAAGTGGTGAAATCGACCCAATTGCCGGTGGCAACAGCATTAAGGTCTGTTTGCCCGATAGCCGTGTTCGCGCACATGCCGGCAATGAAGACCGCCGCCATTGCCAAAAGAAGAATCTGCTGTCTCATGAATATTCCTCCATACAACTCGTTGATAAAAAATAGTCCTGACCGCGAATCGGATGCCATGGTATCGCAACACACGTCGAATAGCGTGGAATGACTCGTTATTTCAACGGCCGATGGCGTTTCACACCTAGTACTCGCAATGGCGAAGACAGGATGAGACAGCACTTCTTGACGGTTGCAGAAGTAGTGAGTTCGTGGGGCCGCGGTTCTTTCCGCGAATGCCGGGTCCAGCCGGTTACCCTGGTGTCACTGCTAATGCAAACGTCGATCACTCCCAAACGGTTCACAGCATCGCACGCATGGCTGGCATCTCACGGATTCCCGCGAGACGCTGCCTCTTCTCTGCTTCGAAAGACTTCATCGTCGGCGGAAGGCATGGGCCACGATCGCGCCGATCAGTACCAAAACGGCACAACTCGGCTCGGGCACTTTGACCGCCTGAAGGACCTTATCGTCCATGCCGCCCAGTCGCAGCGTCCACGTGCCGGCCGCCGTGGATCCGACCGAAGCGCCGGCAAGGTTGCTGACGCCGATGCCGGTCGAGACAAGATCCAAGACCGTGCCGAGGGCCAGCGGAGTGCTTTCGACAATGTCGATAACCGCGCCGTCCACGTCCGCGCTGCCCGTGACGCCAATCGTGCTGAC
The DNA here is from genome assembly GCA_016929515.1 of Pirellulales bacterium. Classification (GTDB taxonomy): domain Bacteria; phylum Planctomycetota; class Planctomycetia; order Pirellulales; family Thermoguttaceae; genus UBA11386. The sequence goes on along the minus strand of JAFGIR010000218.1, from coordinate 9,512 downwards.
GCCGCCGGCCGCGCTGGTCGTGAAATTGATGAGCGAGCTATTCGAGGAATCAACGCTGGCTCCGGTGGCAATCAGATTGCCACCCACGGTGAGCGTGACGCCATCTCCGATGAGGTTCAGCTCGCCCGAGGTTCCACTCGGAGTAGCCCCGCCGTCGTCCGTCGCGGCACACACATTCAAGTTGCCGATAATATCGACGTTGGCGGCGCTGGAGAGAGTGTACGTTCCGTCGGCCCCGCCCCTGGAGCCGATCCACGCATTCTCGCTGACGTCGAGCGTTCCACCGCTCATCGAATAATTGCCGACACCCAGCCGGCCGAGTATCAGATTGACTGCGTCGATATCGCCACCCGACTGCACGACGGCGCCGTTGCCCGTGGCGGCGTATCCCAGGTAGAAGGGCTGGGTCGTCATGGTGACGGTTCCTGCTTCCATGGTGTAGGTACCCAGACCCGAGTTTCCAATATTGAAGTAACCTTGAGCAGGATCGGCGTTGTCGCCGACAGTGATGGCACCGCCCGTCTGATGCATTTCGCCGCTGGAAGTCGCTGCATGCCCTATGGAGAGGCCCTCGGGGGCATCCATCGTACCGCCCGAGAGATTGTAGATGCCGTGGGATGTGCCCTTATGTCCAATAACAAGCTGTTCGTAGTGCGGGCCAGGGTCGTTGGCGCCAACTAGGATGTTGCCGCCCGATTGGTTGAGAATTCCGGTCCCGTTGGAAGCGGCGTTCAAAAACCCGCCAAGCGACAACATCTTATCGGTCTGGAGTGTACCGCCGGTCATGTTGAGCGTTCCCGTCTCGCCATTCGTATTATCCCCGATGGGCACGCGGTATGCGGTGGCGGCATCACCCGTGTTGATGGCAACCGTGTAGCCGCCATTGATTACGGCGTCACTCTGCTGGGCGGCGTCGCCATATACCCACACGGGGACGCCGTTGTCCCACGTTGTGGAAACCACCCAATCGCCCGAGGCTTGGGCATTGGTAACGACTGACCCTAAGGCCATGTTGGTACATGCGCACACAGCGAAGAAGGCCACTGCCGCGAAGAAAAAAATCTGCCGTCTCATAGTTCTCCTCCAAACACAATGATGAGAAACACAAACCACCTACCTCAGGATGCCGCGGTGTCGAACCCACGGCGAACAGGCCCGCGCCGTTCGTGCCCGAGTCGTGTTGCTCGACACCTCCTCGTGCCTCTAATCCTGTCTGATAATTCCCCACTCGATGCGTGCGAAGCTTGCCTCGCATTCATACTCTTGAAAAGTGCCGAAATGGAGCATTGCCCCAAGGCGACATGGCATGTAGTAGCCCGTGGCGAGCAGCTTTCCGTTAACATAGACGTCTGCATCGTGCGTTTCCGGATAGTACCGGACTTCGTAGTCGACATAGGCATCGCGGGAATTGGGCAGGTCCACCGTCCTGTTTTCCCCCAGGGAGCTCTTGCCGTCCAAAGTCAGACACTGGTTCCCATCCTTGCCGACGCCGATGCGAAGGGCCCATTTGCATCCCTTCAGCCAGTAGCTGTAGAAGGCCAACAACTTGCCTGCCGAGTCACGTCCGGCAACCTTCACCCGGGCGCGCATGACCCATCCCTTCTCCTTCGCTTCGTCAACCAGGCTACGTGGTAGCCTGGTCTTCCTGTAGTGGATGCCAATTTCCTTTGAAGAGTCGTTGAGGAACCAAGCGGGTGCCTGGTCTTTCGGAGTGGGTGACGCGTTCACGTTCGTCACCGGAATGGATATGTCTTTCTGAAGATAATGTTCCCAGCCTTCGGTGGTCGGGTCACGATCGCCTTGATGCCTGAACACGACGGTCGGTTCCGGAAGGCCGGCGATGGTGTCGGGAGCAATCCGCCTGACGAAATTTCGGGGCGCCGAGACGATCGTCTCCGTCCGGACCGCTCCGGCTTCAGTCTTTTCGATCCTGGTTCCCTGACCGACGGTCAGGAATTCGAACTCTCCCGGGGCATCCTTCTCCGACTCGTGGACGCCCACCTCGATCTGGCCGGCGAAGACGTGTGCCTCACAGACCCCAGCCGCGTCGACGGATACGCCGAATTCGGTTCCCAGGTCGATCATTTCCGCGGTTGGTGTCGCGACGGCGAATCCCTCGGCTCCCTTGGGCACGTTAGCCACGAGGCTGCCGACGTGGAGAAAGCCTCGTTTGACATTGATCGTGTCGAAAGTGGCCGGCCCGCGCAGAATCACTTTGGCGCCGTCGGCAAACGCTAGTTCGACCAACCCTTCCTTCAACTCCAGTGTCTGGCCGGTGGACAACTTCGCGCCCACGGTCGCCTGGGTGCTGCCCTCCTTCCAGACGCACCGATGCAAGTTTGTGATCCGGGCGACCGTCGCGGGTGCCGGTGTCACGTGCACGGGAGCCACGGCAACGTGCGGTTCCGGCGCCGGCACCACGACTTGACGAGACATGTCGAGCACGAAAATCAAGAGGACGAGTCCCGGCAGACCAATCGCCACCAGAAGCGTCAACACGAACGATCGCGAAAGAAAATCGGTTCCCTGCCTGAAAACGTCGCCCAGGAACCCGAGGATGGGCGATCCCGCATCGCCTGACGCCTGATTTGGTGTGTTCGGCAGCGCCACATGTGTCGAGTTATAGCGATACAGCGCCGCGTGCAGATTGAAAAACTCGATGTACGTTCGTTTCGCGACTGTGTCGCTTTGGACCAGTTTTTCGAGACGTTGCCGTTGCTCGTTGGTAATGTGACCGTCGATCAGTTCGCCGCAAAGCGCTTCGACTTCGAGCTGGACCGGATTCGGTTCGTTCATGCGCCTTCCTCCGCGACGACGGTTCGCCGAATGCACCCCAGCAAGGCGCCACGAATTCGCTGCAGCGATTTGTAGACCGCCTCGACCGACCGTCCAACCGACGCGGCAACCGTCTTGGTGGTGGCTCCCTCCAAATAGCGATGCGAGACCAGTGCCCGATCCTTCACCGGGAGCTTTTCGAGACACGCGGCCAGCGCGTCGCGCTGGGCCTGAAGCGGACCGCTCAACTTGAACGCTTCTTCCGCAACGTCCTCGATGAAGGCCTCGCTGAATTGCTTGACGTGTCCTTGTTGCCGCTTGCGGTGCTTGAGTACCTCGAAGTAAGCCACTTGATTGGCCCAACGCACAAAGTCCGTTCCCGGCTCATACTGCTTCTGCTTCCGCCAAAGGACCATGTTCGTTTCTTGCAGGATTTCCTCCGCGTCGGGCCAATGCGGCACAAGCGTCAGAATGAACGAGAACACGCGCTGCTGATGCTTGGTTTGAAGTTGTACAAACTCAGGCACAAGGTCTGGATCGTTCACGTTCGTCATCGCTGCACGGTGATACATTTGGATAACCCCCTATTAGGAACCGCACCAATGTGCCATTATTGGAACCGTAAAATCGGGAAATTCCAAACATCTGTGCCACGAAGTCGGTTTGGACGTGTATCGGCCGGCAATGGGCTTGCACCTCCGGGGCGTTCGCCATGCCCATATCGGAACAGCGCGGAGGACTCTTGCGCTACTTAACTTAGGGGGCCGACGATTCGCTGCTGCCAAGCCGGGCTGCCAGAAAAGCCTAGAATGCGTATCATGAATGAGCAGCGGCTGAAATCACCTTTCTTGGCAAAGATACTAAGCTCAGCGAAGGAGAGATGAATGGTACGTATCGTGGTGCTCGACGGCTACGCGCTGAATCCGGGCGATTTGAGTTGGGAATCGCTCGAATCGCTCGGAGACTGTACGGTTCATGATCGCACGCCGGAGGGAGAAACGGCGGCCCGCGCGGCCGAGGCCCAAATCGTCCTCACGAACAAAGTGGCCTTCGACCGGGACACCATCGAAAGACTGTCCCAACTGAAGTACATCGGCGTCCTGGCCACCGGATACGACATCGTCGATCTGGACGCCGCGGCGAAGCGAGCGATCGTCGTGACCAACGTGCCGAGCTACAGCACGCGATCGGTGGCCCAGATGGTGATTGCCCATCTCCTCAATTTCACCCAGCACGTCGCCCATCACGCCGAAGCGGTCCGCCAGGGTCGCTGGGCCGCGTCCGACGATTTTTGCTTCTGGGACTGTCCGCTCGTCGAGCTCGACGGCCTCACGATCGGCATTGTCGGATACGGCCAGACCGGTCGGGCGACGGCCCAACTGTGCCGCGCGCTGGGCATGAAGGTGTTGGCCTACGACGTGGCCACGCCGAAAGAGCTTGGCGACGGCGCCACCAAAGTCGAACTCGAAACGCTGTTTCGCCGGAGCGACGTTGTCTCGCTACACTGCCCGCTGTGTGACGAAACGGAAAAAATGGTCAATGCCCAGCGGTTGGCCCAGATGAAACCAACGGCGCTGCTGATCAACACGGCCCGTGGGCCGCTGATCGACGAGGAGGCCCTGGCCGACGCGCTCAACTCGGGCCGGATAGCCGGAGCCGGTCTGGACGTTCTTTCAGCCGAGCCTCCGTCGGCCGATAACCCACTCATTTCGGCAAAGAACTGCTACGTCACGCCGCACATTGCCTGGGCGACCCGCGAGGCCCGCGACCGGCTGATGACGATTGCCGTAAACAACGTCCGGGCGTTTCTCGACGGACGGCCACGGAACGTGGTCGGCCGATGATGAAATCGGGCGTGGGCGGGACAGGTCAGAAGCCCAAAAGAAGAAGGGTGCGTATTTGCACGCGCGCCCTTCGCTGGCTGCGGTTTCATTTGGCCACCAATCCGACTCCCCCCGGCAGTGGGCAGAGCCCAGAATCACCACGTGTTACTGTTGTGGTTCGGCCGACTCGATCTTCTGCTTCTTGATTTGGCTCGTCCGATAGAACTCGATCAGTTGGGTCAGATTGCAGTGGGCGTAGGGTTCGTCGCAGGCCGCCGTCCGCCGGCCCGCGTCGGCAAACCACATGTCCAAGGTCTCGGGCGAGAAGACGGCGTTGTGCAGATTCGATCTCGCGGCGACGGGCCGTTTGATCAGTTCGATCATGCCCGCCGGATCGAGCCGGCCATAGGCGGCTTGGATTCGCCGGCTGGCCGCCTCGGCCCGGGCACCGCCTGAAATGATGATTGAATCCTCCGGAATGAAGGGCAACCGGGGATGCTGTTGGCCCGGCTTGAGAATGACGACCTTCTCGGGCGTACAGTGCAAGCCGACCATCGCGCGGCTCGTGTCGCTGAGCACGTAGTAATACTCGCACGTGCGGGGCGTTTGCTGGATAATCGCGACCGCCTCGTCGACGGTCGACGCTCGTTCCATGACGTCGCGCAACAGAAGGCTCATCGGCAACCCATCCCAATCGCCTTCGCCGCGGCCGCCCATCTCGCCGACGGCCAGGTGCTTCTCGTTCATCGCGCTGACCGTGCCGATAAAGCCGGCGTAGCCCAGGCTCATCCAGGCGTGATAGCCCTCGGGCATGAACACGGCGACCACGGCCGATGCCTGAAGGTCGACGTCGGTCATGTAGTCGAGCACCCGGGCGTGTAGCACGCGACCGTCGCGCGTGGCCTTGCCGCGCACGGCGATGCCGCTGCAATGGAATCGTTCGGGAAACAGATTGGCGTAGCGGCCGTCGCGCCGCGAAACGCCCGACGCCCGGCTCAATGCGTCGCATTCGTCGAAAAACCGTTTGGGAATGTAAGGCGACGTGCGCCGCTCGATTTGGGCCATTTGATCCATGAACCACTGGCCCGACCGGAAGCTCTCGCCCGCCCCCACGACGTAAAGCACGCGGTTGGTCAGCCGTCTGGCTTTGGCGGCCAGCAGTTTTCCGTGAGCCGTGCCCATCTGCTCCGGCGTGCCCTCGACCATCAAGAACGTCTTGCCTTGCGACGTGGCCAACACGCCGTGCGCCGTTTGGTCGACCAACTTCAACGCCGGCGCCAAAGACACGGGCGTTTCGGCTCCTATCGAGACGGCGGGCATCAGCAACAGGACGGCGGCCGCCATCGCCAGCCGGACGACGGGTGGCTGGGGCATAGCGCAGCGGTACCCCAGATCGCCGAACTCTGGGGCTTCGCGACGCTCAGCCACCAGCCACCCCCTGTGCGAAACGGGGCTTTCTGCAGAGTATTTCACTTGGCTTTCTCCATGGCAAAATTGAACATCGCCACAAACATCCGCTCGACGTCGGCCCGGCGGACCTCGCGCACCGGCAAATCGGCCGGCGGCGCGAAGCGCTCCTCCTCGACGGGCGAGTTGAACTGCCACGCGAGGAACTTCACGGTGCCGCGGGTGCCGTCGACATCGAACTCAACCCGATCGGGTCGTCGGCCGTCGGCGTGCAGCACGAGCCGAGCCCAGTCACTCGGGTCCTTCTTCGACGTGATCCGCACGGCGTGAACGTTGGTGGCGGCCCGGTCTTCTTCGAGCGTGACCACGCTGTCCAACAAGCTCGGGGCCATGGCCGCGCCAGCCACGACGCCGGAGACCATTTGCAGTTTGAGAAGATGCTTGGGATCGATCGCCGGCGGCGGCGTTTCGCCAGGGCCGAGTGAACCACGAAAAACGGTCTTTCCGCCCGAGGCCATCCACGGCACGCCGCTGTTGCCCAACGCGGCCGCAACACGCAACGGCCGACGAATGTCGACCGACAGCCGAAACCGGTCGCCATGGCCGCGGACCAGTTGCACCGAGGCATCGACCGGTTTGCCGCCCTTGAGCGTCGCGGTCACGCTCAAATCGACCCGATGACAATGCCGCTCGTCGGGCGCGACGCTCATCAAGGTGCTCACGCCGGCCAGCATGCGGCCGACGATCGCCGTCGGCGTGGCCGATTTCCGCGGCGGCACCGGCGCGAGCGCGACTCCCTCGGGCAGATCCTGGGCGAAGAAATCGACGGTTGTCGACAGGATTTGAGGCAGCGCGGCCATGGCCGTGTAGTGCCCCAGTCCTTCGAGCCACTCCACGCGATCCGAGATACCCAGCGCCGCCGCCAGTTTTTCGGCACACACTTTGGGAATCACTCGATCGTCGGTGCCGTTGAACATCAGGACGTGCCCCCGTTGGGCACGCTCTCGAAGCGCCGCGGCGTGGTTCAATGGATCCATCGATGCGATCACTCGGTCGAACTCGCGGCGCCGCTCGGGTCCGAGCGTGGCAAGAAACCTTTTCAAGTCTCGCGCTTCGCTTGCCGTGTCGATGATTTGGGCCAGGTCGCCGCCGGCCAGAATCAACGCGGCGCGGTTCAGCCGCGGGTCGCGAGCGGCCGCCGTGGCCCCCAACAGCCCGCCCAGGCTGATGCCCGCCACGCCGATGCGTTGGGAATCGACCTCCTCGCGCGAGGCCAACAGATCGACCGTGCGGCGCGCGTCCTCGACGCCCTGGGGCAGGGCAGTGAGAAACAACTCCGGTTTCGAGAGCAACGCGCGGCGTCCGCCCGGCAGACTCCGCTCGCCGTAGTAGGGCAACTTGAACATCACGGCCGGCACGCCCCGCGATGCCAACGACGAGCAGATCATTTGGACCAGCTCGAAGTTGCCGTTGAGAATGTGGAGGCAAACGACCGCCGGCCGTTTCGGATCGCCCGGCGCGATTCCCTTGGGCAGATAGTAGTCGGCCGGGATCGTATTGTTCGCCGCGACCGGCGTAACGACCGGCGAGGGATAGGTCAGACGGTACACGCGATAGGCGTCCCGGTCGGCCGCCAACTTCATCGTGTAATCGAACGGCTGGTCGTTGTAGGTCTTCCGCACGTGGTGAATCGCGTCGGCTTCGGCCGACGAGGCACAGAGCGACCAGGCAAAAAGGCCTATCCAGGCCGCCGTGGCCAATGCGTTTTCGGTGCGAGCGTGCACGTCCATGTCTCCTTTTCAATGAAGCCGGCCTACTTCTCTTTCTTCTTCTTGCCCTTGTTTTTTTCTTCCCCTTCTTTCCGCCCGATTTCTCGCACTTTCCGGTGCACTTTCCCTTCTTGCACAATGGACACACCATGGGGAAACCTCCGTGGCCTGGTCCAGGAGAAACGGATTCCACACCCTCTTGTGGGCCGAAGGTCGACACGCCCCTGAACTCTATACGCACGCCCGGGAGAATTCAAGCCATATTTCTGAGACTTGCGTTCCTTCGCTCGGCAGGCTTCAACCAAGGAGACCGGCTGTTTTCCAGTAATACGCACGCTTCGCGAGAATGGTGCGTGCCGTTCGGAAAAAACCCAATAGAGGTGGTAAAAAATAGGGCAGGGGGCCGGCACCGTGAGCGGTCAACCGCCGGCAACCGCGCGCAAAACATAGTAGCCCAAGGCTCCGACCACCAGGCACGCAATGCCCGAGTAACGCAACAGCCGGATCGGACGTTCATAACGTTCCGTGGCTTCCTGGAATGCCGCATCTTTTTTATGGAAGCGGGCACGCGCTTCCTCGAACTTCTGCTCCTCGGCCTGGGTGTGCGCGTGGGCCATTTGATGCGCGGCCGCATGATATTCGAGGCCCGCGGTGGTGAGTGCGTTGGCCTCGTCTTCTCCCCAGTAGTATCGAGGGTTCTTGACGTGCCGCCAGGCGGCCGCTCCCACCAGCAAGAGACATCCGACTACGATGAGGGCGACCGGCAGATAGGCTAGTTTTTTCATCGGCTGGGCTGTTTTCCGAACATCGCTGATGGGTCAGAGCGAAAGATCATCCAGATTGATGATTTGGCCGTCGTTGACGCACGCCATGTAGGCCATGACGATCTCGTCGATGTCGTTTTGCATGAACATAACGTGGCCGTCGACGAACGACACATTCACTCCGCCCGGGTGGAGACTGCGCGTCGCCGCGGAGAGAAAACCGTTGGGGTACCCGGGTGCCCAGGTCGCGCACGGCATGTGTTCCCATTGTGCCCCCGCCGGGTCGACACAATGGTAAATCATGTCGTAGATGGGGCCCTGGCAATTCGGCGTTTGCGCCATTCCCCTCGTATAATTGTCCGGCACGTAATGGCTCAACGCCTGAGCATGCCGATCGACCGACAGCAACGAAGATCCGGCCCAGGGTAGTGCCCAGGCGCCCCGCTGATCTTGCTGCTGGTCGCGCGTGCGAACCTCGGCCAACATCAGCGTGGTTGAGAGGCCGTCGGTGATCGAGCTGGTCGCCTGGCCGTGGCCGACGATGGCGCCGGGAAAAGCATACGGCCACTTTCCGGGAGGACTCTCCTGGTCGTCGATATGAAGAATCGAGCAATAGGCCGCGTAGTTGCCCTTGCCGAAGGGTCTGCCGGCGGTCAACGTCGCGTCGATGAATAGACGCCCCCGAGCCCCGTCGCTTGGACACAGCAAAATCGGCGGTTGCTCGGCCTGGGGATTCCCGTCTTGATTGCGGACCGATACGCGGAAATCGAAGCGATCGTGGAGCGCCGTTTGTTCCATGAAGGGCAAGATCAACACGACCCAACTGAACATCGTGTTCGATTGGCAATCAAAAGTGCTGTCGACGATGTCGCAAATGCCCGCGGCCGGCAAAACGTGGTGCGTGCTCTCGTAGTTCAACACGGCCAGGCTCAACTGCTTTATGTTGCTGGAACACTGCATCCGCCGCGCCGCCT
>JAFGIR010000025.1 GCA_016929515.1 Pirellulales bacterium | reverse complement strand
TGGCCGAATTGATCGGCGACGCTGAACCGGTTCCCAATCCGGCCGAGGTCGAATCGGTCCATTGGTTCACGCCGGCCGAAATGGCCGTGTTGCCCGATGCGCTCCCCAGCAACTTCGAGTTTCTCGAAGCACTCGAAGCGGGCCAAATCGATCTGCATCCCGGACCGAGCCGCGACAACGCCAAACCGAGCCGCGACCGTTAGGGAGCGGTCTGGGCACGGTTCCCAAAGCGTGTGGGCGTGTCTGAGAATTGAACGCCGAGAGTCGCCAAGAAAGCCGTCAAGCCGAGCCGGATCAATCGGCCGCGTGATACCGCCGGTTGAAGATTTCCGGGTCGAAAGGATCGACCGGAACGAACCGCTTGATCGGCACCCCTCGCTTCACCGAGGATCCGTTTGGCTGGCCATCCGGCGGTTCCACGACGGTCGATTGGCCGGAAGGCACGCCGTTGGGCGTCGTGAGAGGACGGGTCAACGTCGCACCAGATGCGTTGGGGACGAGCCCCCCAACATTTCCTGGTCTTGTGGTCGGGCCAGCCGTCATTGCTCTCGCTTGGGCCAGACCGTTGAAGTCAATTGTCTCGGGCGTCGAGTGGTTTGCCCTACCGGGCTCGGCCACGCGATACACCCACTCGACGATTTGGCGGTACTTGGCGGCGTCCTTGTCGGTGAAGGCTGGCTTCTCCGCAGTCCCATGAGCACGAATCGACTCGACCAGAAGGCGACTGTCGTCCGGCTTCCGACGATCGATCCATTCGAGCGCTGCGTGGAGATTCCTTTGCGTCATTCGCCGACTTGCCGGGCGGCTGGGATGGTTCCGCAGCAATCGAAACTCGCCGCTGCCTTGAGCTCCATGACACCCGCCGCCGGCGCAGCTATTGAGCAACAAGGGCTGAATGCTATTAGTGAACATCTCGACCGAACCGGGGGGCATCTGGCGGATCATCTCTTCCAGCTCCTCGCCGGTTGGGCCATCGGCTTTCGGTGGCTTGGCAGCTTTGGACCGAGGCTCCGCCGGTGTCATGGCCATTTTTAGCTGGCGTTCCAAATGGGGAACCAGCGGGTTGTTCGGCTCCGCGGCCATGGCATCGGCCAGTTCGCGAGCCGCCGCGCCAAACAACTCGTTGCGCTGGCACCAACGAGCCAACTCGATATGCTCGTCGGCGTCGCCAAAGCGGATTGCCGCGCGACGACGACCATAGGCCTCTTCGAGCGAGTCGCACTGAAAGGCCACTTTGTTCGCGCGGACGCGGATTTCGCCGTTGGGCAACTCCACGCGATACACGTCGTCGGCCCGAGTGATCTTGCCCTTGAAAACCTGACCCCCGTGGAGCACAATCACGCTCTCGCGGGCCACGTTCGGCACCTGGCCGTCGGGCGCCTGAGCCCAAGTCGGCCCGGCTGACGCCACGACGACTAGAACGGCAAAAAGCAGCGAAAATTTGCAGGCAGTACCGTGAGACATAGTGGGGCGAGGGTACGGAAAAAGGACATGAACGTCAAGGGATGATTCCCGGACGCGAACGGGGTGGTCAAAGGCCAAGGACAGCAATTTCCACAACGATGTCCCCTCTGGCGTGTGAGTTTGAAATAGGCTACATTGCGGTGTTGGTCAGTCGGTGTCGAGAGAGCGTTGGGTTCGTTGATGAGCGATTCGGTCGAGCGTCGAGAAGTGTATTTCAGCGGCCGGGTTCAGGGCGTGGGATTTCGTTATACCACGCGGCGCGTTGCCGAACGGTTTCGCGTCACGGGATTCGTCGAGAATCTGCCCGATGGTCGAGTGCATGCAGTCGTCGAGGGGAACGCGTCGGAAATCGACCGGTTTCTCAGTGCGGTCGAGTCTGAACTGCGAGGTTGCATTACGGCGAAGAAACAGACTTCGCTGGATCCCATCGGCGAGGCGAACTCTTTCGAGATTAGATTCTGAATTGCCTGGACTGCCGGCGAACAAATCGACTGCCTTGACGTATCAGAAGCATATGCTCATACTGATACACGATTGGGGGGTCTAGCGTTTTCGTGGGAAAGGGCCTGTTTTTTGGTGCATTTTCACCGAGAAACGGGTGTTTGTCGCGGGTTTCCCCTTTTTGACAAGAGGAAAACGAGACGTGACCTTGCGAGAACGGGGCGTTGAACGGAAGGATTTCGCGCGTGGCAATGAATGATCTGTTGTTGTTCGGGGGAATTGCTCCCTGGCTGGCGCCACTCTGGCGGGTCGCGGTCGGCGCGGTGCTCGTGATCCTCGCGCTTTGGGGCGTGCATCTGCTGGTTCGTTTGATTTCTCCCAAGCTGGCGGCGGTTGCTTGGGCCACGGCGAAAGAGTGTCTGTCGCAACCCTTGTTCTATGTCCTGCTGGTCATCGGCGTGGCCGCGCTGCTGATTTTTCCGATTTTTCCATATTTCACCTTTGGCGACGACGTCAAGGTGGTCAAGGATACCGGCCTGGTGCTCATTCTGGTGCTGTCGGCCATCCTTGCTCTTTGGACGGCCAGCATCTCGATTGCGGAAGAAATCGAGGGCCGAACCGCCATGACCGTCTTGTCGAAGCCGATTGCCCGATGGCATTTTGTTCTCGGCAAGTTCCTTGGGATCATCATCCCGGTGGTTATCCTCTTCGTGGTCTTGGGCACGATTTTCCTGTTCACGATCTCTTACAAGGTCAAGTATGACGCAAGAGAGACGTGCAACCCAGCGCCTACGGCAGAGCAATGTCAGGCGGAAATGGTGCAGATTGTGCCTGGTTTGGTGTTGGCCTTCATGGAAACGGTTGTGCTGACTTCGATCAGCGTGGCCATTTCGACCAGGCTTCCCATGCTGCCCAATCTGCTTATCTGTGGGTCGATCTATGTTCTCGGCCATCTAGTGCCTACACTGGTGAACTCAACAGTTGGCCACCTCGAGTTCGTTCGTTTCATGGCCGATCTGCTGTCGACCGTGCTGCCGATGTTGGAGCATTTCAACATTTACCCGGCGATTGCGGCCGGCAAGGCCGTTTCGTGGGTTTATGTCGGCTGGTCCGGGGTCTACTGTGTGGTCTACAGCACGGTGGCCATGTTGCTGGCGTTGCTGCTTTTCGAGGACCGCGATCTGGCCTGAGCCGCGTTGGCCGCGTCGTGCCCTGATCGTTTCGCGCGGGAGGCAATCCTTCCATGGGCTTGAATGCGACCGACTGGAGCATCCTCGTCGGCTATTTCATCGTGGTGCTCGTGGTGGGCGTGGTCGCGACTCGCCGAGCCAGCCAGAGTTCGTCGGAGTTCTTTCTGTCGGGCCGGATGATGCCGTGGTGGTTGCTGGGCGTCTCGATGGTGGCCACGACGTTCTCGGCCGACACACCCAATCTGGTGACCGACATCGTTCGGCAGCACGGCGTGGCGGGCAACTGGGTTTGGTGGGCCTTTCTGCTGACCGGCATGATGACCGTCTTCCTCTACGCGCGACTCTGGCGACGGTCGGGAGTCATGACCGACGTCGAGTTCTACGAGCTGCGCTACAGCGGTCGACCGGCCGCCTTTCTTCGCGGGTTCAGGGCGATTTACCTGGGCGTGGTCTTCAATGTCCTGATCATGGCCTCGGTTACCTTGGCCGCTGTCAAGATCGGCGGCGTCATGCTGGGTTTCACGCCGTTACAGACGGTCCTGGTGGCCGGCTCGATTACGGTCATCTACAGCATGCTCGGGGGGCTCACCGGCGTGCTGTTGACCGATCTCCTCTTGTTCGCCGTATCGATGATCGGCGCGGTCGCGGTAGCCGTCGTCGCGTTGGGCCACCAGTCGGTCGGCGGGTTGAGCGGGCTTTTGACCAATGAAGCCGT
>JAFGIR010000217.1 GCA_016929515.1 Pirellulales bacterium | reverse complement strand
GTTCATCGCGGCGGGGAACGGAGAGCTGGGCCGCGTGAAAGGCACCGTGTCGGACCAGACGACCCAGCGGCCGGCGATCGTGCCGGTGTCGTCCACCTCGTCGGGAAGCGTGCCCGTGTCGACGTCGACGATCTTGCAGGCCAACCGGCCATTGTCGGGGTGGTAGCTGTAGTAGGTCACGACCCCCTCGCCGTCCTGGGTCCAGCGGAGACGGCCTTCGGCATCGTAATACTGGCGCAGGACGGTGGCCGTGCCCGAGCCGTTCTGGCCGTCCTGGCCGCCGGGGATCGCCGGCAGGGTGATCGTTCTCGTCTTGATGTTCAGGTCGTTGGTCGTGTCCCAATAGGTATAACCAAAATCGACCTGGATTTCACTGCCGCCGGTGCGGGTCGTGGTTTCGGTCGTGTAGGTGTAGCCGTAGGTCGGCAGACCGTTGTCATTGTTAACGTCCTGCGCGCTGACGTAGTGGGCGTCGTTACCACTTCCTTTCTTTGAACGGGCACCGGTGAGATGGCCGTTGGTGTATTCGAAAACCAGGATCTCGCCGGCGCCGGTGTTCAGCGTGTCGCCGTCGTTGGTGCTGGTTGAGGGATCGAGAAACTGGGTAATATCCTCGTTGTTCGCAAGCTGATCTTTATGGGCCGACGGGTCGCGACGTTCCTCAACTTGGTAATTTGCATTGAGCTTAGTGTGTCCGTTCCGCGAACCGCATCTGTTTTTTGGTTTGCTGAAATGTCATATTGCTGACTTTCCCACCTTGGAGGTCAGCAATGGCAAGAATTCGGCGTGATCCGACGAAAGAAAGACGATGGCGTGCGAGGCTCGGGCGGCACGCGGCGAGCGGGCTATCGGTACGTGCTTTCTGTCAGCGTGAGCAAGTCACGGAATCGGCATTCTACTTTTGGCGTCGAGTGATTGCCGAGCGGGACGGTGAGAGAACGTTGCCGGTACCACCGACGTCGGAACCGTCGCCCGCGTTGCCAGCTCCCGAGAACTCAAGCCCGGCCTCGTTGCCTCCCTTCGTGCCGGTCGCGGTCACCGGACCGCCCACGAGTGCCCGTGGGCCAGACACGTCCGTGGCCATCGAGTTGGCCGGCGGGCGCGTCCTGCGACTGCCGGAGTCGATTTCCGCCGCGCGACTGGCGGAACTGGTCTGCGCGCTGGAATCGCGAGGGTCAGCATGATCGCGGCCGACCTTCAAGGCGTGCGGGTGTGGGTCGCCACGACGCCCGTCGACATGCGCAAGAGCTTCGACAGTCTGGCGGAGGTGGTCCGAGGCTTCTTGGGCCACGACCCGCTCTCGGGCAGCCTGTTCGTCTTCCGCAACCGGGGCGGTCACCTGGCCAAGGTGCTGTGGTGGGACCGCGAGGGCCTGGCCATTTTCTACAAGCGGCTGGAGGAGGGCGAATTTCAATTCCCACGCGACAACAAGCCGTCGGTCGAGATTCGTTGTGATCAACTGCTGCGATTGCTTTCGGGCATGAATCTTACTCGGCGCAGGACCGCATGAACTTTTTTTCAAACTGCTCTTGCGAATTTCTCGGGACACGCTACAACGACACCCATGATGGTTGCGATCGAAGAACTTCCCGACGATTCAGTTTTGCTCAAGCGCGTGATCGCCGAAGAGCGTGCGCAACGCAACGCGGTGATCGAGCGGATCCGACAGGAAGTACTCGCCGATCGCAACGCGGTGATCGAGCGGATCAAGCACGAAGCGGCCGAGCAGATGGAGACGCTTCGGCAGCGGCTTGAAGCGGAGCACAAGGCGGTGGTCGACGCGATCCTGCGTCGCTACTATGGTCCGCGGCGTGAGAAGTTCGATCCACGGCAACTCTTGCTGTTCGGCCTGACGGTCGACGCGTTGCCGCTGGACCGGTCGAGCGTGGAAGACGAGTCGGGCGAGCGGCTCGTCACGCGCCGCGTCAAAAATCGCCACGAGCACGGTCGAGGGCAACTTCCCGAGCATCTCGAACGGATCGAGATCGAGCACGACCTGGATGAGAAGGAGAAGGCGTGTCCGGCGTGCGGCCAGCCGCGCCAGCGGATCGGGGCCGAGGTGAGCGAGCAGCTTGAGTACTTCCCAGCCAGTTTCAAGGTCTTGAAGCACATCCGCCACAAGTACGGCTGTCCGTGCTGCGAGGGCGAAGGCTACAACCCGAACCTCGTCACGGCGGCCCAGCCGGCCCAGCCGATCCCCAAGGGCCTGCCGGGCCCGAGCCTTCTGGCCCACGTGATTACCGGCAAGCTGGGCGATCACTTGCCGCTGTACCGGCTGGAACGGATTTTTGGCCGGCACAAGGTAAGCGTCGCGCGGAGCACGATGTGTGCGTGGATGCGGGCCGCGGGCGAAATGGTCGTTCCGTTGGTCGACTTGATGACCGGGCGGGTGAAGGCGTCGCGGGTCGTCCACACCGACGACACGCCGGTGCCGATCCAGTCGCCCGGCGCCCGGCAATGCCGCAAGGGCCGGATCTGGTGCTACCTGGGGGATGAGGCAAACCCGTACACGGTCTACGATTATACGCCGAACCGGTCGCGCGACGGCCCGGCCCGGTGGCTGAAGGATTATGAAGGTTATCTGCAAGCGGACGCCTACGGCGGTTACGACGGGATCTACTCGGGCGGCAGGGTGACGGAAGTCGCCTGTTGGGCGCACGCGCGGCGCAAGTTTTACGATGCGCAGGATTCCGACGCGCGGCGCAGCGCCGAGATGCTCGCCCTGGTCGGGAAACTCTACGCGGTGGAGCGCGAACTCAAGTCGCTCGACGGCGACGCCTCGAAGTCGATGGCCGAGAAAGAGTCCGCGCGGCTCGCGCTGCGGCGGACGAAAAGTGTGCCGGTGCTGGCGGCGATCAAGGCGTGGCTCGACGTCGAAGGCGAAATCGTCCTGCCGCGCAGCCCGATGGCCCAGGCGATAACCTACACACAAAACCAATGGTCGGCGCTGTGCGTCTACGCGACCCGCGGCTTCCTGGCGATCGACAACAACGCTTCGGAGCGGGCATTGAAACGCGTGGCGATCGGGCGGAAGAATTGGCTTTTCGCCGGCAACGACGAGGCGGCGGCCAGCCACGCCCGGCTGTGGAGCCTGATTGCCAGCGCCGAGCGCCACGGCGTCGATCCGCAGCGCTACCTGACCAGCGTCCTGGCCAAACTGCCGCTGCTGGGCAAGTTGCCGGCCACGCCGTCGGCCGAGTTGGAGCAGTTCCTGCCGGACGTTTGGGCAAAAGACGACGCGGCCGAGGCCATCCCACCCCGCTAATCGCCGCTAATCGCCGCTAATCGCCGCCGCGTCCCTTCTCCACCACACCGAACCCGCCGCGTGTGCTCCTAATCGCCTACCTGCGGTTCGCGGAACGGACACCATTATCCGTGACCGCGATACCAAGTTTACGGCCCAATTCTGTTCGATCCTCCAGACCGACGGCATCGAGTTCAGGCCGATTTCGCCGCGAAGTCCCAATTTGAATCCGTTTGCCGAAGCCTGGGTACAGCGCACCAAGCACGAAGTTCTGAACCGCTTCATTGTCTTCGGCGAGAAACACTTGCGGTATATCCTCAATCAGTGGGTCAGCTATTATCACCAAGTTCGGCCTCATCAAGGCCTGGGGAACGTGCCC
>JAFGIR010000216.1 GCA_016929515.1 Pirellulales bacterium | reverse complement strand
CGCTTTGTCACGGAAGTGCCTCAGGGTTGGGCCATCTGGGGCAACGCCGCGTCATGCCCCGGCCAGCCAGAGATAATATCGGGACACTGGTGTCGTGTCGAAATTCAAGATTTGGGTTGGGCGTCATGTCCATCGCTGGGTTGGTGATGGTACAATGCTTGTTTCCCGCTTCCACTCCTCTTGGTTGCCGTCGGTAGACTGCCCTTCGTGAGTTCCCTGTCACTAATAGCGACCGCCGCTTTTGGGCTCGAAGCCGTCGTTGCGCGCGAGCTGCAAGCGTTGGGCTATTCGACCGAGACGATCCAGGCGGGCCGCGTCTTGTTCCACGGCGATCCGGCGGCCTTTGCCCGGGCGAACCTTTGGCTCCGCAGCGCCGATCGCGTGCTCTTGCGGCTGGGGACGTTCGAGGCGACCGATTTTGGGCAGCTCTTCGATGCGACGCATGCGTTGCCCTGGCACGAGTGGTTGCCGGCCGATGCGTGTTTTCCCGTCTCGGGCCGGTCGATCAAGTCGCAACTTTCGAGCGTTCCGGCTTGTCAGAAAATCGTCAAAAAGGCGATTGTCGAAAAGCTCCGCGCGGCGCACGCCGTCGAGACGCTCGACGAGACCGGCCCACGATATAGCGTCGAAGTGGCTCTGCTGGACAACCGGGCCACGCTCACGCTCGACACGACCGGCGCGGGGTTGCACAAGCGGGGCTACCGCAAGCTGGTTGGGCGAGCCCCGCTCAAGGAAACCCTGGCTGCGGCGATGGTCCTGCTAAGCTACTGGCGCCCGGACCGGCCGCTGGTCGATCCGTTCTGCGGCACGGGCACCATCCCGATCGAAGCGGCGTTGATCGCTCGCGACATGGCGCCCGGGCTGAGCCGGTCGTTCGCCGCGGAGAGTTGGCCCAGCTTGCCGGCCGAAATCTGGGAAACGGCTCGGCAAGAGGCGCGCGATCGGATGAAGCCGGCAGTGCCCATCACCATTTTGGGAACCGACACCGACGACGAAGCGCTCAAGCTGGCCCGCTATCATGCCGGCGAGGCGGGCGTGGACCACGACGTGCAGTTCACGCACCGCGATTTCCTCGATCTCACCAGCAAACGCGACTACGGTTGTGTAATCTGCAATCCTCCCTACGGCGAGCGGATCGGCGAGCACGACGACCTGCGCGAACTCTACCGGGCCATGCCCGAGGTGCTTCGCCGGCTGAAAACCTGGTCGCACTACATCCTGACGTCGTACCCTGATTTCGAGCAACTCATCGGCCAGCAAGCGGACCGGCGGCGGAAGCTCTACAACGGGCGGATCGAGTGCACGTACTATCAGTTTCACGGCCCCAAGCCCGATCGGGCGGCGACGGCCGAGCCGTCGTCCGGCGAGATTGAACCGGCCGCCGTGCCCCGCCGCGAAGAGAAACCGGTCGTGCAACCCGCTTTTGGCGGCTTGGGCGCGAAGGCGCGTGAACAGGCCGAGTTGTTCGCGCGTCGTCTGACCAAGCGAGCCACGCACTTGCGCCGGTGGCCCACGCGGCAGGGCATCACCTGTTTTCGGCTCTACGAGCGCGACATACCCGAGATCCCGCTGGTCGTCGATCGCTATGAAGACTGTCTTCACGTGGCCGAGTTCGACCGTCCCCACGATCGGACCGTGGCGGAACACGCCGACTGGCTCGACCTGATGGTCCACACGGCGGCCAGGACCTTGGACGTCGAACGGAAGCGTGTTTTTCTCAAACGCCGCGAGCGGCAACGGGGTGCCTCGCAATACGAGCGATGCGGCGAGCAGGGGCAGACGTTCGTTGTCGGCGAAGGCGGGCTGCGGTTCGAGGTCAACCTGTCCGACTACGTCGATACGGGCCTGTTTCTCGACCATCGCGCCACGCGCTCGATGGTCCGCGACGCGGCCGGCGGCAAGCGATTCCTCAACCTGTTCGGCTACACGGGCTCGTTCACCGTCTACGCGGCGGCGGGCGGCGCGGTCTCGACGACGACGGTCGATCTGTCAAACACTTATCTCGATTGGGCGCAACGCAACATGAAGCTGAATGGTTTGACCGGCGCCGAGCACCAGATGGTCCGCGACGACGGCCTTTCGTTCGTGCGGAATTGTCGCGACACGTTCGATCTGGCGGTGGTCGATCCGCCGACGTTCTCGAACAGCAAACGAACCGAACAGCCTTGGGACATCCAACGCGATTACGTGCCACTGCTCAACGCACTGCTACAGCGGATGAGCCCCGGCGGCGTGATCTTCTTTTCGACCAACTATCGGCGGTTCAAATTCGATCCCGAGGCGATTCGGGACGCCACGTCGCGTGAGATCAGCCGCCAGACGGTCCCACCCGATTTCCGGAACCGGCGAATTCACCGCTGCTGGCGGATGGTTCGTCGGTAGTTGGGATTCAGGAGTACAGGAGTCAGGGGGCAGGAGTCGGAGGCAGGCATGAACGTGGAGTGAGGATCTCGACAAGGTTGGGCCGGGTCCAAGTGTGATGGGGTGACGGGGGTCGCAAAATGATGAACAAACACCCTCACAGTAGTGCTCGATCCCAGAAATACTTCAGGGTTCTACCAACTGGGGCACCGCTGCGCTATGCCCCAGCCACCCTGAAAAAATACTGGGGCTGAGTAGTAGTGCCTGTCGCGCTTCGCACCTCATCGGACATCAAGAAAACCGCATGCACGGGGAGTGATCGCGGTAATTCAGTCGCGATATAGCGGTTGTAGAGACCTTGTGGGTCTATCTGGCATTGATGAAGCCCAATAGCCGAAACCTGAGACAGGTAGGCGTGCAGTTATGGTGATTTGCAGTTCAATCGAAGGTGGGCGCGAAAGGTGGATCACAAATGTGGCGAAAACGGAATGTTAGCATTCTTCTCATCGCTTTGCTGGCCGGAGTCTCCTTGCCCTGGTCAATATTCGCACAGCAATTAGCCCCGGCTCCACTACCGCCGATTCATCCGGCTTTGTTCGGCGACGTGGCGCTGCCCGACTCAGCCAAAACCGCAGACGACACGAGCCAGTCGGCCAACGCGAGGGACAAGGACGACGAGCTTGACTTCCTGGACAAGGACATCCGCGAGCTGTCACAGACCCGGGTCAACGCCCCGGCAATGAGCACGGAAGTGACCAGTGTTTCGCGTCAGACAGGCACTGTTGGCCGGTCGCCTTGTGCCGTTTTCGTCATTACCAGCGAGATGATCCGGCGCAGCGGGTCGACTTGCGTGCCGGAGTTGCTTCGCATGGCTCCCGGCGTGAGCGTGGCCAAGATATCTTCCCATTCCTGGGCAATCGCCATTCGCGGCCAGCAGGGTCGTTTCAACAAGCTTTTGTTGGTGATGATCGACGGTCGCAGCGTCTATAACCCGTTTTTCGGCGGCACCTATTGGGACATGCAGGATATGCCGCTGGAGAACATCGAGAGAATCGAGGTCATCCGCGGGCCCGGAGGAACGATCTGGGGAGCCAACGCCGTCGACGGCGTGATCAACATCATCACCAAGAAGGCCTCCGATACCCAGGGGATATATGTTCAGGCGGGTGGCGGCAACTACGACCTCTTGAACGATGCCGTCCGCGTCGGCGGCAGCAACGGCGACGGTCTTCAGTGGCGTCTGTGGGGCAAGCATTTTGAACGAGGACCGGGCTATTTGCCGGGCTTGGGACATGCCTGGGATGACTGGCGTGGAGTCCATAGCGGTTTCCGCGTCGACTGGGACGTTACCCAGGACGGACGGGACCAGTTCACTGCCCTGGGGTCTTACTCCGACGGAGCCGAGGGCCAAGTGAGCGACTGGCCTACGCCCATTTTTCCCTATTACGAAACGACCACCGAGGACATGACGTTCGCCAACCAGAACGTCTTGCTTCGCTGGAATCATCAATTCGATGAGGACTCCGATTGGACGCTGCAGACGTTTTACGACCGGTCCTTTCGCAATCAACTGGCAGGCGGCAAGGAAATGTGGACGACGATGGACTACGATTTCCAGCATCGTTTTCCACTCGGCGATCGTCACAGCGTGATCTGGGGTCTCGAATATCGCGAAACGGCCAGCTATGCGCCGGACGGCGGATTTTTCCTGAGTTTCTCGCCCGCCGAAATCAGTTACCGGGTCTTCAGCGGCTTCATCCAGGACGAAATCGAACTGGTGAAGGACCGGTGGTTTCTGACCGTGGGCACGAAGCTTGAGCGGAACAATTTCTCGGGTTTCGAGGTGCAACCAAGCATACGGCTGCTCTGGAGCCCCGACGAGCGCCACGCCGTGTGGGGCGCCGTTTCGCGGCCCGTGTCGACCCCGGCCGTTTACCAGGAAACGAGCACCATGAACCTGGGGCCGCTTCCGACTCCCATTTGGCCAACATTCGCGCGAGCCGTGGGAAACCCCAACTTCGAGTCAGAAAAGATGCTGGCTTACGAAGTCGGCTATCGCGCCCAGGTCAACGAACGTTTCTCCTGGGACTTGGCCACCTACTACAACGTCTACTCGGAGCTCAACGGTTTAGCCATGGACGGCTTCTACCCGGAAAACACCTATTGGGTTCTCCAGTACGACTGGACCAACAGCGTGGGCGGGACGGCCTACGGCGTCGAACTGTCGGCCTCCTGGAATGTCACGGATACTTGGCGGCTCTGGGGCTTCTACGGCTATCAGCACGTCCATTGGGACGCGACGCCAGCCGAAACCCTGTTCCACCACGACGGCATTATCCCGTTGAATCAGGCCCGGTTGCAGTCTTCCTGGAGTTTGGCCGAGAAATGGGACTTCGACGCCGTGTTGCGCTATGTCGACAATCTGCCCGGGCAAGATATTCCTCGTTATCTGACGATGGATTTGCGACTTGCCTGGAGGCCGACGAAGCACTGCGAGGCAGCCATTATGGGACAGAACCTGTTCTCGCCCCATCACTGGGAGTTCGGTCCCGAGAGTTACGGGCTTGGTGTGACCGAAGTCCGCCGAACCGTTTTTGGCCAGTTGACTTTGCGGCACTAGCGCCGCCGCGCGAGATCAGCCGCCAGACGGTCCCGCCCGATTTCCGCAACCGGCGAATTCACTGCTGCTGGCGGATGGTCCGGGCGTGAGAGGCGGTTGACGAAGGAGCCGTCTGCCAGTACTTGCAACGACCGGGGGCTCTTGGTACGATTCAACTAGAGCGTGTTTCGGACAACTGTGGCGGGTGCCATGGCCGCGCTTGCGTGGCCATGCCGTGCGTTCCTCGGAGAAACATGCCTACGACAAGCGTGGGCATGGCACCCAAGACGCTACGCTTTCGTGAAATGCCCTCTGGTTCCTTCCCCGTTCTCTATGTTGCATCCCACCTGAAGGAGAATCCCATGGCGCAACACGGCCCGCACCGAAGCGATCACGATGACGAGGTCCATCCCCACTGCTGTCCCTGTGGCGACGAGAGCGAGTCGTTGGCCGGCAACGACATTTCACGGCGACGGTTTCTCGGCGGGGCCGCGTTGGGCGGCGTGGCACTGACGGGGCTTTCCTGGTCGATGCTTGGCGCCACCGAGCCGGAGGCGTTGCCGTCGGCGCCGCCGCGCCGCGCGCTGGTGGTCAAGCCGATCTTCATTTACAGCGTCTACACGCGGCGCGAGGCGAAGAGCTGGCGGCAGTGGGGGGGTATCGAAACCCAGTCCCAGGCCGACGAGGAACAGAAGCGAATCGCACGCGAGTTGGACCAGCTCGAGAAGCAGGCCGATTTTCCCGTTCGGTTTTTGCCCATCGCCGCGGTTCAGCGGCCCGAGGAAGTTGCCGCGATCGACGATGCCCGGACGGCCGACGTGATCGTGGTCTATGCGGCCGGGAACCGCTATGCGGGCCGGAAGGACAACTGCTTCGAGAGGATCGTGAAGTTCGGCAAGGACACGATCTTCTTTCTCCGCCATCGCTCGGGACCGCTGTACTTGTGGTACGAAATTCTCAGTCCCCGCTATCTCCGCCAGCACACCGACCACCTGGCGATCGACACGGCCGATTTTGGAGACGTGGTCGTCGACAGCCAGGACGACATTCTCTGGCGACTTCGGGCATTGTGCGGATTGCGCAACACGGTCGGCAGCCGCATTCTGGCGATTGGTGGCCCGGCCGGCTGGGGCCATCCCCGCGTGTCGAAACTCGCCAAGGAACGTTGGAATCTCGACATTCGCACGGTCAGCTACGACGCGCTGGGCAAGCTCATCACCGAGGCGCTCGGCGACCCGGCGGCCGTCGGGCGAGCCAAGCGTCGGGCGGCCGACTATCTCAAGCTGCCCAAGACCACGCTCGAAACCAAGCTGCCGTTTGTCGAAAACGGGTTTCTTCTGGATGAGATTTTCCGCAAGCTGATGAAGCAAGCCGACTGCCGGGCGATTACGATCAACAAGTGCATGTCGGTCATCATGCCGTTGTCGAAAACGACGGGCTGCTTGACGCTCAGCACGCTCAACGACGACGGCTATCTGGCGTTTTGCGAATCGGATTTCGTCGTGATTCCGGCCGGGCTTCTGTTGGCGAACATCGCGGGCAAGCCCGTGTTCTTGAACGATCCGACCTATCCGCACGATGGGCTCATCACGTTGGCCCATTGCACGGCGCCGCGGCGGATGGACGGCGTGAATATCGAGCCGGCGCGGATCGTCACCCATTTCGAATCCGACTACGGCGCCGCGCCGAAGGTCGACATGAAAATCGGTCAGACCGTGACCAACGTGGTGGCCGACTTCGACGCCCAACGGTGGCTCGGTTTTTCCGGCCAGATCGTCGACACTCCGTTTCTGCCCATTTGCCGCTCGCAAATCGAAGTGAAGTTTGCCGCCGACAGCCAAACGGTCGCCGAGCGAATGCCCGGCTTCCATTGGATCACCGCCTATGGCGATCATCTTCAGGAGTTGGGCTACGCGATGAAGAAGGTCCCGATCGAGTGGGATTGCCTTGGGTAGTACGCGTTTTGGATAACTGTAGCGGGTTCGCGCCGCCGCATTGCGAAGTGATATCGCGCGGACATTCGCCGTTCAGCGTTTCTTCCGACCGGCGCGGGCCGGCCGGTTCTCGGGCCGGACCCAGTCGAGCCGGGCGTTCTTCCACTGCGTGGGCGAATAGTCGAGCGGGCGGCTCCATGCGTGTTTCAGCACGCCCAGCGGATTGCCGCGATCGGCCCGGGGCGTGCCCATCACGGTCAGGCCTGGGTGGCGCTCGGCCACGGGGATCGGGCCGCTGATGCAGCGTGGGCCGCTCTGTTCCGGATGGCACAGGCCCAGATTGTGGCCCAACTCGTGCATGAGCGTTTTCGCCTGGTACTGATGGAAGTCGGGCCCCAGAAGCGGAAGATGCGAGCGCACGACCAGCGTGCTGCCCGGCAAATCGGCATAGCCCCACGCCGTGGCCGGGTTGGGCGATACGTTCGCGCTCAAAACTACCAGATGCGCATGACGCAGCATCGGCTTGCTCAAATAAGTCTCGCGCATCTGCCGTGCTTCTTTCAGGCTGAGGGCATGATCGCGCGGCAGCGGCTTTTCTTTCAGCTTCATCAGGCCCGGCCGGCAGACGTTCATGCTCTCGTCCGGGTCGGCCATGATATGGAGGTTGATTCCCTGCTGAAAGAAGCGGGTTCGCAGCAACCGCCGCGTCTGGTCGGTCATCTTCCAGGCGGCGTGCGTATGGCCGACCACGAGGACCAGGTCCCGGCGGGTCGGGTCGCCGAGGTCGATGCCCTGGCTCGCGTAGAAAGACTCTTCCCAGTCGAGAATTCCATCCCGGTCGGCGTCGCCGTTGCGGTCGTTCGGCGACGGGTCGGCGAAAAGCTCGACGCTTGTGCGAAAATCGAGCTTCACCTCTTCGTCGGGTCCCACTGCGACGGTGGCTTGCGATTGGCCGGTCTTGCTGCTCCACGTGACGACCGTAGCGCCGGTTCCGACCGACGTGTCGGAGCCGGCAAGCGCGACCTTGGTTTGCCACGTCGGCAACCGGTGGCCCACGCGCGAAAGCCGCGCGCCCAGCGCGCGGCGGGCCACGGCGAAGTCCAACGGCCGGGTCGTCGCCGGTTCGGCATGGACGACCGCTTGCAGGTTCTTCTCCGTGTGGGGGAAACAGACGTTGTCGACCACGACGCGATAGTCGCCGCCCTTGTTCGACGTCAGGCCGACGAGCGTCAACGTGACTCGCTGGTTTTTCTTGGCGTCGAACCAGCCGTCGCCGTCGGTGTCACGGCTGGCGGCCCAGGCCGCGTCCTGTACGCCATGGAAACCGATGGCCGCAACCATGACGAGCAACAGAGTCAGTCGATTCAGAGTGGTGTTCAATGGGGATGACCTACTCATTTCGATGGGCTGGCGTCCGCGCGAATCGGCCGGCCGCGGGACGCGGACCGGTTGGTTCTTCCGGCCATTGTACCACACGATCGGCAGTTGCTGGGCAATCGTTTTGGCCGATCGCCGACAGTGTTTTTCGAGAATCCGCGTCAAAGCGCCGAGACTGGTCCGTTGCGGGACGCGAAAGGGTCGGTTAAGATAGAGGCTTGCCACAACGCATTGGGTGACTGGGAATGCGTGAAGCGAAGGCCCGGTTCTTGCCCATGGGAGCCAGCCATGTGCTGTGCCCCGTCCACTCCGTCGCTCCTGCCCAGAAGGACTCACCACTATGTTGACGCGGATTTCTTTCGTCTGCCTGTTCGCGTTTGCCTTGTCCGCTCAAACCGTGCGAGCCGAGGACGCCCAGCCGGCTCACGTCACGGCGGCTCAATCGCCCGACGGCTCCAAGGTAGTCATCCAAATCGACGGCCAGCCTTTTGCCGAGTATCTGACTCGCTCGGGCAACAAGCCGATCGTCTGGCCGATTATCGGTCCGACCGGCAAGCCGATGACGCGACAGTGGCCAATGGCTGAATCGGAGCCAGGCGAGAGAAAAGACCATTGCCATCATCGGTCGCTTTGGTTCACGCACGGCGACGTCAACGGATATGACTTTTGGCTCGAACCGAAGCCAGGCAAGAAGAACGAACGCGCCGGGTCGATCGAGCATCGCAAGTTTCTAAAGATCGAAAGCGGCAAGTCGGCCGTCGTGAAGACAAGCAACGACTGGCTCGATCCGACTGGAAAGAAGATCTTGCAGGATGAGCGAACGCTCCGTTTCGGCGGCGATGCCGACTCGCGCTGGATCGATTTCGACATCACGCTTGAAGCGGCCGACCGCCCGGTCACCTTTGGCGACACGAAGGAAGGCTCGATGGGCATCCGAGTGGCCGCCTCGATCAAACCCGACGCGAAGCTGGGCGGCCGACTTGTCAACAGCGAAGGACAAGTCGACGGCAAGGCGTGGGGGAAGCGAGCCGCCTGGGTCGACTACACCGGACCGCTCGGCGATGAGACCGTCGGCATCTGCCTCATGAACCACCCGAGCAGTTTTCGCTATCCAACCCATTGGCACGCCAGGACCTATGGCCTCTGTTCGGCCAATCCGTTCGGGTGGAGCGATTTCGAGCGAGACGAATCGGTGGACGGGTCGTATACGATTCCGGCGGGCCAGTCGATTACGCTTCGCTATCGAATTTTCTTCCACAAGGGTGCTGCCCGGCCGGCCATGCTTCAGGACGCCTTCAAAGAGTACGTGAAGCAAGGCGAGTGACCGGTGTCGGCGGGCTGCCCGGCGAGCAAATCACCCGGAGGACCCCCGATTGAAGATCAGGGTCATATGCCATTTGGGTGTCTAGTCGCTATCCGATACGCAACGGGCTTCGTTCATAGCTACCTTGTGGGGATACGTGTCGGAAGGGACGCTTGCACCCAACTCTTTTGGCGGACGTCGCCTTCGTAATTGGCCGACTTGACACGAGACGCACGTGTCGCGAATCCCTCGAATTCGAGCATCTTTCTCCAGAGTACTTCCGCGTTTCAAACGTGTTCTTTTTTCTGGATATCTGCTCTATCCCAAAATGCGCATTTCTGACGCAAAATATTCCAGCCTATTTTGCCGATAGCATCTGTTGTCAGCACTCACCCCATTCTCTCTTACCAGTGCGTAGCGCCGATATGACGCATATTCGCACCTAGCTAGGAGACCCCACCCCAGATGGTTACGAGCGTTCTGCAATTTAGCAGTCTGAACGATGTCCGCGATTATGTGAACGAGATTTTTTGCAACTACTACCAGCTCCAATTCGGGGCATTTCAAATGACCGAGCGGCTTCTTCGACGAGGTGGAAAACCTTGCGGAATCCATTACTGCCTGTACGGTCCACGTGCCGTGAGATTTACGGCAATCTGGGAAACCGAGCGGAATCGTATCCTCTTTTACGACTCTGCCGGCGAGCGATTTCTTAAGACACAAGTCATGAGTGCACCCGAGTTGAATCGGGTGGCCGCGTGAGCCGTCGATCGACGAGCCGCGACGAGAGAAGACGACTACATGAGTGGTTTCGGCGGAGCAGAGTAGAACCCCGGGCGATCGGACGAACCTGGGGGTCGCTGCGTGCCCGGCTGCTGACCACTTTGTTTGGTTGCCGGACGCGATGTCCGGCCAACGAAGACGACGACGCGCTGGATTCGATAGTCTCGGAGGACTTCCTATTCCAGTGCGTCTGGCCCGGGGAATGAACGAAGGGCGACCATCGTCCTCCGCCATAGGCTCCGGCCGACGGCGGACGGGAGCCCGGCTTCACGTCATTGAGGCGCGAAGGACGATTCAATGACAACCCAAGCATCGACAACTTCATCATATACATATTCCGACACGGAGGTCACATCATGTTGGTATTGTCCCGACGCGAAACCGAGCGTATCAAGCTTGGCGATTCCATTACCGTGACGGTGGTGCGAGTCTCGGGCGACCGAGTCCGCATTGGCATCGAAGCCCCGTCCAACGTGGTTGTGCTTCGTGAAGAGATTGCCCCGAACGGTCCGTCCGGCCCGATGTTCTTGCCGGCGGCCGGATAGCGGGTCGGGCATCGAGCGGCGAAACAGAATCCGCCGCTGTTTTCAGGCATCGGGTGGCCGTGTCGTCGGAGAAAGAGGAATCGCGACCGACCCAGAAGCTCTCGCGATTTGTCGCGATCGTCGTTCGGGGGCGCCACGGGCGTCTTGCCCGTGTTGAACGCCGGCGATGACGCCGGCAGCACCCTCATCGAAACGCTGCGCGTAAAGAAGCGCAGTTCTATTACTCGCGCGGTCGGACCGCGCCGGTCAGTCCGCTGTAGTCACAGCGATCCGACGGGTGCCACAAGGGCAAACCCAACTCAACACGTCGAGCCAACGTGTCGAGCTTTGCACGAGAACCGGCCGGCGCCTCGGTCGCCTCGAACTCATCAGTCTCCTGCGGCGCAAAATCCTCGTCGTGCCCACATTCCAAGATAGCCTCAAAAACGTTCCGCATTTCAGTAGCACTTTCCGTCCAACAAGAACCAAACACAACATTGCCGAAACACTCGGCACCAAAAAATCCACGGAAGACCATGGCAACAGCGATGGCCGCATCGCGAGCCCCCGGCAACGCGGGGAATAGGTAAGGCCCCACAGGTAGGATAATGTCTCGCGATCGAACTCCTTATTATTCACGAACTGCGACGATAGTCAACCGTCTATATTTCCATTTTTCAAAAAAAAATTCTCAAATCAGTAGCAAGACGCGTCACTTTGGCGCTTGCTCAAAGGCTGATATCTCCACGAATCAGGCGTGATGGTCAACGTTTTTCGATTGGGCGAAGTCTGACGTCAGACTGCGGCAAAAAACGAGTCATTCGACCGTGTCGCCCGAGCACAAATCGCCGGACGCCCAGCAAGAAGTCGACGCGGCTTGGATTTCAGACGTGTTCCTCCCGGCCATACGTTACCGCTTTGAAGGTTGTTCGCGGCTGCTTTTCGGTTCTTCTGGAAAAGACAACCGTTTACGCGAAGGGTTCACCCGGTGGCAACCTCCGGAAGGTGTCCCGGTCGTTTGGGCTTGGCGCCAGCGAGGCCCCGGACGGTTCCCGCATATTGTACCGCGACTTGGCCGCCGTGGTGCGAGAAACGGCCGTCTCGAGACTGCCCGGCCCGAGCGGTTGGCCCGCGCGACCCTACCGTGCCGGACGCTCGACCGCTAAACTGGGTGGAGACAAGACCTTACTTCCAGGGAGTTCGAACCGTGGCTTGGCTTCAACGCGAAATTCAACTATCGGCCTTCGGTCAGGGCTGCCATCCGATTACTCGGGAGGTGGTCGCGGCCCTGCCGGAACTGAAGCAATTCAAGATCGGTCTTCTGCACATCTTCATTCAGCACACGTCGGCCTCGTTGACGTTGAACGAGAACGCCGATCCGGATGTGCCGGTCGATCTCCAGCGGATGTTGGACTCGCTGGTCACGGAGGAGTTTCCTTACTATCACACGATCGAAGGCCGCGACGACATGCCGGCGCACGTCAAGGTCTCGTTGACCGACAGCTCGCTGACGATCCCGGTCGGCAACGGTCGTCTCCGGCTGGGCACGTGGCAGGGGATTTTTCTCTGGGAACACCGCCGCCGCGCGAGCCGCCGGCGACTCGTGTTGACCGTCCAAGGCGAGACGCAGTAGCGGCTTGTGGTTAGAGCCTGTCCGAATCGGACACTGGGGCACCTAGGTCTTCGCTTCGCTTTTTCCGAAGTGTCCGCGAAGCCCCGTAGGTATGTTCGACATCGACAGCCATTCTCACGGTGGTCTTGAGATGCCCTCGAACCAACGTGCATCGAGACCGCGCGCGGTCAACCCAATTCGACGCGGCACCAGCGGCGCATCGTCAACCGATAGAGCAACCCCGCGCCGAGGACGGTCAGCAGCAGCACCGGGCCGAGGACCGCCAGCGGCCCGAGTTGTTGGCCGGCATAGAGAGCCGCGATGAGCAGACCGGCCGATATCGGGGCTGCCACAAGGATTCCGGCCATCAAGGCCCAATGACTGCGATACGAAACGAGCCAAAACAACAGCCAGTAGGCCACGGTGTATTGGACCAGGGTCAGTACAATCCAAGCCGGAAGAAGCTCAACCATGGACGACAGCGGGTGGAAGAGAGCAAAACAGGTGACGATCGCCGCGCAATGAACCACGGCCGCCGCGGCCACGTCCAGCGCCATCGCAAGGGCCAGGTCGCGGATGAACGTGGTCCGACCAAGCGGAAAGAGCGACTCGCGGGCCAGATAGGGCCAACGCCGCACCCACCAACCGCCCGGCATGCAGAGAGCAAATTGGAACGGAATAAACGAGATCATGAACAAGATCATGAAATAGACCGCGCCCGCACCGATAGGTCTTGTGGGCGGAGTCTGCATTCCAAAAATAAGGACAATCATCCCGAACAGAAACGGCGCCCAAAACAGGCTGGAAAATCCACCGGCCAGTTGACGCAAGAGCATTCGGCGCGTTAGGCCTGGGGCGGGGAGCCAACGGAAAACGAGCCGGACCAGGACGTCGCGCAACGGGCCCTGGACCCGAGAACGAGCGATGACTTGCGATTCCCACCGCTGCCGGTCGCGCGCGGCGCCTCGCGAGGTAAAACGCCACACAGAGGACGGCATTTGACGGGAATACTGAGGCATCTCCTCGCTGAGCATCCAGAGCCTGCGGCCAAGGATCACCAGCGCCGCCAGGCCGAGCCCCACGCACGCCAACGACAGAGTCGGACGGTCGCTGAGCGATTGAATGAGCCCCGCGACGTACCGCGGCGCGAGCATGGTTCCATAGATCAGCGCGAAGACAAACCAGATGAAGACCTGGCTTACCCAGCAACCGCTCCACGCCCCGGCCATAATCACCGCGAGATAAAGACTGGCCGCGGCCAGCCATGAGACACGGCCAGCCCAGGCGAGCATTCCGGCATCGACCACCGTCGCGACGACGACGATCGTCGCGGCCACCGCCAGGTGAGTCCCCGCGAAACGGGGCAGCAGCCTGGCCCGCGGATCGGCGAATTGAGCCTTGAGCATCGTCCCCACAATCATCCCCAGCCCCGCGGCGAGCATCAACGATGGAAACAGGCGGTGGGCGACCAAATCGACCAAATCGGGAAACGATAGACCATGTTTCGCTCCAGCCGGCAAGACCAGAAGGGTCCCGAGCCAGATGGCCACGATCAACCAAAAGACCAATCGGGTCGTATACGTCCGCAAGACTTGATAGAGCCGATTAGCCGTCATGGTGCATCTCCAGAAAGATGTCTTCCAACGAAAGGTCCTCGACGTCGACCGCGGCGTTCCAGGTTGCGCGCAATTCGTCGATCAGGCCGTTGCCCGCGTCGGCCACGGCCACCAACGCGCTGCGGCCGGCGATTTCCGTGCGGAGGGCGCCGGGCACGGCGAAGCTGCGGGGCAGTTCCCGCTCGGCCGTGATTCGCAGCCGCTTGACGCTTTCCTTGAGCACGTCGAGCCCGTCGTGGAAGACGATCCGCCCGTCGCGCAAAAGGGCCACGCGGTCGGCCACCCGTTCGAGGTCGCTGGTGATGTGGGTCGAAAAGAGAATCGTGCGATTTTCGCTTTGGGCCACGTCGAGAATGGTGCGGAGAAAGTCGCGCCGGGCAACCGGATCGAGCGCGGCGACCGGCTCGTCGAGCACCAACAACTCGGGCTCGTGGCCCAGGGCGAGCACCAGGGCCAGTTTTTGAAGTTGACCCGGCGAAAGGAGCCCCACCCGATCGCGCCGCGGCAGCTCCCATTGGTCCAGCAGGTGCTCGGCCAACGTGGCGTTCCACCGCGGATAGAACGCGGCCGTGTACTCGACCATCTGGCCGACGCGCATCCAGCCGTAGAGGTTGACCTCCTGGGGCACGTAGCCGAGCCGGGCCTTGGCGTCGGCCGAAAGCGACCAGGGCTCCTCGTCGAAAACTTGGATCTGGCCGGCGTCGGTCCGTAGAAGGCCCAAGAGACACTTGAGCAGAGTCGACTTGCCGGCCGCGTTTTTGCCCAACAGTCCGACGACCGACCCTCGGGGAATGGCCAGATCGACGCCGCGCAACACGGCCTTGTCGCCGAACCGCTTGTGGACCGCTTCGACCGAAATCACCGTGTTGGCTGTCATGGTTTCTATCATGGCTGGTGCTCCTTGAGAACGGACTGGACGACGTCGACGATTTGCTCATCACTCAGTTGGAGTTGCCGGGCACGCACGACGGCCTGTTCGACCAGGGGGCGGAGTTCTCGCCGGCGCTGGGCCGCGGTTCCTTGGGCACTTGGCGGGCGGACCCGCATGCCCTTGCCGCGAACCCGCTCGATCAGCCCGTCGGCTTCGAGCCGGGCGTAGGCCTTCGAGACGGTCATCATGTTGACCTGCAACTCGGCGGCCATCTGGCGGACGCTCGGCAACAGTTCGCCCGGGGCAATCCGCCCGCCGGCCACCAACGCACCGACCTGGTCCATGATCTGCCGGTAGATGGGCAGACCGGAGGAAGGATGGACGACGAATTGGAGGATTGGTTCGTGCATATGTGTATCAGTATAGTAATACACTCGGATCGTGTCAAGCCCCGGCTTGAAAAAAATACTGCAAGAACGGTGGGACACCCGGCCGGGTGGCTTCTATTTCGTTTCCAGCGGGATCACGCCGTCGAAGTCTTTCGGCGCGACGCGGTTGTGTTTGGCGATGTAGACGGTCAGGAAGTCGGTGACCAGGTCGTCGGTCGGCACGCAGTGCAGCAGCCGCAGCGCCTCGGACCAGCGGCCGGCCAAAAACGCGTCGAGCGCCTGTTCGTAGCTTTCGAGATGCTCGTCGGTCAGTTGGGGATAGTCGGCCGCGGGCGGCAAAAGCTCGCTCACTTCGACCGACGTTTCGAGCCCATAGGGCCGCACCACGGCCAGGCGCCGCACCCGGGCAACCTCGTGCGGGACTTGTCGCCGGACGGCCTCGGCGGTCACGTCGTCGAGCAAAATCGACGCCCGAATGATCTTGGTCATTCCTTCGAGCCGCGAAGCCAGATTGACGACCGGTCCGAAGACGGTGACTTTCACCTGATCGACGGTGCCGATTTTTCCGGCGACCGCCGCGCCGGTGGCGATGCCGATTCCGGCGTGGAACCCGGCCAAGGGGCTGCCGGCGTCCTTGGCGGCGGCGGCGAATTGTTGCCGAATGGCCAGCGCCGCGCGGCACGTTCGCTGGACGTCGTCGTCGCGCGCGATCGGCCACCCCCAGAATCCCATGGCGGCGTCGCCCTGGAAGTCGCCGACCACGCCGCCTTGGTCGAGGATTTGCCGGGTCATCACGCCGAGGGCCTGGCTGACGCGTTGCAACAGGCCCATCAGGTTTTCGGCATGCTGTTCGGTGTGGCGCGAGAAGCCGCGAAGGTCGCAGAAGAGAACCGACACGTTGGTTTCGCGCGGGGCCAGGACCAATTCGGGATCTTCGCCGGCCAATGTGTCGACGACCACGGGCGAGAAGAACTGGCCCAGGTTGGCGTGTTGGCGTTCGAGCCGCCGCATCTGGCGCAGCGAGCTGAGCGTCGCGGCCACGAGTTCGGCGAATTTCATGTCCTCGCGGACGTCGTTCGGATCGGACGGACTGCTGCCGGAGGGTAAATCGGTATTGAAACGGCCGGCGACATAAATGGCCCAACCGGTGGCCGCCGGCCGGGCGTCTGGTTTTTCGAGCACCGGCACGCAGAACGCCCAGTCGAGGTCGCTGCTGGCGGTGAACGCCTCGTTCGACGCCGAGTCGGCGGCGGCCGTCGTTCCGCCGGTCCAAACGTGCAGCACGCTCTGTCGCTGGCACAGCGCCTCGACGATGAGTCGTTGGCTGGGCTGAAAATCGCCGCCCGTCACAAGCCGTTGATCCCAGTGGAGCACGTCGACGGTGGGTCGCTCGGCGGAGTCGTCGCCGGGCGGCGTTTCAACGGCCACGACGGCGGCCGTCTGGGCGCGGGGGACGCCGGCCAGCATCATGCTGACCAGGCGGACGCACAACTCGGCCTCGCCCGCCGCGCCCGAGATCACCTGCGGCAGCCGGCTGAGGACTTCGATCCGGCGGTCGGGATTGCGGAAGGGGAGTTGTTTGAGGTATTTCGAACTGTAGGCCTGCTGGCGGACCGGCTGCGGATCGTCGGCCGTAACGGCCACGCGCTGGTCGACCAGGGTGAACGTCGTATTGCCGATGACGAAGTGCTCGCCGGCCCGGAGCACGAACCGGTCCGACTCCCGGCCGTGGAAGAAGACCGGATTGCGGGCGTCGGGAAGTCGCGCCACGTCGAGCCGGTCGCCGTCGAGGGACATGCGAGCGTGCTGGCGCGAAATATGCGCGTCCCACGGCGCGGCCCAAACCCCGGCCGCCCGACCCAACACGAGCGGTTCGCCCTCGGGCAAGGTTCGCCGCCAGCGTTGCTGGGGTTCTTCGCCTTGTGCGATCAGATCGGGCATGTCATGACTCCGCGGGTTCGGTGGGCGTGGCCGACGGCGTGACGTTGCTTGGGGTCGAATCGCCGGCCAACGGCTCGGCCGTGGCGCGCAGCGGGCCGGCCATCTCGTCGCGGAACATCCGGATGGCCAGTGCCCAGAGCCCCACCATCAGTATCACGATGACGGCCAAGGCGATGGCGCCGCAATGAACGAGTCGTCGTCTCAGCCGGTCCAGCGTCGAGACGATTGACTTCTGATAATCTTCTTGCACGACGATGACCAGGCAGTCGTCGGGCTCGATCGGATCGTCGCCGACGGTGACCGGCGCCATTTGCGCCAGCCACTGTTGTCGCGAAGGTGGTTGTTTGCTCAGCGGATCGACGTAGCCGCTCACTCGGCCCGGGTCGTTCGGCAACTCGCGCAGCTCTTTGACCTTGAATCGCAGCTCGGATTCCGAGATTTCGTTGCGGCTTTCCAGGAGTGCCTCGAGTTCGGGATGTTGCAGGACCAGGCCGCGGTTGCGGCCCTTGCGCCAGTCGATCAGCGCGGCGAACTGGTCGGCGTTTTCGCCTTCGAACTGAATGAACTTGCCCAACTCGACCATGACCGACACGATTCCCAGGAAATGCTTCTCGGGGGTTTGGTCATAAATCGGCGCCGAGATGGCCACGAGCCACCGGTTGGTTGCCTGGCTGCGATAGACGGCCGAGAGGTGCGGTTCGGTGATGTGTTGGTCGGGGCCGGGCCGCCACGATCGGTTTTGGTCGTCCGGCAAGCCGGAAAAATAGCTCCGCCAGGCAAAGTTGCGGCCGATGATGGGGTCTTGCGGCTCGCGGGCCACCTGGTTTCCCCGGGCATCGTTGAGAAACCAACCGGCCGTTTCGGAAATGGGATAGCGGGTCACGCGCGCGGTGAAGATCTTCTGCAGCTCGGCCCGTTGGCCATTGTCCTCGCGGAACTCGCGTTGCAACGCTTCGAGCTCGTCGGGCGGCAGCGTCGGATCGGCGAGCTTGTCCAGCAGCGGCGCCAATTCCGAATCGGGGCCCGTCGCCTTGGCCAACGCCTCGCGGAGCGTCGATGAATTGGCCGAGATGCGCACGGCCCGAATGCGCCGATCCAATTCGTATCCGGTCAGTTTGGCCAGATTGTCGGCCAGGAACTTGTTGGATAGCAGAGCCCGACCGGCCAACACCCGATTGGTGTTGCTGATCGCGGCGCCGAACCCCTGCCAGGCGAACCAGGTGACCACCAGCAGGAGCAACGCCGGCCCGATGGCGCCGAGCAACATGACGGGCCGCCGCGAGCGGCGTTTGTCTCTGGCGTCCAATGCGCTGAGCACGGCCTGGACGTTCGGATAACGGTTTTCGGGATTCGGCGCGAGACACCGGTCGATGATCTCGGCCAACTGGCGATCGACGCGGCGGACTTTTCGGTGGTCCGACGCCGGCGGGGCCCGGCGAATCATTCGGCGGTAGAGCGCCAACCGTTTGTTCAGATCGTTGGTCGCTTCGAGTTCCTGCACCGCTTCGGCCGACCAGTGGGGCGGCTTGCCCGTCAACATGCAATAGAGTACGGCCCCCAACGCATAGACGTCCCAGCTCGCGTTGGGAGCTTCGGTCAGATTGGCCTGCTCGGGAGCCATGTAGAAAAGCGTTCCGAGGGCGGGCGTTTGGTCGTCGGACAATCGCGACTGGCCAAAGTCGGCCAGCCGCGGCTTGCCGTCCTGGTCCAGAAGCAGATTGGCCGGTTTCAGGTCGCAATGCAAAACGCCCTTGCCGTGGGCGTGGGCCAATCCGATGGCGACGTGGCGAAACAGGTCGACCGCTTCGGCCACGGGCAAGGGGCCCTGCTGCAACCGGTCGGCGAGCGATCCGTGCTCGATGTACTCCATGATGTAGTAGGGCGGCTCGGCGTTCCAACCGACGCCCAGGAGTTGGACCACGTAGCGGTCGGCGAAGAGGAAAGCGAGTTTTTCGACCTCGCGCGACAGCAGCGACCAATCGAGTCCCCCGCGATGAGTATAGAATTTGATCGCCACCTGCCGGCCCGTGTTCCGCTCGACGGCAACCCAAACCTCGCCATAGGCCCCCATGCCGAGGTATTTCTCGGGGTTATAGCCGGGCACGTCCAGTGGGGGCCGCTCGCGTTGCAAGCTGATCTCCCGCGAACGGCGTCGTTCCGGTCCGCCTTGGGCTTCGGTTGCGTCGTTGCTCATGCCCGACAGTATAGCAGCCCCAATAGAACCGAGAAGTGTGGAGTATGAAGTGTGAAATGGGGTGCAAACTGCGTGGCGTTTGCTTCTGGTGGGGAGGTTCCACCCCAATCTACTGACATTGACCCCCATCCTGGTTTCACTAAAATGGCTCACTTCCACAGTTTAGACCGTTTGCACTTCCATAAACCGGCAACGAATGACAGACCAAACGAACCAGGACAATGCGGGCGGCGGCGGAATGCTCGAAGCGGCCCGACGTGAAAAACTCCGCAAGATTCAGGAGATGGGCATCGACCCGTGGGGAGGACGTTTCGACAACCACCTACCCATTGGAACCATCCGCTCGCGCGAAAACGAGATTGTCGTCGAGCCGGTGGGCGACTGCGAGACGGGCAAACCGCCCGAGCAACATGGGCCCAAGGTCCGCGCCGCCGGCCGGATCGTTTTGCGTCGCAAGGCGGGCAAGCTCATCTTTGTCGACTTGCGCGACTGGACCGGGCAGGTCCAACTGTTCCTTGGAAAGAACCAAGTCGGCGAGCGTAATTGGGAACTGGCCCAGCATCTCGACTTGGGGGACATCATCGGAGTGGACGGCGAGCTGCGCCGCACGAAGACGGGCGAGTTGACCATCTTCGTTGAGCAGATGCAATTTCTGTCGAAAGCCATTGAAACACCGCCCGCCAAGCACAAAGGGCTCAACGATCCCGAACTGCGGCAACGGATGCGCTATCTCGATTTGATCCACACCGACGGGGCGCTCGATCGGGCGTTGAACCGCGCGAAGATTGTCCAATCGATTCGCAACACGCTCGCCGGCGAACGCTTTGTCGAGGTCGAAGGCCCCACGCTGCACTCGATTGCCGGCGGAGCGGCCGCGCGACCTTTTGCGACCCATCACAACGCGCTCGACATCGATCTCTATCTGCGGATCGCTCTCGAATTGCATCTGAAACGGCTGTTGGTCGGCGGGATCGAGCGGGTCTACGAGCTGGGCCGCGTTTATCGCAACGAGGGCATCGACGCTCGGCACAATCCCGAATTCACGATGCTCGAAGTCTATCAGGCGTACGGCAACTACGAAACGATGATGGACTTGACCGAGATGATCATCGTCGACGCGATTCGGGCGACGGGCCAGGAGTCGAAGCTGGCTTGGGGCGAGAAGGAAATCGATTTCACGCCGCCTTTCGCGCGAAAGACCTATGGCGAGCTGTTTGCCGAGCACACGGGCGTCGAGCCCGACGACGAGCCGGCCATCCGCGCCTTGGCCGCGAAGATCGGGCTGGCCGAGCAAGGCAAGCACGTCGACGTCGTCAAGAACGAACTGTTCGAGGTGAAGGTCGAGGATGCGTTGGTTGGGCCGGTGTTCGTCTACGATTATCCGGCCAGCATCTGTCCCTTGACGAAACGCAAGGCCGACGACCCGTCGATCGCCGAACGATTCGAACTGTTCGTCCACGGCATGGAGGTGGCCAACGCTTATACCGAACTCAACGACCCGGATCTGCAGGAGCAGTTGTTCAGCCAACAGTTGGAGGGGCTGGCGGAAGAGGAATCGATGGCCAAGATGGATCGCGACTTCATTCGCGCG
>JAFGIR010000215.1 GCA_016929515.1 Pirellulales bacterium | reverse complement strand
GGCGTCTATTTGCGCGGCATTCCCCAGGTCCAAATCTGGGATACGACCAAAGAGGGCGATAAATGGAAATACGGCGCCGACAAGGGCTCCGGCGCGCTGTGGAACAACCGGGGCAAGGGCCGTTGGCCGTTGGTCCATGCCGACAAGCCGTTCGGCCAGTGGAACTCGCTGAAGATCAAGATCGTCGGCGATCGCGTGACCGTCCATTTCAACGGCAAGCCGGTCGTCGACGACGCACCGTTGGAGAACTACTGGAATCGCAAGAAACCGGCCTACGCCACCGGCCCGATCCAACTCCAAACCCACGGCGGCGAGATCCGCTGGCGGAATATCTTCCTGCGCGAGATCCCTCGCAAGTAGCTCCCCAACACGACACGCCGTGGTTCGTCGATTCAGAAATGCTGAAACGGCCGAGCATAAAGGGCTCCGAGGAAGGAAGATAGCGGCGCCGGCAGCGCTCTCCCCAAGAGCCGTCTGCCGGGTTCTCGCGTTAGCCGTCGAGCCCACTCGACGTTTCGACGTATTGCCGATCGCTCACCGCGTGGGCAGGGCCGACGCGCTCGCTGGCGACGACCTCTTCCAGATAACCAACCAGTTCTTGCTCGTATCGGTCCAGGTTGAACCGCTCGGCCTGACGCCGGGCCATGGCCGGCGAGAATCGCTCGGGCGCGGCCTCGAACGCTTCGATCGCCTCGCAGAGCGCGTCGGTGGTTTGCTCCTCGAAGAATAGGCCGGTGCCGGGTTGACCGCCGGCCGGCGCGACGATCGTCTCGGTCGCTCCGCCGGCGCCCAGTGCCAGGACCGCCGTGCCGCACGCCTGGGCTTCCAGCGGCACGATGCCGAAGTCTTCGTTGGCGGGGAAGATGAGTGCCCGGGCACGCCGCAGGTGGTCGCGGATGGCTTCGTTGCTCATCCAACCTTTCATTTCGACGGTCGGGCCGCCCATCCGCGCAAGCCGCCGCGCTTCGGTGCCCGTGCCGATCACGACCAGGCGGCGTCCGAGCCGGTTGCATGCGTCGACGGCCAGATCGACGCGTTTGTAAGGCGCCAGCGCCCCGACCCAAAGATAGAAATCGTCGCGCGGCGCGCGCTCGGCGGCCGGTGTGTAGAACCGGGTGTCGACCGGCGGATAGATGATCCGGCTCGCGCGGCCGTAGCATTCGGCGATGCGTCGCGCCACGGTTTGACTGATGGCCACGAAATGGGTCACCTGGTCGGCCGTCTCGCGATCCCATTGGCGAATCCGGTCGAGCACCAGATTGCGCGCCGCGGCCAGGGGCGACTGCCGCCGGTTGCCCGTCACGCGAAAATAGTCGGCCCGACGATGCCAGGCGTAGCGCATCGGCGTGAAGCAGTAGCAGACGTGGGGCACGCCCGGCGGCCGTTGAATGCTCTTGGCCACGGCATGGCTGAAACTGACGATCAGGTCCACGTCGCGCGGCATGGCAAGCCGGCCGATCGCGCTGGGCATCAACGGCAAGAGGTAGCGATAGTGGCGCGTGGCGCCGGGCAACCGCTGCAAGAAGCTGGTGGTGATTCGCATCCGCTCGATTGCCGGCGAGGTCGCGCCCGGCGCGTGAAGCAGCGTAAAAAGCCGCGCGTCGGGAAATTGGCGGCAGAGCACTTCGAGGCATTTCTCCCCGCCGCGCATCCCCGTCAACCAGTCGTGTACCAATCCAAGCCGCACGTTCACGTTCCTTCGCTTTGCGGAAACAGCGATCGATCGGCCGCAATGGTGCACAATCGGACGAGCCGGGTCAACAGCAGTCGGCCCCGAGTCGAAAACGTGGTCCGGCAAATTGCCCTAGCCTGCTTGTCTCGCCAGAGAACTCACCACAAAGACACGGAGACGCGGAGAAGAGGCTTGAGGCGAGCGTTTCAGAACCCATATTCCGCGATAGTGTTTTGGGCAATTTGCTCGACAAACACTTCCTATCGAATCGTCTCGGTGCCTCTGTGTCTTGTGGCGAGAAATTCGCCCTAGGGCCGTTGGGCCGTTCGTGCTAGAATCCAGTCGGACTTTACCCTGGCGGAGGGGTGTGTCACGGGGCGATGCGTGTTTCGTTCGATTGAGCCTGATGGGAGGGAACCCATGAAATTGCTGGCCAGCACTTGTTCGGTCTTGGTCTTGTTGCTGCTGACGGTCGCCGCGGCGCCGGCCCAGGACGCCCAACCGTGGAGGCCGTCGAACCCGACCAACCCACCGCAGTATCAGACGCCCTCGACACAACCCCAGCCGGCGCATTCCCAGCCCTATGGGCCGCCAACCCAGGGAGCCCCGAACTCGGCCATGCCGCGCAACTCGGCGGCGCAGGTTCGACCGATGAACCACCAGCCGGCTCAGCGCCAAGCCGCGCCGGCCCCCAGGACGCCGCCCTGGGCGGGGCGGCTGCCCGAGGCGCACCAGAAGCGTGTCGACGAAATACTCAAGGCCTGGGAGCAGTACGGCAATCGGGTCGAGGTCTTCGAGTCGAAATTCGTTCTCCGCGAGTTCAAAACGCCGATGTTTAGAACCGAGCAGTCTGCGGCCGGCACGCCGACGTTCGAAGAACTGGGCGAATTGAAATACAAGAAGCCGGACAAAGGCCTGTTGCGCACCGACGGCATTATGAATCCGAAGACCAAAACTTGGGACGTTTTGCCCCGGCACTGGGTCTGCGACGGCGAGGCCATCTTCGAATTCGACCACAAGGAAAAGAGACTCACGCAGCACGTGCTGGATCCCAAACTACGCGGCGGCAAGGCGCTGGAAGACGGCCCCGTGCCGTTTGTGTTCGGCGCGAAGGCCGAGAAGATGAAAAACCGCTACTGGATCCGTTTGCTGTCGCCGCCGCCGGGCGTTCAGGGACAGATCTGGCTCGAAGCCTGGCCTCGCCACCACGAAGACGCCGCCGAATTCAGCCGCGCCGAGATTATTCTCAGCGCCCAGGATATGCGGCCCATCGGGCTCCAACTGCATGCCCACGACCAAACGGTTCGCTCGCGTGACGGACAAGTCGTCGTTCTCCCGGGCGATCGCAAGTCGTACACCTTCTTCGATACGGTGATCAACCCGAAAAGTCTGCTCGACTTCTTGAAGGACGATCCGTTTCATCCCCGCAAGCCGTTCGGCTGGACCAAGGTGGTCGAGCCACCGAAAACGGCTCGAACCGGCCAACCCGCGTCGGGCGCCACCCGGCGCTGAGTCTTCTCGAAGTCCGGCCACTGCGTCGGCGCGTGCAAACGCCGCGAGGTGCTCGGTCGCACGAACCTCTCAGGGTGCGGCAGGCGACTTCGAGGCCTTTTCTTTCTTCGCCCCGGTTGCGTCTTTGGGCGGCTTGGGTTTCTCGGTGACCGATTCCTTGGCCACCTCGCCGAACAGCCGCACGACGCCGCGAAGCAGTGTGCTCTGCAGCCCCTCGTTGACGAACTCGGGCCGTTTCTCCGCCTCGGCCACCGC
>JAFGIR010000214.1 GCA_016929515.1 Pirellulales bacterium | reverse complement strand
TCTGGCTTCGACTGGGCGGATTTGCCCGATTTCTTCCCCTGTTGCTGCGCGCGCATCGCCGCCTGCTGCGCCTCCTGCATTTGCTGGGGCGTCATGGGAACGGCCGAACTTCCCGAAGAAATGCCCAGCAGGGTTTTTAAGTGCTTGACGACCTCCGAGGCGCGTCGATGTTGCAGCTTTCGCACCCAGGGCGGACGATGGTGGTTGTCGACCGACTGTTCTTGGCTGAGCAGTGTGCGGATCTCGCGCAGGTTGATCACCGCGTCCATCGCCTCGAGCCGGTTGGTTGCCTGCATCGGCGTGAGCTTGCCGTTATGGGGACTGAGATACGGCTTGAGTTCCTCGGCGGCCGTTTCGGCGAGGAGGTGTTCCAGCCGGAAGGAGACTTTGACGAATTCGTGGGGTGGACGTTGGTCCAATTCGTCGGGCGCCACGCGCGGCACCATGCTGGGATTCAGCTTTGCGATATTCACCAGCGACATGACCTCGCCCCGGTAGAGGAGCGTGAAGCCGCGCATCAGCAGCAGGCGGTTGATCTCGTCCCGCGTTTCCTCGACCGTGTAGGGTCGCTGCGTGGTCAGGTTCAGATATCCGCTCGGCGCTTCCTGCCAGTCGAGACTCATATTCGAGATCTCGGCGAGCCACTCCAACACGGCCGGCCACGGTTGGCCCTTGAAGTTGAGCTTTACCAAGCCATGGCTGTCGGGGCGGACCTTCAATTCCTCCGGATCGGGTGGCTCGGCCGGTTCGGTAGGCCGCGAGACGGTCTTCGGCTCCTCGGAATCCTTTTTCCCCTTGTCTTTGTCCTTATCCTTCTTGTCCTTTTTGTCGTCCGACTTCGCTTCCTTATCCGATTTCTCGGTCGGCTTGCTTTCTTTTGAGTCGGGGGGAGCAGGCGTCGTTGCCGGCATCACCGGCGACGCGGTCGTCGTCGAATAAGCTCCCGAAACGACAGACGGCGCGGGGGCAACCCCAACAGGCGGTTGGTCCGCCGTGGCTTGCTTGGTGATTGCCGCAAGCCCGAGCAGAAAGACGACTAACAATAATCTCTTGGAGATCGGCACAAGAAGCTCCCGTTCGGGCAAACCCTACTTCACCGTCGAGCACTCACCCTTTCATTATTATGGCAATCCGAAGAACGAAACACAAGACGCTTTGTTGCATTCCGGAGGCGAGAGACGTAAAGGCAACTCTTGTGCCGACAAGTACTTCCGTTCTCGTTTGTCGTGAAGTGCGTAATCCGCTCCGCAGCGCGGTGGGATTGCCGGCGCATGCCCCATTCCGATGAAACGAGACCGGCGCAAAGGCGGGTTCTCCCATGGTCGATCGCCACGCGCCTTGCATGCACGTCGACA
Source organism: Pirellulales bacterium (assembly GCA_016929515.1). Lineage (GTDB taxonomy): Bacteria > Planctomycetota > Planctomycetia > Pirellulales > Thermoguttaceae > UBA11386. The sequence goes on along the minus strand of JAFGIR010000214.1, from coordinate 1,681 downwards.
GAATGGCCCTGTTGCTGGCAAGAGGATCCGCGGGACTAGGACGTTTCGAGGGCAACCGGACTCTCGACTTCATCCAAAACCGCACTGTCTTCGGTTTCCCGGAGGCACTCGACGAAACGCTCGAACAAGTCAGGGTTGTACCATCCGTCAAGGGTTTGTCTGCGAAGGACGGCGATCGCTTCGCCGTGCGTCATGGCCTTACGATACGGGCGGTTGCTGATCAGAGCCGTGTAGGCATCGACGATGCCCACGATCTGCGCGTCCAACGGGATTTCGGTGCCTTGGAGTCGGTCGGGATACCCGCTTCCGTCCCAACGTTCCTTGTGATGCCGGATGATGGTGAGAACCGGTTTGAGCGGCTTCAGCGAACTGCAAATGTCGCAACCGATCTGTGGGTGTTGCTGGAACATGGCCATTTCACGAGGCGTCAGCGAGCCTTTCTTCTCCAATATCGCGTCGGGAATGGAGATCTTCCCGACGTTGTGCAAGATCGCTCCGTACTTGAGACTCTTTAGCTCGGCGACGTCCAGTCCCAGTTTTTCCCCCAACATGACCGCGTACTGGGCCGTTTTGGCGACATGGTTTTGCGAATAGCCGTCCTTGGCCGCGACGGCCTTGGCCAAGGCCATGGCCACGCTTTCCGCACCGATCAACTCTTGATTGAATTGATAGATTCGAAGCAAGGAACGGAGGCGGACGATGAGGTCGGCCCGACTGATCGGCTTGACCAGAAAATCGTCGGCGCCGGCGTCGAAGGCTCGCGTTTTCTCCGCGGTATTGTCGAGTGTCGTGCAAAGGATGATGGGAATCATCTGCAGTCGCGTGTCGCCTTTCAGGGCACGGCACGTTTCGTAGCCGCTCATGCCGCTGAGTTTCGCGTCCAGAAGGATGACATGAGGCGCGGGACGGCCGTGCGCGACCTCCAAGGCCGTCGGTCCGTTGTCAGCCTCGATCGTCTCGAATCCCAACGACGTGAGCCACTGCCGGAGGATTCTCCGCACGGACGCATTGCCGTCGGCCACGAGGACGCGCGTGGTTGCATCGGGGTCCTGGTCGGCCTCGAGGAGATCCCGCGAGGTCGCCTTGCTCTCCGGAGGGCTGATTGGTCTGGAAGCGGTTGCCGCCAAAACGGGTGGTTCGAATTCTCGGTCAAGCCGCTCCGACGGTTGCGCCGTCGGAAGAGGAGCGCGAGCCGGGCCTTCTTTGGGAAGGGCCACCGTGAAAACCGTCCCGGAATCCACGACACTTTCGACTTTTAACGATCCGCCGTGCATTTCCACGAGGCATTTCGTCAGAGATAATCCCAAACTGGCAACCATTTGGTCATGGTCTTGAAGGTCTTCGTGGTAGGGGTCGAACAGCATCTCCATTTTGTTAGCGCTGATTCCCTTGCCGGTGTCGCGCACGCTGATGAGCACCGTCGGACCCTGAAGGCGGATCTGCATGTTGACCACCCCGCCTTCCTTGTTGAAATCGACGGCGTTGGACAATAACGTGAAAACGATCTGCTTGAGGCGGAGCGGGTCGGCCATGATGTCCGTGACGTCCGGGTCAACGTGTGGGCGAACTTCGACACCCGCTTGTGCGGCCTTGGGGTGAACCATCGCGACGCATTGGTCGATCAACTCCGACAGGGTTACCGGCTCGCATTGAAGATGGATCATTCCCGCTTCGGCCCGCC
>JAFGIR010000213.1 GCA_016929515.1 Pirellulales bacterium | reverse complement strand
CAGATTGTAGAACTGGAAAACGAAGCCGACCGTGTCGCGGCGATAGCGTGTCAGTTCGGCCGAGTTCAGGTATTTCAGCGAGCGATCGCCGAACCAGACCTCGCCCGCAGTCACCGTATCGAGGCCGCCGATGATGTTCAGGATGGTTGATTTTCCGGAGCCGCTCGGGCCGACCATGGCCAAGAGCTCGCCGCGGTGGATTTCGAGCGAGACGTCGTCGAGCGCGTGGACCGCGACCTCGCCCATCTGAAAAGTCTTGTCCACGCCACACAGGCGAAGAAGCGGTTCGGCGACGGTGCTGGGGGGTGGTGGGCCGTTCATCGGTGAAATTGCGGGCTGGAAGACCGAGGGGATTGCTCCAAGACGCTCTATCTGGAAACTAGGTCAAGACTTAGCGTCGGGCATCGCCGGCCGACGCCCATGCCAATGGTCAGCCGACGCCAGGCTGTTACAATCAGCATTATTGTTACAGGGGTTGCCCGGAACACGCAAGATAGGCAGAAGCGCCCGCGCCCGGTGACTCGATGCGTGCAAACACGCATCCCACATGCTGGCAAGTGCCGTAGGGTGCGTCTCGACGCACCTGGAACGACGTGTAAGCCTTCGTGGTGCGTCTCGACGCACCCTACGTTGTCCGCCACCCGGGAAGAAGAACATGGTACATCAAGAGACGCTGACCTTCCACACTCGTGGTCATCGCGACATGCACGACCTGACCGAGTCGGTTGCCCGGGTCGTGAGCCAATCGAAGATTCAGACGGGCGTGGCCCAAGTGTTTGCCGTGGGCAGCACGTCGGCGGTGAGCGTGGTCGAGTTCGAGCCGGGCCTGGCGCGCGACGTGCCCGAGATGCTCGACCGGCTGATTCCGCCGAGCCGCGAGTACGGCCACGAACAGGCCTGGCACGACGGCAACGGCCACTCGCATCTTCAGGCCACGCTCCTGGGCCCGTCGCTAGCCGTGCCGGTGAGCGAAGGCCAGCTTGTGCTGGGCACGTGGCAACAAGTGTTTCACCTCGACTGCGACGTCCGGCCACGAGAACGAACGGTGGTGGTGACCGTGCTGGGAGAAGGATAGAATGCCATAACGTGAATTTCTCCGTCTTTTTGCATCGACACCGACGTGTATCGAGTCGTCTGACGCGATCGGAGCATTGCCACCATGGCCAAGAAGCGGTCCACCAACCTTGTCACGTCTCGGCAGATCGAAGATCTGGTTCGGGTGGTGCGAGGGCAACGAGTGATGCTTGACTCCGATTTGGCGCGGCTCTACGGGGTCACTACGTCGCGGTTGAACGAGCAAGTATCGCGCAACCGGGAGCGTTTTCCCGATGATTTTGCCTATCAGCTTACCCAGCAAGAATTTGCGGCTTTGATGTCGCAAAATGCGATATCAAAGTCCGGCCGGGGCGGTCGTCGGAAACCACCTTGGGTCTTTACCGAGCACGGAGTGGCCATGCTGTCGAGCGTACTTCGATCTCCCACGGCCGTGCGAGTCAATATCGAGATCATGCGCGCGTTTGTTCGTCTGCGGCGTCTCATGGCCACGCCGGGCGAGTTGGTCGAGCAATTGACGCGGCTGGCCGACACGGTGCAGTTGCACGACGAGCAAATCCGAGCCGTCGTGGAGGTGTTGAACCGGCTGATGGAACAACCCGCGAAGCCAAGACGTCCCGTAGGGTTTCACGCACGGAATGCGGATGGACAATCGTGATAGGAGGACTCAGTGATCACCTCCGAAGTAACTGCATCCCCTCCCCCTTTTCAACCGGCCCGAATCACGGTAGCCTGCTCACCATGCCTCCACAGTATATTTTCGAAATGCACGACGTCTCGAAGACCTTCGGCGACCGTGTCGTGCTGCGCGATATCAGCCTTTCGTTCTACTACGGCGCCAAGATCGGCGTGGTGGGCGAGAACGGGGCCGGCAAGTCGACGTTGTTGAAAATTATGGCCGGGCTCGATACGGATATCGACGGCACGGCCAAGTTGGCCAAGGGGATGCGGGTGCGCTACGTTGCCCAGGAGCCCGTCGTGGATCTCGACAGGACGGTCCGCGAGCACCTGCAAACGGCCGTCCAGCCGGTTCAGGATTTGATCGACCGGTTCAACGCGGTTTCGGAGCAGATGGGCGATCCGGATCAGGCCGACAACTTCGATAAGCTCATGGACCAGATGGGCCGGCTCCAGGAACAAATCGACGCCGTGAACGGTTGGGAACTCGACCGGCTGATCGACGTGGCCTCCGACGCACTCGTGCTGCCGCCGGACGACGTGCCCGTGCGAATTCTCTCGGGCGGCGAGCGGCGCCGGGTGGCGCTTTGCATGGCGTTGCTCGAAAAACCTGATTTATTACTGCTCGACGAGCCGACCAACCACCTCGACGCCGAGACGGCCCAGTGGCTCGAACAAGCGCTGCGCGAGTATCCGGGCACGGTCATCGTCGCGACCCACGACCGCTATTTCCTCGACAATATCACGCGATGGATTCTCGACATCGACCAGGGCCGCGGGTTGCCGTTCGAGGGAAACTACTCGTCGTGGCTCGATCAGAAGGCCGAGCTGCTGCGCCGGATCGAGAAGAAGGAGACCCAGCGCCAGAAGACGCTCCAGCGCGAGCTGGCCTGGATCCGCAACTCGCACGAGGGTCGCCGGCAGAAGAACCAGGCACGGATCAAGGCCTACGAATCGCTGGCGGCCGAGCAGACGCTCGACGCCGGGAGCGAGACGATCATCCAAATCGCCCCCGGCCCCCGGCTCGGCGAGCACGTGCTGCGGACCGACGGCCTATGCAAGGCCTACGAGGTCGACGGTCAAAAACTCACGCTGCTGGACGATTGCTCGTTCGACGTTCCCCGCGGCGCGATCGTCGGCATCATCGGCCCGAACGGCACCGGCAAGACGACGCTCATGCGGATGATCGTCGGCGAGGAACGGCCCGACGCAGGCAAGCTGGAACTGGGGCCCAGCGTGGTTCTCTCTTACGTCGATCAACACCGCGACGCGCTGGACGACGATCGGACCGTCTTCGAGGAAATCACCGATGGCCAGGACCGCATCCAACTGGGCAACGTCGCGGTCAACTCGCGGGCGTACGTCTCGCGGTTCAACTTTCGGAAGGGCCAGCAGCAGAAGAGAGTCGGCGAGTGCTCGGGCGGCGAGCGAAACCGCATCCACCTGGCCAAGCTGTTGCGGCGCGGCGGCAATCTGCTGTTGCTGGACGAACCGACCAACGACCTGGACGTCGACACGATGCGGGTCTTGGAGCAAGGGCTGATCGAGTTCCCGGGGTGCGCGTTGGTCATCAGCCACGATCGTTTCTTCCTCGACCGCATCGCCACGCACCTGCTGGTGATGGAAGGCGGCGGCAAAACTCGCTGGTTCGAGGGCAATTTTGCCGACTACGAGCAGGCCGTTCGGGCCGAGGATCCGGGCCGGATGGCGCATCGGCGCGGGAAGTACAAGCGATTGGCGTTGAGGTGAGCCGGCTCGCGGCAAGTCTGCCGACACCGGTCATGAACGACCGGGTCGCTAATCCTGTCCACCGGAGCGACGCAGGTGGCTTGGCGGCGGCCAGGTTTGCTGTCGCGGCGGAGGTACTTCGCTGTCGTCCTCACCCTCTCCGTCGTCGTCGCGGTTGGCCCGTTGGTCATGAATGCCCAGCGAAACAGTCTCAGCCGGTTCCAGCAGACCCGTTTCGTTCGGTGACGGTTCCTCGGCCGCGATGGTTTCCGATTCAGACGACGCGACGGCGTCGTCCAAACCGATGAAGCCGGCGGAATCCGTGCCGATCAACCCGTGTGAGTCGACCAGGTTGGCCTCGTCGCCGGTGGTCAATCGGACGTAGACCAGATACATCGTGGGCACGAGAACGAGAATCAGCACGGTGGCAAATATCAACCCGAAACAGAGGCTCGTGGCCATGGGAATCACCAACTGCGCCTGGAGCGACCGTTCGAGCAGGATGGGGGAAAGCCCGGCGACGGTGGTCAGCGAAGTGAGCAAAACGGGACGGAATCGGCGTTGTCCCGACTGCAGCAGCGCTTCTTTCAACGGGATGCCGGCTCGGACGCGGTGGTTGATGAAGTCGATCAAGACGATGGCGTCGTTGACCACGACGCCGGTCAAGGCGACCAACCCAAAAAGGCTGAACAGCGTGATGGCCAAACCCATGGCGAGGTGTCCGACAATGGCGCCGATCACGCCGAACGGGACAATGGCCAAGATTAGTAGGGGTTGCATGTAGGAACGAAATTCGAAGGTAAGCAGGATAAACATGGCGACCAGCGCGAGGACCAACCCAATGGCCAGACCCTGAATGGACTCGACCGTGTTTTTCTGCTGTCCCTCCCAGTTCAGCCGCAAATCGGGATACTCGGCCATGAGTCTGGGGAAGAAGTTTGCCTTCATGTCCGCGACGCAGCTTGGGTTATCGAGCTTTTCGTCCAGGTCGGCGGTCACGGTGATCGAGCGGAGCTGGTTCATGCGGTTGATCGAAGAATAGCCGCGTTGGATCGTGACGTCGGCCAGTTCGGTCAGCGGTCGTTCGGCGGCCCGAGCAGTCTGACGAGATCCGGTCGAATCGCCTCGCGCCGCGATGGCCCCGAGAATGCTGGCCATCGACGGTTGCATCCGGACGCGAATATCGTCGAAATTGGCCAACGATCGCCGCTCGTCGCGAGGATAGCGGACCATCAATTTCACTTCGTGCCGTCCGCGCTGAAGCCGCATGACCTCTTCACCGTAGTAAGCGGCCCGAACCGTCTCGGCCAGATCGGCGGCGGTCAGGCCGAGCGCCTTGGCGCGTTCTTTGACGGCCACCTGAAATTCCCATTTTCCGGGCTGGGAATCGTCGGAGATGTCGAATACGGCGGGATAGGTTTTCAGTTTGGCCTTGCACTTTTCGACGGCCTCTTCCAGTTGGGCCATGTCGCGCGGCCGGCCCAGCAGGCGGAACTCGATCTTGGCGCCGCCCGGCCCCATGGCGGCCGTGTCGAACGAGAGACTTTCGGCGCCGGGAAAGTCGCCGGACGCTTCGCGCCACGCGTTGACGATTTCGATGCTCCGAACATCGCGTAGCTCGGTCTCGATGAGTTCAACGCCGACGCTGCCGACGTGGCTGCCGCCGCTCGCTTCGAGCGGGTTGCGATTTCCAATCGTGCTCGGTTGACCCACCGAACGGTGAATGACCTTGAGCAGCGACGTGCCCGGCTTGCTGAGTTTTTTGTCGACCGCCAAAATCGCGTTTTCTATGCGGTGGGTGGCGTCTTCGGTCACCGAGTCGGGCGTGCCGTCGGGAAAGGTGATGGTTGCGGAAATCGTATTGCCGTCCAGTTTGGGAAAGGCGTTGAATGGGATGCAACCCATCTTGTACAAACCGACCGACAGAAGCAGTAAGGTCACCGCCGAACTGAGCACGATCGCCGAATTGCCGAGCGACCACCGCAGCGTGGGCAAATAGAACCGATTGATCAGAAGATCGAGGAATCGGTTCGAAAGGGCGTTGATCCGATCGAAAATCTGGTTATGCAACCAACCAAGCAAGTTCCACACTTGCCTCGCCAGATAAAGCAGATGGGGCAGCATGGCGACGACGAACAACGCCGCCGAGACGCTCACGAGCATTCTCCGTTCGGTCGACCGGTGCCACAGGATGTACGTCGCGCCACCCCAAACGGCCAAGGTGATCAACGACCACGGCACGAGAAACCGCAATCGTTCGGTACGACGTCGCAGACGGGCCAGGCGGCTTTCACGGCTGTGTTTCTCGCTAGGGTCGCCGTGGGCCAGATGACAGGGCAGGATGAAAGTGCACTCCAGTAGAGAGATCACCAGCATCGCAATGACGACCGTCGGCAGGATGGCGATGAACTTGCCCATGACCCCCGGTACAAACAGTAGAGGCACGAATGCAATAACGGTCGTGCTCACCGAGGCGATGACCGACGGAAGCACTTCCACTGTTCCATCCACGGCGGCCTCGGCGAACTTCTTGCCAAGCTGCCGGTGCGCATAGACATTCTCGCCCACGACGATCGCGTCGTCGACTAGAATGCCCAACACGACGAGAAACGCGAACAGCGACATCATGTTCAGCGTCTGACCGCCCGCCAACATGACGAGGCAGCCGCCGAAGATCGAAATGGGGATTCCCAACGATACCCAAGACGCCAATCGCAACTCGAGGAAGACGGTCAGCACAACCAGGACGAGAACGAACCCTTGGAGACCGTTTCGGGCAAGCAGGCTGATCCGATCGTTGATCAGGATGGACATGTCCTCCCAGACCACCGTGGAATAGCCGGGCGGCAACTGAAATCCGCCGTGTTGGTTCGTGTGCGCGAGGAATTGCTTGACCTGGTCGACGATCTCCAGCAGGTCTTCGTTCGACGTTTTCTGCACCGAAATGACCATGCCCGGCTTCCCGTTGATCCGATGGATGGCCGTGGTGTCGACGAACTCGTCACGGACGGTGCCCAGGTCGCCGACGGTCAAGACGACGCCATCGGATTGGGTAACCAGCGGAATCTTGGCGATTTCGGCGCCGATCAGTCGCTTGTTCTTGCCGCGCAGCAAGATCTCCTGCGAGTCGGTCTTCATGCTTCCGCCGGGCAGTTCGATATTTTCGCGACGGACGATTTGCGCGACCTGCTGAAGCGTAAGTCCATATTTGCGCAAAGTGTCTTCCGAAATCTCGATGTCGATCTGGTAGTCCTTCACGCCCACCAAGTCGACTTGGGAGATAGCGGGCAAGAGGAGCAGTTCATCCCGGACTTTTTCGGCCACCTCGCGGAGTTTGACCTCGGCTTCCGGGGAATCGCTCTCGGGGCCCACGACGCCGACGCGAATTGCCGGACGGCGCAGGAGAAACTGTTCGACCTCGGGGTCCTCGGCCATGAGCGGAAAACTGGGAATGCGATCGACGTTCGAGCGGACCTCGTTGAGGACTCTTTGTGGATCGGCCACTCCGGATTTCAGCTCGATGATGACCATGCCAACGCCCTCGCGCGCGCTGGAAACGACTTCCTTGATCCCGCTGATCGAGTGGACCGCTTCCTCGATTTTCTGGCAGATTCCCTCCTCGACTTCCTCGGGGGTCGCCCCGGGATAGGGCACGGTCACGAAGATGTAGTCGAGCGCGAATTCGGGGAACATCTCCCGGCGCAACGTGAAGAGACTGATCACTCCGACCAGCAACACGCTGATCATCAGCATGTTCATTGCCGGCGTGTTCTTGATGGCCCAACGGATGATCGACTTCATGGCCTCTTTCCCAGTTGTACGCGCACCGGCATGTCGTCGAACACCGACGCCATGGGCGAGGTCACCACATGGTCGCCCGCGCGCAACCCGTCGCTCGCCTCTTCTCTGACCGTCTCGATCACGGCCTGGTGATTCATGACGCTCACCACGCGCACCCGAATCGTATTCAACTTCCCGTTGCGAACCCGCCATACCCGATTGCCGGGCCGAATGGCGTCCTCGGGCACTTGGAGCAAGGCCGTCCTTGGTTGGACGTGGATGATCAACTGGACGTACATTCCCCGAACCAATGCCCGGGGACCTTGCACGGCCTGCGAGGTTTCCGCTCCGCTTTCTCGCACCTTGTTGGGTTCCTTGACCACGACGATACAAGGCACGGTCCGCGTCGTTTCGTCCAAGCCGATTCCGTCGTATCGGGTCAGGACGCCTTCCCACGAGTATTCTCGATCGCCCAACGTGTAGACGACCGTCGTCTTGGTCGGATAGAGCGTGTAGTCTCTGGCACTCGTCGCGTCTTCCGACATATTAGCCTGGTCCCCCTGGTTCCAAATCCAGTAGAGTTCTTCCATGCGGAGATTGCACCGGACGTCGCACTGGGCGACGTCCTCGATCGTGGCCACGATGGTGCCCGGCGCCAGATAGGCATCCTCTTCCACGAAATCCTTGACGATCATCCCGTCGATTGGGGCCTTGATCATTGTGCGATCCAGATCGACGTTCGCCTTGTCCAAACGGGTTTGCACCAGTTGGAGGGCCGCTTCGAGCCGGCTTCGCCGCGTCTGGACGGAGCGCAGTTGGTTCTCCAGCGTGACCTTGGCATTGCGTGCCACGAGTTCATTGCCGCGTTCCGCGTCCATTTGGGAATCGGTCACATAGGCTGCCCCCCGTTCGGCGAGCTTTTCGAGCCGGGCGATTTCCCGCTGCTTCAGCGCAAGCGTCTCGGCGGCCAGCTTAATTAGTTCTTTAGTGTTCGTTTCTTCGACCGCCTGTTCCCGCAAACTGGCAATCGCCTGGTCGCGTTCTTTTTCGAGCCGCGACACCTCGAACTGGTAATCGCGAGGATCGATTTTCAGCAGAAGCGTACCCTTCCGAACATACTTGCCCGCCTCGCAAACCTCGGCCTTCTCGACGACTCGCCCTCCCACTTCCGCGCCGACGGCGATTTCGCGTCGCGGAACGACAACGCCGTCCACGTCAAGGTCAAGTCCTTGCCGTTGGAACCGCACCTCGGCCGTTTCGACCCGCGGCGCCTCGTCTTCTTCGACCGGGGCGGTGGCCGCGGCGCCGCTTCCGATGCCGATCATGATCGCAAGCCCGCCCACGCCCACGCTCAGAATCGCCAGCGCGACCACGGTTCGCACAATGTTGCCAAAGGGGCTGCTTTCTTCCGTCATGGTTTGACCCTATCTTGTTCCTGTTCATCCACGAAGCTCTCGTGCTTTCGCTGCGGCGTGAAAGCGGCCGCTTGATCGGTTCTGCTGAAGTCCAAACGGTTGTCGTCGCCGGCTGTTTTGCCCAGCGGTGGCGCCAATCCCAAACCGGCGAGAACGAATTCACACACGTGATCGGTCAACGACTCAACCGTGTGGTGCTCGGATTGCTCCCGTTCGCCGATAACCATTCGAATGACCGGCGAGGCGGCACGAAAATAGACACACTGGCCGATGATGCTGAAACCGATTTGGTGACGTCGATACAACGGCATTTCCGGAGGAAGCACTTCGTCGAGTACGCTCATCAAGTGGGTCGACTTCGCCAGGAAGTACTCTCGCATCACATCCATGCAAAACGGGGTCGGTTCGAGAATCTCTCGCTGCAAGAGCCGCATCTGCCAGGCGGGGCTCTCCACGCGAAGCAACCGCTTGAACATCTCGTGGATGAACGCCCTGAGCTTCTCGTTCGGAAGCGCGCCGTCGGGCCAGTCTTGGGCAAGGTTCGGCTCTGGTCCAGCCGGATGCGCTAACTTGAACGCCTCGATATACAGGTGTTCCTTGTCGCCGAAATAGTAGTTTACGCTGGCCAGATTCACACCCGCCCTGCGGCAGATCTCGCGAATTGTGCCGGCTCGAAAGCCTTTCTCCGCAAAAACCTCTCCCGCGGCGTCAATGATTCGCCCGCGCGTGTCGTCTGAAGACATGACACTGCACCTAAGGGTTCAGGTTGCTTAAACATCTGTTTGAAACAATTATATTAAACGCCCGTTTGAAATCAACCGAGATTCGGCAGTCCGAGCAGTTTTTACGGGAAAACTCCATCGCAACGGTCCATTCTTTCCAGTTGAATCGGTATTTGCACAACCGCAATGGGGGGAAGCCAATCTTTCAGAGTCCATTGCCCAAGGCGGTTGGTGCCATCGGCGTAGAGACCATCCGTCGTTGGCTTTGACGCTCGCCTTCTTCACAACGGCGTTCACGGCGTCAGTCTGACTCAGCCGGCGTTTTGAGAGTCCTTTGTGGCAAAGGAGTCTGCGGAACGGATTCGCGAGGAGTGAGTTCCGTCCCAGTCCGAAGCACGTCCATATAGGAGCGATAGCAGTAGACTTTACCCCAAGATTGATTGGTTATCTCCGAGAGGATGCCACATGCTTCGAAACTGTGAAGCAACGCATTTGCAGTGGGGGGGCTGACTTCAAGATGGTGACTCACATACGCGGCGGTGACGTAAGGTTGCCCAAACAGAACATTGAGCAATCTCATCGCATTGGCGGCCGCGCGCGGTCTGGTCGCGGTCACGAGCGCCTCGTGATTCCCTCGGAGAGCAAGGATGTTCTTTGCTGTTTCAGCCGCTTGTTGCGCGACCTCGACAACTCCACGCAAGAAGAAGGCAAGCCAGCCTTCCCAGTCGCCCTCAAATCGCACTCGGTTCAATCGCTCGTAATACTCACTACGGTTGGCTTTGAAGAAGTAACTCAGATAGAGAAGTGGTTGTCGCAGAGCCCCGGCGTGGCACAACAGAAACGTGATCAACAACCTGCCGATACGGCCATTGCCGTCCAAGAAGGGGTGAATTGTCTCAAATTGGGCATGCACCAAGGCACACCGGATCAAGAGAGGCATGCGGATCTTACTGTGCAGAAACCGTTCAAGATCGCCAAGCGCGATATTCATCTCATGAGGTGGTGGCGGAACAAACGAGGCCTCCTCCAGCGGACTTCCAGTCGCACCAATCCAGTTCTGGGACGTTCGAAATTCACCGGGCATCCTGTCACTGCCACGGCCTTGGCTGAGCAGCTTCGCGTGGATCTCGCGGAGCAGACGAAGCGACAAAGGAAATTCGTTGAGTCGTGTCAAGCCATGGTTCATCGCGCTCACGTAATTGACAACCTCGATGGTGTCGGGAGAACGAAACCGCTGCGTCGGCGTCACTTCGAACGCAAGCAAGTCATCCAAAGACGCTTGTGTGCCTTCAATTTGTGAACTCAACACGGCCTCTTTTCGGACATACATGGCGAGGAACATGTCCGGATTCGGCAAGTTGACGGTCAATCCATCAAGCCGCCCCAACTCTAGGGCAGCATCGTTCAGATAACACTGCATCTCATCGCCCACGGCTACAGGAGGGTCTGGTGGCAAGGGAGATGGGATAAATGCTTGGTAACCAATGGGTTGAGTAACGTACTTCCCAGCTCTAGTGGAGATCGCCTGGACCATTGAACCAACTCTTTTTAAGCGAGTCACGCATTTGTTAAAAAGAAGCGTAGGGTCGGAAAGTAGGCTTGAAAAGCTAGGCGTCAAAGGCTATGCCCAAGACAACACTTTGTTATTTGTTTAATTAATCGCCTAAAACTTAAATGGATAAACCGTTCAACGGTACCCAAAACCAATTATACGATATAAAGTTCACGCTTCAATCGTTATCCTTTCTTTTCTTGTACCAATCAGCCGTTCGTTTGGGTAATAGTTCTCTGGTGTTATACGTCATGCCGCTATGTGGCGTGTTATGGTGGCTATCCGCGTCGTTTCCTTTGTGAGTGGGCATCCGTGCGGCAACTTGAATGCAATCATCAGGCAAGACCATCTCCGTCCGGCTAGACGGTGCTCGTTTCGGGACGTGCCGCGGCTCTCTTCTCGGAGACACGGGCCGCAACAACGCTCCTACACCCGGCGGATGATCTGCGGCGCCTGTTCGACCGTGGCTGATTCCTGGCGGTGATGAGGTCCGTGCACGGAGCCGTGCCCAAGGTCCATGTCCTCGCCGAAATAGCACTTCCGTGCCTCGGGATTGCTGAGCACCTCGGGCGGCGTTCCGTAGCAGAACACTTTGCCGTTGCGAATGAGGTAAGCCCGATCGGTGATTTGGAGGGTTTCGCGCACCTGATGATCGGTAATCAGGATGGCAATGCCTTCCTCGCGGAGCCGGCGAATGATCTTTTGGATACTGGCGATGGTCACGGGGTCGATGCCCGTGAACGGCTCGTCCAGTAGGATGATTTTCGGATTGGAGACCAGGGATCGGGCGATTTCGAGTCGCCGTCGTTCGCCGCCGGAGAGCGAGATGGCCAGACTCTTTCGGCGCGGCGTGATGTCGAACTGTTCGAGAAGCTCGTCACATCGTTTGCGTCGGCCCTTCCGGTCGAGTTGCCCCAACAGTTCCATCACGCCCAGCAGGTTTTTTTCGACGGTGAGCTTGCGAAAGACGCTCGACTCCTGGGCCAGATAGCCCATGTGGCCTTCGGCCGCGCGTCGATACATGGGCCATCGGGTAACGTCCTGGCCGCCAAGGACGACCTTGCCCGCGTTCGGATCGATCATCCCGCAGGTCATGCGGAAGCAGGTTGTTTTTCCGGCGCCGTTGGGTCCGAGCAGCCCGACGATTTCGCCTTGTTCGACGTAAAAATCGACCCCATCGACAACCGTGCGGCTGCCGTAGATTTTGACTAATCCTTCAACTTCCAGCATTGCCATGGCGACCATCCGTGTCTTTGAACCGATTGAACAATCGAAATTGGGTAAAGAAAGGGGCGACCGAGAAAAAACGATTTGTCGCCCTACTTACTTCTAACGAACAAACTCCATGCGTCTGAAATTCGGAAAGAAGGGGAAGGGGATCCGCGCGCCTCCGATGGACACTTGATCCCACGAATGAGGCCAATAGATGAACAGGGCCTTGCCGATCAACAATCGGCGATCGACAGTCGCCCACACTCGGCTGTCCTTGCTTTGTGGGCTGTTGTCGCCGAGCATCAAAAACTGGTCCTTGCCCAACGCGAACTCCACCGGGGGCATCGATTCGTTGGAGAATGCCCGGGGCCATCGGTTGGGGGACGAAAAGAAAAGACCGACCGTCTCCTCCGTAATTGAATTTCCGAAAACTTCATAGGGAAACCGATAGTCAAATAGCAGACGCGGCTCGTGGCCCCGGACGGCGATGTAGTAAATATCGCGCAGCACTTTCAAGTGACGGACTTGAAGATCGGCCCCGAGCGTGGCGATGCCGACCGGCGCGAGGTCGGCCGGTTGCGGCGTCGTGTTGCCCAAGGGTTCGTACGTGGTTGGACCGTCGAACGCGACGAGTGTGTCGTCGACCCAAAGCTGCAATTGATCGTCGACGTTGGCAAAGAGGAGACGATAGGCGCCGGGCCGCGAGATGGGCGTGGCGCCCGAGCGCCGAAACGTCGTCCCCGAGATGGCCAGTTCGGCCCGGCCCGTCGCCACGTCGATCCGACATTGCATTTGCTGTCCACCCTCGACCAATTCGAGGACCATCTGGCCCTGACTTCCGCGGACGTCGACGGTGCATGAAACGGCCAGATCGCCGACCCAATGAAGGCCCAGCCCTCGCTGACGATTGCCCGAACGGTCGACGCCGTTGTTGTAGGCACAGAAATCGGAAATCAACTGGGGATCGGGACGATAGCCCAGAGGCAGCACGCCTTGATCCACCGCTTCCCAAACCCGAGCGTTGGGTACAAAGTGGCGATAGCGCAGCCACGCCTCGGAATCCGACGATCCGTCGTTCGAAAACGATCGATGATCGTCCGCCGCCGTCCAGCCCTGCAGAACGTCGTCGATCTGCCAGCGGGTGGGCCAACCCTGGGACGACATTTCCTCGGGCAGCACGTAGTCGTTATCGTGGACCGTTTGCAGCGTGGCCCGAAGCTTGTCGGGCGGCTTCCGCACAAGGGAGAATGTGGACTCTCCGTTTTTTCGGACCGACAGATCGCCGTGGTGTATTCTGAGGGTTTCGTTGGGCAGCCCCACGAGTCGCTTGATGAAGTTCGTCTTTGCTCCTTCCGGATACTTGAAAACGGTCACGTCCCACCGTTTCGGATCCTCGAAGTGATAGACAAACTTGTTGACCAGAATGCGGTCGCCGCTGAACGCTCGGTCTTGACGGGCGTCCATTTCGTGGTGGCACATCGGGCAGACGCAGCCGATGACGTCTGAACCGGGCGTAATCTCGCCCGTCTCCGAATCGACCCCGTTGCTCGCGCCGACTTGATAGGGATAACCGCACTTTGGGCACGTGACGTCCTTGTGGCGTCCCATCAACGTGGTGGCCATCGATCCGGTGGGAATGACGAATGCCTCGGCCTCGAAGGCACGGAAGAGAAACGCCAGGACGAAGGCAATCGCCACCGCCTCGACCGACTCGCGAAAGACCACCTGACTCAGCCAAGCCGATCTGCTCATCGGGAGACTCTTGACCGCCGATTCGACCGGCTCGGGGACACTGGAAGACCGCCGTCGATCGCGGCCGCGTGATTTCTTGCTGGATTTCGCCATCAAATGCTTCCAACTCTCCTGATTCAAGCCGTACTCGGGCGGGGGTGCGGGCGGGGTCTATAGATGATGTTGCCGCCGCCTGGGTGAATCCAGCGAATATACCGGATTCCGGCCCAATCCGAAACTTGAAAATGAAACCCCCCAAAACGGACCATCTAGGGGCGAGAGACCACCAGCGGCTTGCCAATCAACCATTTGCTCGACAGTGCCGCTCCCGCCGGCCAAGACCGGCTATCTTCGGAAATCAGGCTGTTGTCCCCCAGAACAAAATACTCTCGAGGGCCCAGTTCGACTGGCCGCTCGAAGCCCCAGCGTGCCGCAAACCCGGGCGGTCGAGCATAGTAGACGTCTCGATAGACACGCAAGTTGCTCAGATTCAGCTCCAAGCCGACTGCTCCGATCGCCAACGGGCACTCGGAAGGCCGTCCCGACCAATCGGCCGGCGACAGGGGACGACAAATCACAACCCGACGACCCAAGACCAGCATCAACTGGCGGTCGATCACGGAAAACGTCATTTCCTCCTTCCCGATGGGCAGCGAGACCGGGACCTGCTCGTGCCAAACCAATGGTCCATCGAGACGGACCTCGCACGCGCCGGTTTTCGGGTTGATCCACGTTTCGAGCCGATGCTTGCCCTGGGTCGCTCGCACGACGAGCCGGCCGTTGCCCAAGATGTCCCCGACGCGAAAACAGAGCATGAGATCGGCAACGAAGCGAGTTTCGTCGTTTCTTTGAGTACGCCATTGGTTGTAGGAAAGTTCATCCGTCACCGGACTGGCCCGCAAATGCTCACCCACCCGACGTTGATGATGGTAGACAAGCCAGTCGACGGCCTGTTCCGAACGATCATCCGTGGCGTCTTCGTTGGGCTCATGTCCGGCCACTCCTTTTTTCGGAAGACGGTCCCGAGACGGGCCTTCCGCGTCAGCCTCCCCGGCGTGAAGATGTCGAAAACCGTCTTCCGACCGGACCCAACGAGAATGTGCTCCGGCGGGGTACCATCGCAGGTCGGCCTTGCCTTGGCCGCCGGTGACCGTCGAAGCGTCGTGCACCAAGACGGCCATCTCCCGCTGTCGGTCCAATTCTTTGCGTTGGATCTTGCCATCAATGTAGACGTCGCCGTGGCGAAGTTGAACGGACTCGCCCGGCAGACCGACGATTCGCTTGACTGCCAACTGGCTCGGTCGGTTGGGATCGCGAAAAGCCACGACCTCCCAGCGACGCGGCGGCCGCCAGCAGAACGCCGGTCGTAGCAGAATCACCCGATCGCCCGAAAGGACCTTCAGCGGTGGCACATTCTCCGTCATGTGGCCGCAATAGGGGCAGACTCGCCACGCACCGACCAAGGGGACCGCGGCATCGCAGAGAAACGAGGATTGGCAATTCGGACAGACGAACCGGCAATGGGGCCCCCGCAGCGTTTGGGCCATCGATCCGCTGGGGATCCCCAACGGGAGGAAGAGCCCTTCGACAAACCACGTTCGGCCAATCAGCACGGCGACGAGAAGTAGAAGGCTCGATTCGACGGCCCTGCGAAACCAACCGCCACGGGCGGCCGGTCGACGAGAGCGACCCTCACGTTCCATGGGAGGCTTGCCGTTGGGCCCGGCAGGAACGGGCGTGTTGTCACGGCTGAACGGCATTCTTTGAACCTTGGCTTGCCTGGGGAATGAATGCAGGGCGGCAATAGGTGTCAGTATATGGGGGGCTGCAAGAGCCAGGCAACGGCGATTTGGCGAGTAATTCTCTCCGTGCGGGTTTCCCGTCGCGGTCGACTTCTTTGCTTGAATCTGGTTGTGCGGTTCGTGCAGGGTTTGTGGCCGCCGTCTGCATAATCAATTCAGTTGTTATGGGCGGTTCCGTGCGTCGCGATCGGTGCGACAATCGTTCTCGATTCAACGTGCTTTATTCGTTGCAGAAGGATCGGCCGCGACGGGGCTGTTCGGGTCATGTCGATTGCTCAACCGAAAACTGGTTTTGCTTTTTTGACCATGGTCAAAACGTGATCTATACTGCGGATGGCTGGTGATTTGGCTGCTTTTTGCAGTCACGCTCGCCTCCGACGTTCCTTCCCCGACAACACCGGCGAGTGACGGCGTAGCACGGCATTGATCCAGGTTCGATTACTGGTTTCACCGGCTGGCTTCACCTGCAGGATGCACCCCGCCCCTGACGGATGACCCTATGCAACACAAGGCTCCTTCTCTCGTTTTGCGCGTGCGAACTGATTCGGCGAGTCAGCCGGCGATTTTTGTTCGACGCGAGTCCACGCGGCGTCGATTGCGGTTGACCGGCCGGTCCAGGGCGTCGACGGTCGGCCTTCTTGCCCTTTTCGTTTTGCTGGGGTGTTTTCTTCTTGGTCAGGCAGTCGCCGTTGAACCGCCGCGATCTGCTTCCGATCAGTTGGACGAGGTTGGCGAATGGCTGCGGCAAGGCCATCGGCTCGAAGTCAACAATCATTGGGACGAGGCGCTTGCCCACTACGAGAAAGCCATCCGCGCGTTTCCGAACGAGCGCAGTTTGAAGCGTCGCTTCGATTTCACGCGGATGCATTTCGATGTGTGTCGTCGCCTCGGCGACCCGAGTTTCCGCATGTCGATTGAGAAGCTCTCGTTGGAGCAGGCACTGGACCTCTACGAGGAGGTGCTCACGAGGATTCAGACGCATTACGTCGGAACGCCTCATTGGGGAGAGATGGTCGAACAGGGCGTGGACAATTTCGAGGTGGCGCTGAGCGAATCGGTTTTCGTTCAAACCAATCTGCCTCGGTGTCTGCCCGAACAGATCAACGTCTGCCGGCGCGCGCTGCGCCGCGAATTGGGACAGCAACTGATCCGGAACCGGACCGATGCGCGCGCCGCGGTTGAGGGAATGGCCCGCCTGGCGGAGCGACAGTTGGGTATTTCGCCGGTGGCCGTCGTCCTCGAATTTGCCTGCGGAGCAACCAACAGTCTCGACATCTATTCGGCTTACCTGACACCCGACCAGCTCCACGAGGTCTATTCGCAGATCGAAGGCAACTTTGTCGGGCTGGGCATCGAGCTGAGAACACAGGACAACCAGTTGACGATTCTTCGCGTCATTCCTCACAGCCCTGCCGAATATGCCGGAATCCGCACCGACGATCGAATCCTGGCCATCGACGGCAAGAACATCGAGAGCATGTCGACCGACAAGGCGGCCAATTTGCTGCAAGGCAAAGCGGGTACCACGCTTGAACTCCTGGTAGCCGCGCCCGGCGAGGCGCCGCGCGCCGTCAGGGCCGAGCGTCGGCGCGTCGAAGTGCCAAGCATCGATGAGATCAAAATCGTCGACACGGTTCGGGGCGTCGGGTATCTTCGGCTGAGCTGCTTCCAGAAAAGCACGTCCCGCGATCTGAGCGACGCCCTCTGGCAACTTCATCGACAGGGCATGCGGGGTGGTCTGATCGTGGATCTGCGATCGAACCCCGGTGGGCTGCTGAGCGCGGCCGTCGAAGCGGTCGACAAGTTTGTCGAGAACGGCACCATCGTTTCCACGCGAGGCCGCGACATCCGCGAGGGTTTCACCTATTCGGCCCACGCGGCCGGCACGTGGCGAGTTCCCTTGGTCGTGCTCATCGATCACGACAGTGCCAGCGCGGCCGAGATTTTCGCCGGCGCGATTCGCGATCATCGTCGCGGCGTCGTCATCGGCCAACGGAGCTACGGCAAGGGATCGGTCCAGGGTATTTTTCCCTTGCACTCGCACTCGTCCGGGATACGGTTGACCACGGCCAAGTTCTATTCACCCAAGGGCCATCCCTTCAGCCTTGTCGGGGTCGAGCCCGACATTGTCGCGCGAACTGCGGATCGGCCGACCGGTGAGCGAGTGAGCGCTTCGCGGGAAGACGCCTCGCTGGCCGCCGCGATCGACCAATTTGCCCGGCCGTCGCTTTCCCGCCCTAGTGCCCCCAGCCAGGCGCGGCTGCAACGGTAGCGGCCGGCTCACGGAAGCACTTCGGGACTCTCGGGCTTCACTTCGCTGGCGTTGTCGTCCTGTTCGGCCGATTTGTGGTAGTGCAACTCGTGCGCGTCGGCACGGTGGCGAAAATAGCGGCGGACCCCCAGGTTCAGGCCTAGACAAAGGAGCAGGCCGACGATCGAGAGATGGTGCACGAGTCGAGCCACGCAGCCGGTAGCCAGAATCGCGACGACCGGCGCCAGGAACCAACAGGTGATCACCCAAACGGCTCGTCCGAGTTTCAAATCGGCATCACCCCGGGCGAAAACCCGGTCCGACATTCCGGTGCCCAACACGGCCGCAAACGCGACATAGGTTGTCGAGACAGGCAATCCACATCCCGAGGCGAAGGCGATCACGCTGGCGCTGACACCCGTGATGACCGAAGCCCGCAACGTGTCGTAGTGGATCTTCTTGCCCGTTTCGCTCAGCGCGGCGTCGGGGGCCAGGGGCTCTTGGCGCTTGTGCGCGCGCAGAAACACGCGGGCCAGCGTCCGGCACCACTGGGGCGCGTAGAGGGCAACCTGGTCGAATTGGCTGCCCGTGTTGACTTCCGCCCGAGTCACGCGCTGGGCATAGGTCGTGAACATGCCCCCGGCCATCAGGATTCCACAGCCGAACAGGGCCCAAATCGGAATGGGAATCTCCGAGGCAAGATCAGCCTTGTCGGCGGGCGAGCCGCCATGTTGCCACAACGCGAAGCTGGAAAGCCCGGGCGAGGCGGCGTTGGCCAAATCGTTCTGGCCGAAGGCGAATGCCATGCAGACCATTCCCAGCACGGCGGTGACGGCGAACAGATGCTTGTACCCCTGGCGGTGTGTGCATACAAGCACCAAATGGACCAACAACGTGAAGGCTCCCCACAACACGAACAGCACAACCCAATCGCCGTAGACTTCGAAAACAGTTGCCTTGATTGTCTTGACGAAAGCAACGTTTTTGAGACCTTTGAAGACCATGAACCAGGTGAGCCACGTGAGGATAGCGCCCGAGATCCACGGGCCGTGCAATAACACGGTATCGCGGTCTTGTGCTTTGTCGCGGATTGCCCCGCGAAAAACCCGCATCACCATGAAAGAAGCAATCAGACTGATCGTGATTGACAAGATGATGGCCGCAACGACGTCGCCCACCTTGCCCCAAATCACTTTCGAGGGCCCGGCGAGAAAGAGGGCAGCCCCGACCAACTCGAATACGAGACACGCCGTGGTGCTCACCGGCATGCCAAAACCGGAAAACGTGTACAACAACACGGTATCGACGAAGTAAACACTGACGTAGATGGCGATAGCCATCTCAATGGACAGCACCGTTGGGTCGAAGATTCCCTTTCGTGCCGTTTCTATGACCGGCGCCGAAAACGAGGCACCCAGAATGACGGCCGCCCCGGCAATCATGACAGCCACGCGGCGGCGCATCACGCGGGCGCCGAAGACAGCGTTGACCAGGTTGGCCGCGTCGTTGCGGCCGACCTCGATGCAGTCCCAAACCAACATCCCCAAGCCGACGAACATGGCCAACGTGACAAAATGGGGCATCCATCTACCTCGCGCGGATCTCAATGAAGAATCGTGATCGTAATGGAGCCCGCCATTGTCATGCCGTAACGCGATTCTTACAAGATGCTCATGGACTGTCGACGGAAAACGCGGAACGGATCAAGCCGCGAGACGAGCAGGCAAGGAAAATCAACGCGAATGTCAACGATCGGTCCGGATTGTACGTGCTACCCACTGCGGAAGTTGTTGTTGCCATTGGACTTGTGCGACGACTTCGCTTGCCGGACGGCGGGACCCAACTGCAATGTGGCTCTCCGGGTCCGCTCTTTGTTCGAGCGGCCGACCCGCAGCCGATAAGTAAGAGCCCTGAATCACTAGAACCACTAGGGCGAGGGGTTTGTTGCTATGTCCACATTGTGGATTCCCTCAGAAAATGCCGATGGATTAGCCGATCAAATGGGGTAGCAGTGGGCATTGGCTACCCTATTCGCTGGCATCCCTCTAACCTCAACGGAGACAACCCAATGCGGCTTGTTGTACGGCGCAGGTGAGTCGTTTCGGTTTGCGGGCGTGGCGTCCGCGGAACGAAAACGGCTTCTCCCACCGCTGCTACAGCGAGCGTGCGGCATCGTGTTGCCTCCGCCCGCCGGTAGCAGTTCTGCGCATTTTCCGCGAGCATCTCTCGTGACGAGAGTATCATTGCGCGCCGGTTGATGAAACCCGCGCGCCCATCCGAAGGAGCGCTCATAATGCGTTGGTATGGAGTATTGTTGGCGGTTGGCATCATGACGATAGGATGGAGCCACGGTGTTGCCCGAGTGGCGGCCCAAGAGGCCGTGGTGGACACGATGTCCGCGCCGGGCAAAGCGTCGCCAAAAGACCCGTATCCTTGGCTGGGCAGCTACCCGATGAGCTTTTTCACGAAGACCAGGTCGACCCGATTGGTCGGCAAAGGTCATCTTTCTCTTTGCATGAAGTTCCAGACGGCCGATTACGACGAGCGGCTTGACAGCGGAGTCTACAGAGGTTTTGACCCGGACGAAAGCCATCGCCAGTTGTGCAACACGTTCGTCGCAAAATATGGTTGGGCCGAAAACCATCACGTGGTTTTGGGAGTACCTTATTATTGGACGGGCTATCACATGGGTGGTCGACACATGGAGACCAACCACGTGGGCAACGTGTTTCTGTTCGATAAATGGGCCTTGGTGAAGGAAACTCCCTGGTGCCCGGCGGTTTCATTTGATACGTGGGTCTTCTTTCCGAGCGGGAGCACGGACGAGAAATGCGGTTGCGACGATACGTCGGTGCGATTCACGACGGCAATCTCCAAGGCATGGCCCAACAAGATGAGTTTGCACTTCAACCCCGGCTACACGATCAACTGCGGCTACGGACCCGATTGTTCGGAAATCAACGTGGCTTGGCTCTGGAAACGATGGGACAAATTGTGGCCGGGGGTCGAGTATAATTACTTCCATAAAGACACCAAGGGTGAATGCCATGACATCGTTCCAGGAGTGATTTGGAAGTACACGAAAGGAGCTTCGTTCAAACTCGGCGTGGTGTTGAACGCTCGTTCAACCATGGCATTTCGCGACGACGTCGGCGTGGCCATGAAGTTCTTCTATCGCTTCTGACTGCGGTCGCCGACCCTTCACGAGAATTCGAGGAATGGGAATCATGAAGAAACCCTTGTACGTTGCCGCCGTTGTTTTTTTCCTGGGCCTGACCGGCTGTTCGAAGTCGCGGGAACCCTCGCGCCCCGCCGAGAAAGTGTCCGACGCGCCGCCCGTGACGCTTAAGGTTGGTCACGTCGGCCACGATCACCACACCGCGTTGTTCGTG
>JAFGIR010000212.1 GCA_016929515.1 Pirellulales bacterium | reverse complement strand
GGCTCTACATGACCTCGCTGGCCGTCTGCACGCTAGAAATCTACTACCGGCACCTGCCACTCTACCGGCCAGCCGCGCTGGAGTATCGTTGATCTTTGCCGAAGTCGTGACACACGTTTTTTGCCGAATGGCCCCCGGAACGCCAGGCAGCCGTGAAAAGGTTTCGGCGTGCGTAATTCATCACTACAGGAGGTTCCTTTTCGCCGGCTCAAATTTCTCTCAGCGGATTGCCAGAAAATGCTTGTCTTCCCGCGAAGACATCCAATATACTCGATCTAATAATGTATAGACGTGCCATTTGAGTTAGTCGTCTGACGCTAGTCGCACGACGTCGCCCGATACATTGGTTCCCGGGAATCAGCCACCGTCAGTGTTCTCAGTCTGACACCCAACCACATCAACATCGTGGTCGACGATGGTCTTGACGATGATCTGCATGACGTCCGGTTGACGATCAAGGCCAACGTGCCCACGGCGTGGCAATGGCAAGACCAGATGTTGCAGATTACTCAAGGTGGCTCACCAGTGGACCATCGCTGGGAAGACAACTTACTACTCTGCGATGTAGCGGCCAACGGAAGCACGATCGCTTTCCATGTGACGTCAGCCGCGCCCTTGCCCGGCGACGCCACGGGCAACAACACGGTCAACGCGGTCGATTCCGCAATCCTGGCCGCCAACTGGGGTAGCATGAACGCCACGTGGGCCATGGGCGATTTCGACAGCGACGGCGTGGTTGGGCCCGCCGATACAGCAATCCTGGGAGCTCACTGGAGTCCTGCCTTGCAGGCCGAAACACGTGCGTCCGTCCCCGAACCGTCTATGATCATCTTGTTGTCGGTTCTCTTGGGACTTGGCTTGTCGCAACATGGAGGTCGCACGGTAACCCTGGTTTAGGAGAACCGTGCCGCCCGGCTTATGTCCTCTTGGCGAAACACGCGTGTTGATTTCACGCCACACGGTCTCCCGCATCCCACGTGTGAAGGCGACAACCTGGTCGTTTCGCAAGTGCTTCGACACCAATAACTTCGAGTCATCGGCGGTCCGTCCCCAACGGGGAACGTCGCCCTGGCACAATGCTTGCATTCTGTCCGTGTTAAGGCTCGAAGCTTCTCTCTGCCCGTCCTTGGCCACCATGACCGCAAAGAACTGCTACCCATGACGCACGTCGAAGAAATCAACGACATCGCCAAGCTCGATCGTTATGAACTTCTCTGGAAAGCCCTGCTGTCCGCAACACCGGGCGCTACGTTCTTTCAGTCGCTCGATTGGTTGAAGGTCTACTGGAAGCACTTCGGCGAAGGTCAGCAGCTCCGCGTGTTGATCGGTTGGGACGACGACCGGCCGGTCGGCATTCTGCCACTGGTTCTCAAGGCTGAAGAGACTCGGGTCGGCACGGTTCAGGTGCTGACCTATCCGCTGCACGACTGGGGTTCGTTCTACGGGCCGATCGGCCCTGATCCCGCGGCCGTCCTGCGGCTTGGCATGCGTTATCTCCGCAAAACGTCGTGCGACTGGGACTTATTGGATCTGCGCTGGGTCGATGAACAAGGATGCGATCAGGGAAGAAGCTGCGAGAATATGGAAGCAACCGGTTTTTCACCCCATCGACAGGGGTGGGACCGGGCCGCCATTGTCGACCTCGACGGAACGTGGGACGACTACTGGCAATCGCGGACAAAAAAATGGCGAGAAAGCATCCGACGATATCACCGCCGGTTGGAAGAGGCCGGCAAGGTCGAGCTGGTCCGTTATCGGCCCCAGGGAAGCGACGCCGGCGAGGACGATCCGCGCTGGGATCTCTACGACGCTTGCCTCAAAATCGCCCAGGCGAGTTGGCAGGGTCGCGCAACCGACGGCACCACGCTCTGCCACGAATCGGTGGCCGCTTTTTTGCGCGACACTCACGAGGTGGCTGCCCGAACCGGCTCGCTCGATTTATGTCTTCTGAAACTCGACGGTCGGCCGATCGCGTTCATCTACAACTACCACTATCGTGGCCGACTCTACGGTCTGCGGATGGGCTTCGACCCGGCGGCGGCCGACCTGGGCTCCGGCAAAGTGCTCCAGTATCTCATGTTCAAGGACAGCTTCGAGCGAGGCGACACGTATTTCGACATGGGTGTCGGCTCCTTGGAGATCAAACGCCATTGGCTCACCTCGGTGGTGACCAGCTACCGGTTAACCTGCTTCTCACCGGCCACCGTGCGTGCCCAGCTGCTTCGCATCAAACGATGGTACGTCGAACGCCGCTTCGGCGACGACTATCTGGCTGGCGGCAAGGCCGCCAGGCAGACGGCCTAGCGGCTTGTCAAAGGACCATTTGAGGTCGGCCGGGCATGGACGCCGCGGTACCGCATCCTCACGGTGGCAAAACGTCTTTTGGTCTCTGCGACTTCCGTAATGAAAATGAGCCACCACGGTTGGGTGCTCTTCGCGACATGCGACCGCGGGCTTTTGTCGGTTTAGCAAACGTCGCGAGCAATCACTCGTGCTTGTACTTGACGACCCAAGGGTCTTGCGTCTTCTCCTGCCAAGCCCTGAGCTTCGCCTGCAGCTCGGCCAGAACCTCGGCGTGGGCCGGGTCGTCGGCCAGATTCTTGGTTTCCCACGGGTCGGCGCTCACGTCGTACAACTCGTGGCGCGGACGGTGGACGTAGACCTCAATCATTCGCCCGCCGTACATCTTGTCGCCCCGCCGCAGAACCCCCTGCCAAGTGCTCGACGCAAATAGGTCCGCAGCAAACGGATAGGGCAACCCGCTGGCCAGATTCAGAATGTACTTGTAGCGCCCGGTCCGCACGGCCCGCATTGGGTAGTACATCGTGATCTCGTGGAACGTGTGTGACGCGTAGATCTCGCCCCAACCCTTCGGATGCTCCTCCTCGAGAATCGGCAGGAACGAGCGACCGTGAAACCAGGGTTTCGCGGGCATCGCGCCGGCGTAGTCGAGAATCGTCGGCGTAATATCGGCCCAAGTCACCATCGCGTCGCTCACCACGTTCTTCCGCTTTGATGCCGGGTCACGGACCACGCAGGGCAACCGAATTCCCGGCTCGTAGACCGTCGTCTTCGCGCCCGGAAACGCGATGCCGTTGTCCGAAATGTAGATAATCAGCGTATCGTCCCAATGGCCCGACTCTTTGAGAATCTTCGTCAACTCGACCAATCCGCTGTCGGCCCGTTCGACGGAACCATAGTACTTGGCCAATTCCTCGCGGCACTCGGGCGTGTCGGGCAGATAGGGTGGCACGATCACCTCGTCGGGCGAAAACGTGTCGAAACCCTTCCTCGAAAACGGTCGGTGTGGCTCATTCGTGCAGAAATAAAGGAAGAAAGGCTCGTTGTCGTCCTTCGTCACGAAAGCTCTCGCCATCTTGGCCATGTTGATTGGATTGCGAGGCTTGACGTCGCGCCCGTGAACGAACAGGTCAAACGGAAACACTTCTTTCGGCGCGACGTGGTACTTGCCGAAACAAGCCGTGCGATAGCCGGCTTGTTTCAAAAGGAAGGGTAACGACTTCACGCCGTCGAGGGCAGAGAAGTGGTTATACCGGTGTTCGTGTCCGTATTGGCCGTTCGCGTGGTTGTACAAACCCGACAAGATCACCGAGCGGCTCGCGCTACAACTCGACGTCGTGCAAAAGGCCCGCGTGAATCGCGTGCCTTCTTTGGCCAACGCATCGAGACCGGGCGTTCTGATCGCCGGGTTGCCGTAACAGCCCGCGTCGTCCGTTCCCTGGTCGTCAACGACATAGAGCAACACGTTGCGCGGCGGCGGGTCGGCCGAAA
Source organism: Pirellulales bacterium (assembly GCA_016929515.1). GTDB lineage: Bacteria > Planctomycetota > Planctomycetia > Pirellulales > Thermoguttaceae > UBA11386. Next base: position 8,485 of record JAFGIR010000212.1, on the reverse strand, counting down.
CCCATTCTTGTAGCAAAACGGTCGAGACGACCAGGGCCAATACGCTGGTCGGAAGAAAGTGCAAATGACGCCACATCCGAGTGCTCCCCTGGATTGGTGTGTGGTGACAGAGTCTGCGATAAGGGCCTGAGTTCTGGTTTTCTGTGTTTGCGTACGAGGGTGTTTCAAGGCGATCACCCTGAGTGTAGCGAAGGATCTCTCCCACCACGGACACCCGCTTCAAAACATGTTCACCGATTATAGTCTAACGTCGTGCCACGCTGGATGCCACCCGGCCCTGCCTCGGGGACCATCCATGCTGGCCAGGCATCGCCGTTCGGCAACGGGCTACTCCAGCCGAAAGCCGATCTGCACGGTAACCTGATACTGCTGGATCATACCTTCCATCACATTGCCCCGTTGTTCGACCACTTCGAACCAGCTAATGTTGCGAACCGTCTCGGCCGCTTTCGTCACGGCGTTGGCCGCAGCCTCGCTGAACGATTTGGTCGAGGTGCCGACGACTTCGATCTTCTTGAAAATCGGGTCCGACATGAGAGTATCCTCCTTCGTTCTTGACAGGCGGGCTTCGGCCCGCAGCCATGATGCTGTCTATCGCCTGTCGCCTTCGGCGGCCAGACGTTCTTTCCACTCTTGAAGCCGCCGCATGGCTTCCAGCGGGGTCGTGTTTTCCAGGTCCAACGCCCGCAATTCGTCCAGCAACGGATGTTCGGCCGAACCGAACAGCGTCATCTGGATCTCGGCCGGTTTTGGCCGGGCCACGGGCCGGGCAATCTTCGCGCGACCCGTTGCATCGAGATGCTCTTCTTCGAGCCGGGACAGAATGTCTTTGGCTCGCTCGATCACCTTGCGTGGAACACCCGCCAGCCGGGCTACGTGGATCCCATAGCTCTTGTCGGCCGCGCCGTCGACGATTTTATGCAGGAAGACCACGTCGTCCTGCCACTCGCGAACCGACACGTTCAGGTTCTTTACCCGCGAAAGCGATCGTTCCAAGTCAGTCAGTTCGTGGTAGTGCGTCGCGAAAAGCGTGCGGCAGCCGAGCTGCTCGTCAAGATGCTCGACGATGGCCCAGGCCAGCGACATCCCATCGTAGGTGCTCGTGCCGCGCCCGATTTCGTCGAGAATCACCAGGCTCCGCTCGGTCGCCGTGTTGAGAATCCGCGCGGTTTCGATCATCTCGACCATAAACGTGCTCTGGCCGCGCGACAACTCGTCGCTCGCGCCGACCCGGGCAAAGATCCGGTCGACCAATCCCATTCGCAGACGCCGGGCCGGCACGAAGCTGCCCATCTGCGCCATGAGTGCGATTAGCGCAACCTGGCGAATGTACGTACTTTTGCCGGCCATGTTCGGGCCGGTGATCAGCAGGATCGACCCCTCGGGACCGCCGGCCGCCGTGTCGTTGGGCACGAAGGTGCCCTCCGGTTCGACCACGTCGAGCACCGGATGACGACCGTCAACGATTTCGAGGATCGGCGACTCGACTATCTCGGGTCGGCAATAGTCTCGTTCACGGGCCAGATCGGCCAATGCGGCCAACACGTCCAACTCGGCCAACGACCCGGCCGTGCATTGCATACTGACGCGTTCGGCGGCAACCGCCTCGCGTAGCTCGACAAACAACGCATATTCGAGATCCTTGGATTTCTCTTCGGCCGAAAGAACCTTCTCCTCGTATTCCTTCAACTCGGGCGTAATGTAACGCTCGGCGTTCTTCAGTGTCTGCTTCCGGATATAGTCCTCGGGGACCTTGTCGCGATGGGTGTTGGTCACTTCGAGATAGTAGCCGAACACCTTATTGAAGCCGACTTTCAGGTTTGCGATTCCACTCCGCTGGCTCTCTTGGGCCTGGTATTGCGCGATCCACTGCTTACCGCCGCCACTGAGCCCACGGATTTCGTCGAGCTCCGAATGGTATCCGTTGCGAATAAATCCGCCCTCGCGACTCGTCAAGGGGCACTCGTCGACCAAGGCCGCCGCAAGCCGCTCGCGCAGTTCGACACACGGATTGACTTCCGCTTCGAGCCGCCGCAGCAAGGGGCTCTCGCAATCGGCCAAATGCTCCTTCAATCTGGGCAAACACGCCAGGGTCCGGCCCAGGAAGCTCAAATCGCGAGGCGTCGCCCGGCCGGTCGCTACCCGGGCCAGAAGCCGCTCGACATCGTAGACGGGCCGCAACGCCTGGCGCAGATCCTCGGCCAAGGCAACTCGTTCGACGAGTTCTCCAACGGCCTCGTGCCGCGCGACGATCGGCGCCGACTCGACCAGCGGATTGGCCAGCCAATCGGCCAGCCGGCGCGAACCCATCGCCGTGATCGAACGATCGAGCACCGCCAGCAACGAGCCCTCGCGGCGGCCGTCGCGAATCGTCCGGATCAACTCCAGGCTTCGCCGGCTCGACTCGTCGATTTCGAGTGTTCCGGAGGTGCGATAGGGAATCAGCCGGTCGACGTGCTCCAGCGAGTTCTTCTGGGTCTCGACCAGATAGTCGAGAATCGCGCCCGCCGCGCGAATCGCTTGGACGTCCGGCGGCGCGCCGTCGAAACCGAACCCTTCGAGATTGGCCGTGCCGAAATGCTTGGCCAGGGTTTGGCCGGCCGCCTCGTGCGAAAAGGCCCAATCGGGTCGCCGCGTCACCATCATCCTCTCGCACGACGCTTCGTCGAGCGGTGCCGAAGCCTCGCTTAGCAGACACTCGGCCGGCGCGAGCCGGGCTAGTTGATCGGTCAAATGTCGGGCCGGAAAACCGGCCGCCACGAATCGGCCCGTCGATAACTCCACCCAAGCCAGTCCGATCGGCGCCGACCGGTCGTCTGGATTGCCGGCCACGGCCGCCAGATAGTTGCTTTCGCGCGGGTCGAGCAGAGCCTCGTCGGTCACCGTGCCCGGCGTGACGACTCGGGTCACCTCGCGGCGGACCAGGCCCTTGGCCTGGCGCGGATCTTCGACCTGATCGCATACGGCCACGCGAAAACCGGCCGCGATCAACTTGCCTAGGTAGCTGTCGAGTTGATGATGGGGAAACCCGGCCATTGGAATCGGGTTGTCCCCCTTCTCGCGGCTCGTTAACGCCAGGTTGAGCACGCGAGCGGCCGTCTTCGCGTCGTCGTGAAACAGTTCGTAAAAATCGCCCATCCGGAACAACAGAATCGCCGCCGGGCAGGCCCGTTTGGCCTCCTGGTACTGTCGCATCATGGGCGTCGTGGAATTGGACATAACACTATGCTAGCAAATCGTAAAGCTGGGCAGAAGTAGCGGACAGGAGGCCACCGGAACGTGGTTGCTGCATCCGCTTGTGTCGGAGGATCGACCCCCATATACTGACGGCATCACGGTGCTCGATACGCCGGGCGGATACGTCAAGCAAGTGGCAAATCGCCCAACGTCCTTACAGCAGAAGGAGAATGATCATGAGAGTGTTTCACACTTCGGTCACGATGATCATGCTTGCCCTGTTTGTCCAGACCGTTCGAGCTGACGGTTTGTTCTACCAACTGCCGAAGGATGGCACCTGGGTCGAGTTCGAATGTGACGTCACGATGGACGAAGGCTCGCGTCATTTCAGCGGCAAGGGAAAAATCTGGATGGCCTCGGTCGGCACCACGGTGATCGAAGGTAAGCGGTGCCGCTGGATCGAAATCGAATTCGAGACGCCCAAACCGGGACACGAGAACGACAGCGATGTCGAGACTGCCAAAGCTCTGATTCCCGAGACAGAACTGGTCAAGGGCAAAAGCCCTTTGGACCACGCCATTCGCGCATGGAGGAGACAAAACCACCGCGCGCCCGAAGTGCTAAAGAATCTGCGGAACATCGGCGAGGGGCCGTTTCCTCTGGTTCTCGCGGAACCGCTTGAAAACGTGAAGACGCTTCCGCCAAAGGAGATCACCTGCAAGCTCGGCGTGTTTCGGGTGCCACGGGCATCTTGCCCGTGCTGTTTCAGCGAGATTCCGTGGGTAATGGCACTGGCGAAACGCCAGATGGCACCCATTTCAAAACACGTTCCAACACACAACCCGGGCGAAGTGGCCATGTGGGTCAGCAAAAACCAAGGGCACTCGGGGAAAAGGGGCAAGCGGTTGACTCAAGGCAGCCAAATCAATCACACCTTCTTGTCGTTGGCCACTGAATACCCATGCAAACAAGATCTGTTGTTATGCTCAGGATGGCGCACGCAAGTCCGGGGATAGACATTGCCCGAGACCGGCACCAAGTCTGGAACTTGGTGAAAACAAAGAGAAGTGGGCGCACGAAGATTCGAACTTCGGACCTCGTCCTTATCAGGGACGCGCTCTAAACCAACTGAGCTATGCGCCCGGCCTGCGGCCGATCATGCCATCAGCCAACAACGCCTAAAGTTTCTATTTTAGGCCAATTTTTCCGCATGTCAAAGGGGGGGAGGGCTCGACGGGCTAAATTTTGCCGCCGTTCGGCTGCCTCGCTTCCAGCTCTAGCGCTGGGTGATCTTGTTCTTTGACGCTAGTGCGAAATAGCCGTAAAGCGTGTTGTCGCCGCGAAGAATGTAGAATTTCACCGGGCCACGGGAAGTGAGATCGGGACGTTTTTGAAGAACGTAGGCGACATCCTTCAGCGAGACCGTTTCGTATTTATGCATGCCCACGAGGACGTCGCCGGCGTGGATTCCCTGTTTTGCGGCCAGACTGCCCGGCCGGACGGACACGACAGCCAGTCCACCGCGGTATTGGGTCTTGTGTTGGCGACGAAAATCGTCGGCGGGAATCGGCTCCAATTCGACGCCGAGCAGTCTCCAGGTGGGACTGCCCACCGGCCGCGCGTCTGGAGCCGCGGCTAGTCTCAAGCGAACGTCGATTTCCTTGTTGTCGCGATGCAGGGCCATGTGGAGTCGGTCGCCGGGTGAGCGTTCGAGAAGCGAGCGTTCGAAATCGATCGGGCCAGCCACGTCGAGGTCGTCGACTCGCGTGAGAACGTCGCCCGGCTCGATCCCGGCCTCGGCGGCCGGGCTGTTCTTGTCGACCGATGCGACGACTAATCCGCGATCGTCGCCCGTCGCACGGTTGTCGAACGCCAACCCGTGCTGGACCGATTTGCCGGTTTGCGCGTTCAATAAACCGGAGATCACGTCCAGCACCTTGTCAATGGGAATGGCGAAGCCGATTCCCTGAGCCCCGGCTCGGACTGCCACGTTGATGCCAATCAGTTCACCGTCGATGTTCAGCAGCGGCCCGCCCGAATTGCCCGGGTTAATGCTTGCATCCGTCTGAATCAAATCGGAGTAGAACTGGGCGTCGCTAACCTGGACGGCGCGATGGAGCGCGCTGATGATTCCCTGGGTGACCGTGTGTTCGTAACCATAGGCATTGCCGACGGCGATCACTGTTTCTCCGGTCATCAAATCGCTCGATCGTCCGATCGGGAGGACGGGCAGTCGGTCGGAGGAGTCGATCTTGATCACCGCGAGATCCGTCTGGGGATCTCGGGCGATTCGACGCGCGATGTACTGGCGACCGTCGGCTAGCGTCACTTGGATCTCGTGAACACCGTCGATGACGTGGAAGTTGGTCACGATGTAGCCGCGACGGTCGATCACCACGCCCGTCCCCATGCCGTTTACCTGATGTCCGGCCTGGCCTTCGGCCACCACGACGCTCTGGGCGTTGACCGTTTTTTCACCCCGGATGTTGACGACCGAGGGCCTCGCGCACCGCACGGCCTTCACGATTGGCGTCACCCGCAGCGAGGAACCGGCGGCGGTCGTCGGCGCCACCGTCGTAACGGCCAGAACCAACAGCGAAAAGGAGACGCTCCAGCGGACGAATCTGGACAAACCGGCGGTGCATTCGGACATGGCAAGTCTATCGGCGCGGAGGATGGTGGTGGGATGCGTGGGAAACCGGATGGCCGTCCTCTGGGATCGGATCCCCGCCACGCTCGGCTCGTGGGCGGGAAATGGTGGGTGACCGTTCGTACGACGCGGGTCGTGGACACCCCGGCACCGGGCCAACAACGCCTGCGGGGGGTGCACTTCGAAAGCGACAAAACTCGAACACGGCCGCGCGACTGGCACAGCCCTGCTCAGGCTAGATCGGCCCGGAACGAGCACCGCCTTGACCAGCCAAGAGTAGGACCCGAAAAGACTACCTAAACTGCCATTCTAGAGACCCGTTTTTCCTCGCACGCGAAGCAGCAGACTATTGCCCACTACTGATACGCTGCTGGCCGCCATGGCTGCGGCGGCCGCGCTGGGGGGCAATGCCCAGCCGAGCACCGGAATCAGTGTCCCAGCGGCCACGGGCAACAAAACGGCGTTGTAGAGAAACGCCCAGAAGAGGTTCTGCCGGATCGTCCGCACGGTCGCCCGGCCCAAGAGAATGGTCTGGCCCACCGTCCGAAGATCACCGCTGGCCAACACGACGTCGGCCGTCTCGATGGCCACGTCCGCTCCCGAGCCGATCGCGATGCCCAAATCGGCCGCAGCCAACGCCGCCGCGTCGTTGATCCCGTCGCCCACCATCGCCACCGTTCGGCCTGACTGTTGCAGCTGGCGCACGAACTCATGTTTCGCGTCGGGCAACACTTCGGCCGTCACGTGTTCGATGCCCAGTTCGGCGGCAATTCGCCGGGCCGTGGTTTCATGGTCGCCCGAGAGAAGCTCGATGCGAAGTCCCATCCGGCGAAGTTGCTCGACCGCTTCGGCCGCGCCGGGCGCCACCGGATCGGACAGGCCGATCGCGCCCAACGCGCGGCCGCCGGCAACGACCACCAGCGGCGTCTCGTCCTGTTGACGCAGTTGGATCGCCGATTCGCCGACCGGTCCCGGATCGACGCCGGCCGCTTCGAATGTGTCGACTCCGCCGACCCAGACCGTTTGGCCGTCGAGTTGTCCGCGCACGCCGATGCCGCGTACGATGTCGAGCTCGTCGGCCGTTTGTCTCGGCAACGCCCGCCGCCGCGCCTCGTCGACCACGGCCCGGGCCAACGGATGGTCGCTGAGTCGTTCGACGGCCGCTGCCACACCGAGCAACTTTTCCTCCGAGACGCCTTCGGCCGGGCGAATGCTCGACACGCGAGGCGTTCCTTCGGTCACCGTGCCCGTCTTGTCCAGAACAACCGTATCCAGCCGCGCGGCGGTTTCCAAGGCCTGGGCGTTTTTGATCAAAATGCCTTGCTCCGCGCCGCGACCGCCGGCCACGAGTACGGCGGTCGGCGTGGCCAGGCCCAGGGCACAAGGACAAGCCACAACAAGCACGGCCACGGTCGAGCGCAGCGCGACGGCCCAATCGCCGACCACCACGCCCCAAACCAGCAGCGTCGCGACGGCCACGGCGAGCACGCCGGGCACAAACCACGCCACGACCCGATCGGCCAGCCGGCCCAGCCGAGGTTTTGACTCCTGGGCGCGGCCGACCAGTTCAATTACCCGGGCCAACGCACTCTGGCCGGCGGTCCGCGTGACCCGAGCCTTCAACGCTCCGTCCAGGTTGACCGTGCCCGAGAGGATCTCGTCGCCCGGACCGCGGTCGACGGGCATCGACTCGCCGGTCAGCCACGACTGATCGACGGCCGACGTTCCGACGGTAACCTCTGCGTCGAGCGGGACCTTCTCGCCCGGTCGGACCAGAATCGTCTGGCCGACACTCACGCGGTCGACGGAAACCGTCTCGATCCGCTCGCGGTCGAGCACATTGGCCACGGGTGGTCGCAAATCCAACAGCCGGCGAATGGCCCGCGATGCTCGATGCTTCGCTTTCGATTCGAGCCATTTGCCGAACGTGATAAACGTCAGAATCATCGCCGCATCGGCAAAGTACATCGCGCCGGCCGAGCCGTGTGCCGTCGACGCGAGAACTCCGGAGAAGAACTGGAACAGTCCGGCGACAAACGCCGTGCCCGTGCCCAACGCGATGAGCGTATCCATGTTGGCCGCGCGGTGACGCAACTGCCGGGCCGCGCCGACGAAATAAGGCCCGCCAACGTAGATTTGCAGCGGCACGGCCAGCAGCAATTGCAGCCAGAGCCGGACCGGACCGGAGAACCACGGTCCGTGGGTCGCCAGAACAAGCGGGACCAGCAGGCCGACGGCCACCGCAAGCCGGCGGCGCCACGCGGCAATCTCGGTCGCCTGCCGCTCGAAACCGTCGCCGGTCGCTCGCCGCGCGTCGGGCACGACCGTGGCTTCATAACCGGCCCGGCGAACCGCGTCGACCAATTGCCCTGCTGTGGCCTGGCTGAAATCGGCCTGGACACTTGCCTGACTGGTGGCCAGATTGACCGCGGCGGCCGCCACGCCGGGCACGCCGGCCAGCGCCTTCTCGACCCGGCCCGCACAGCTCGCGCAGTGCATACCCCGCACGTCGAGCGTGACGTGCGTTTGCGGCATTTCGGGTTTCATCGGGTCGGCTGGCGTCGGCATGCGTAATTAGTTTCTGTTGCGGAAGACGTTCTGTCGCCTTTCGCTCCGCGAAAGTAGCGTGGATTGACCGCAACTTTCGCGGAGCGAAAG
>JAFGIR010000211.1 GCA_016929515.1 Pirellulales bacterium | reverse complement strand
TGACCGGCATGCCGCCGGCCTCTTTCTGCAACTCGGCCAGCGCGCGGTCGAGTTGGTCGTCGTCGACCAACCGACTCATGCGGACAAGTTTAACAAAACTGTCGGCTCGTTGCTTTGCCATGATCGCGTTGTGTCGAAAGCCCCGAATCAGGAAGAGTCGTCATGAAATCGTTGGGCAACGATTCTTGGTTTCCACCGCCGTTGGCCGGGTCGATTGCCGACGCACCGAACTGGAGTGGGCCGTTTCTTCGGAAGCCGCCTCCGCGCCACGACGAGAGTCGTCCGTCATGCAACCCACGACCGCACCGAGACAAGATTCATTGGGAAGACTGGTCGAGGTCGCGTTTCCGTTCGGTGCGGTATTTCTTCCACACTGGACGTACCTTTACATTAACACGGGCCGGCGAGAATTACCAGCAGAGATCTGTGTCCTAAATGTCTACTAACGAAGGACTAACCGCAATAACCCGCAAAAAGGGAAGCCATCGAAGGCTCACCCCGGTGCCTGGACAAACCATGGTGCTTGCGTCGAGTTGCACAAAGACAATATCAGTTATTCACTTACGAAGCGTCGGGCGAAGCCGAGCGAAGAGGTGTCCGGCGAACGTCTAGGGTTGGTCAGTGGCCAACCGTGAGAAGACGAGGCGACCAGAGCAATTGCAGTTGGCGGGTGATAACCCTGCTGGCGTCGTTCAGCGAGAACTGCTGATCGACGTTGCCTTGCTGGTGGGCGACCTTGTTCATGCCGTAGAGATCGCTGCTGGCTTCATCTTGGCCTAGCACGTATCCACCAGTGGCACGAATCGCGCCGCAACCGTCCACGCCGTCGGCCCCCATGCCTGTCATAATCACGCCCAGACAGCGTCCTGGAAAGACGTCGGCGGCACTTTTCATCATTACGTCGATCGAGGGTTTGTGGCCTTTGACCACGTCGCCGTCGCGGATGAACACCTTGGGTTGGCCATCGCAATCGCGCAGGCGAAGATGCTTGGCGCCCGGCGCGATCAAGACATGATTGGGACGAAGCGTATCCCCGTGCGCCGCTTCCTTGACCGAAAGCTTTGAAAGCAAGTCGAGCCGAGCGGCGAGCGGCTTGATGAAATGGGGTGGCATGTGCTGTACCACGACGATCGGCGGCATAGGTGGAGCGAGCGACTCGAAGAGTCGCGCCAAGGCAGGAGGACCACCTGTCGAAATTCCAATCGCCATGCACTTGTCGAGATACTCGGCAGGACAGCTCGTCGCGACCGTCTTTGGTACGTGTCGTTTCTCGAACAAGGGCCGGAGCCGCCGTCGGCGATCTTGACGAATGCGGAGAATTCGCCGCACGTCCACGCCCGCCACGCAATGGATCTTCCTGATCAATTCATCGCAGAGCACGGCTTCCGTTTCGGAACCGCGTTCGGGCTTGGCCAGGTATTCGATGGCGCCCCGATCGAGCGCTTCCAATGTGATCGCGGCGCCGAGTTGAGTCAAGCCGCTGACCATGATCACCGGCACCGGGCGAATCGCCAGCATGGAGTCCAACGCCTCCAAGCCGTCCATGAGAGGCATTTGAATGTCGAGCGTCACGACGTCGGGATGAGCCGACGCGAACACCTTGAGGGCCTCTCTTCCGTCAGCGGCCGTTCCCACGACCTGCATGTCCGGGGCCCGTGCAATGGTGTCGCAGATCATCGTGCGAACGACTGCCGAGTCGTCCACCACCAATACGCGTATCGGTCGTCGCGTCATATTAGCTCGCTCGTGAGGGATGTCTTGGGGTGCTGTCTCTAGCCATGCTTGAGCTGTCTCTGACGGCCGTCGTGATTTGCAACACGTTGTTTCCATCGCGTTTCGAGAAACGCGAGGACAACGGCCGAAGAACTCTACCGCGTCACGCTGCCCGGGCTTTTTCAATAGTACGGCCAGAAGAAGCAATGTTGCTTCTTTGCACGTGGCCCGATGAGCCTTGAGTCCGCTCACTCCTATACCGCTTCTCAAGCGTAGGTCACGGTTTGCCTACGATTCACGCGATTCAGTCTTTTTTGGGTGCGGCACGAGCCGTCAAACCGTTGTGACCGGGGCGCGGAGCGACCCGGTTGTCGGGAACGGCCCGTTTTTGCCGCATGGAATCTCTGTTTTGGGGTTAGCAAAAGACCGATTTGATCGATTTGGCGGGCCTGAGCTTCGGCGAGACGGGACGGCCGTCGCGGTGTGAATGGACCCGATCCTGAGCTGCCTGCAGGATCATTTGCAGCAGATCGGAGTACCGAAATCCCCCGTAGCCCGCCATGTAGTTGAACTTGCCGTCCCAGCACCATCCCGGGTTCGGGTTTACCTCCATGAGCTTGATCCGGCCTTTCGCGTCGGCGCGAAAATCGAATCGGGCGTAGTCTCGGCAAGACAACCGTTCGAACAACATGATGGAGTGATCGACCAGTTGACGCTTCTCTTCCTCGGGCAGATCGGCTTCGTGGTATTTGATTTGGGTCCAGTAGGGTGAATCGGGCTCCCATTTGGACTCGTATCCAAGAATCCAAGGCAAGCCGGTGTCCAAGCCGCTGAAGTCGACTTCCAGGACCGGGAGAATCTCGTAGCCCGAGCCCGGATTGCCGACGATGCCCACGCTATACTCGTTGCCTGACAAGAATTCCTGAATCAAGACGGGCACGCGGGGCATTTCTTGTCGGAGCTTGTCCAGATAAGCAATCAACTGCTCCGATCCGTGAACGACCGCGTCTTGCGTGATACCGATGCTGCTGTCGCCGTAGTTCGGTTTGACCAGCGCTGGAAAAACGGAAGGCAACGTGGCCGACTGGTCGTCTGGATCGAAATAGGTCTCCAGCGGCGTGGCGATCTCGACCGATTGGGCAATCGCTCGGACCAACGACTTGTTGTAGCACAAGCCGAGACACGTGGGTCCCGCCCCGCTGTACGGAATGTCGAGCATCTCCAGCAGGGCCGGAACGTGCAACTCCTTGAACGCGTCGTTGCCGAACCCCTCGTCGCACAGATTCAACACGAACGACGGTGGGTCGGCTCGCAAGGCGGCCAACAACCCGGCGTGGTTGTCCAGGTAGTTGAACCGGTATTCGGTCAGTTCGGCCAGGGCCCGGTTCATCTTCTCGATCGTGTCCAGGTCCTCTTGGTTGAATTGACCGTTGCGTTTGACAGCGTCGGGCAGTCGCGGATCGCCCAAAATGACGGTTACGTCCGGGAATGCCGGCCCTCGTTTCTTCCGCTTGCATTTCCCCACCGGCGCCTGGGCCGTCAAGAACATCCGGTGCGCCATCATGCCCAGGTCTTGATTGCGGTCTGATTCGGCCAGCACCGACCCGTGATCGCGGATCGAGTGAAACCCGGCTTCCTCGAGCAGGCTGCCGATCTGTTCCCGGGAGTAGAGACGCTCGGCATAAAACTGATCGACGATGACCCCCCGATTGCAGTGGACCACCACCTCGCGAGAGATCAACCGCGTCCGGTCGTCCGACAGGGACCGCTCGCGACAAACCATATGGTTCTGGTCGATCCACTCCCAACTCCGTGGCTCGAAGTGCGTCCGCATCCAATCGCCGTCGACAATGTCCATCACGAGGGTTCCATGCGGGTTGAGTACCCGGAGCACCGCGTCGAGCACCTGCCGATCGTCTTCCTCCCGCTCGAAATAGCCGAACGAATTCCCGAGGAGAGCCACGCAGTGGAAGCTCTCCGAGGGAATGCGAAACTTCCGCGCGTCCCCCTCGTGGAATGTGACGCTCAACGCTTCGCTCCGGGCGCGCCGCCGGGCGAGACGAATCAGGTATCGCGACCGGTCGACGCCCGTCACCTGCCGGAAACCGCGTTGGCTCAATTCCAGACAATGGCGTCCCTGCCCGCAGCAGAGATCCAGCACGCGATCGTTTGGCTCCAATCCGGCACATTGAACGAGCAAATCGACCTCTCTCGACGTGTTGGCGTTGTTTTCGACCACGTCGCCGTCGGTTTTAAGGTAGATGGAGTTAAACAGCTTCCTCCACCAGTCGTGGGGTAAGTGGCGTTCCAGATCCGACACGGGGCCGATCGTGCGGGTGCCCTGCGGTGCTCCGTTTCGCCGCTTCGACGATAGGGTGGATACGTGAGGTCCGTGGCCGTTCGTGCTTGCACGACTCATGAGACGATTCCTGTTGTGACCGAGAAGGAAGGCAATACCCTTGTGCGAGATCGCCGGCGGCTTGGAATGAGGTAGGACCGTTTCGCCTGTCGGAAGTCGAACTCTCGACTTCCGAGATTCGCACAGGGTAGCTTCACTCTGCGTCGACAGCGTGACGCAGAAAGCGCGGTGAAATATATCACCAGCGTCCATTCTGACAAGATGAAAAATGCCGAATCGCGAAAAAGATGAGACTTTTGCCGGACCGGAAGCCAGCGGGCAGCCGGCCGCGGCGTCGTGGCGCCAGGTGCCCGGCCAAGCAGCGTGCGATGTCAACCATCGAAACCGACATGGGCCAGGGCCGCGGTGCGACTGACGCCAGGCTGGCTTTCAACGCATTTCACGCGTGACCCGTCGATTAATCACAATGTGGATGCCAAATAGAAGCCTTTCCCGGCTCGCGACTTTCCGAAAGGGCGACGATGTCCGACATCTTGTAATGGACATTGTAAATTTGTACACTTCCCTGGACGATTCGTCCACGGTCTTTGTCCTCCGGATAGACGCAAACCTTTTCTGGGAAAACACTTCTGGCCGAAGAGTCGTTTTCTGCTTTGTCTCGGCACGCCGCGTGCATTACTCGACAACCATTGTCCGTCGAACCACTTCTGATGAGAACAAGGAGGTTTCCATGTTGGTACTGACCCGAAAATTGAATGAGCAAATCCACATTGGCCGGGATGTAACGATCACGATTGTGCGTCTGGCGGGCAACACGGTCCGTATCGGTATCGAGGCCCCGCGCGAGGTGCCGATTCGCCGGGCCGAGTTGCCCTTGGTCGAATCGATCGGCCACCCCGTCCGGCTCGGCCGACCTCGGGGGGCTGTGAACCTGCGGAGGACCGAACGCGCGGAACCGCTCGGCGGCAGCCCTATCGCTCGGGACCCGGCGCCACGGAGTGTTCGCATGGCCGGGCGGACGATCCACCGGCCTCGATGACCCGGCGCCGGTCGCCAGGGGGTCGGGACGCGCCCCGGGAAACGGTTGCGGCCGCCGTGTGGAGAACGATTTCGGTGTGTGTCCTGGGCCGATTGCACAAACCTCGCGGTGCAAGGTAGAATTGTCATGGGGACGTGAGTATTTTGCAACGACGGGTGACAATCTCAGTGATGCTCAGGGCAAAGCAACAGCTCGGCAAATACCGGATCCAGCGGAGGCTGTCTGCGGGACCGTTCGCCGACGTCTATGCGGCACTCGATACGGTCGAAGGCGTCCGGGTCGCCTTGAAGATTCCCCAGGCCGCGCTGATGACCAAGGAATTCCTGGAGGATTTCCGCAAAGAAGTCCGGCTCATGGCCCGGCTCGATCACGCCAGCATTCTTCGGCTGAAAGACGCCAGTTTCATCGGCACCCGATTTGTCATCGCCTTTCCACTCGGCGAAGGGACCTTGGCCGACCGGATGCGTTACCGGCTTTCGCTTCGCACTATGTTGGGCTATGCCGAGCAAATGCTCGAAGCCGTCGCCCACGCCCACGCCAATCGGATCATCCACTGCGACATCAAACCAGAGAACTTCATTCTCTTTCCCGGCGATCAACTCCGGCTGACCGATTTCGGCATCGCCAAGGTGGCCCATCGAACGATTCAAGCCTCGGGGTCGGGCACGGTCGGTTACGTGGCTCCGGAACAGGCGATGGGCCGGCCCTCGCTTCGCAGCGACGTTTTCTCGCTGGGCCTGGTGCTCTGTCGCATGTTCTCCGGCCATCTGCCCGAGTGGCCTTACGATTGGCCGACTCCCGGACTGGCGAAGCTGCGCGAGCGGGTTCATCCGGATCTGATCCACCTAATCCGCCGGGCCATGGAAGTCGACCCTCGCCGCCGATTCCGAGACGCCGTGCAAATGCAGGCCGCGCTGAAGCGTGTCAAGTCGCGGGCGTTGCGCGGGGGCGCCAAACGCCGAAAACGGACGACGGGCACCACCGGAAAGAGCGACTGGAAAACGATCCGCCGCCGGCAGTTCGAGAAGGAGTATGGGGCCGCGCTGCAGACCCGATTCACTTGTCCGCGCTGTGGCGGTCCGGTGTCGGAGCCCATGACGACCTGCCCTTGGTGCGGCGCGGCGCGGAAGGTCCATCGGGACGAGACGCG
>JAFGIR010000210.1 GCA_016929515.1 Pirellulales bacterium | reverse complement strand
GTTCGGGAACCGGGGTTTCCGCAACTGCAGCCTCTTCGTCCGGCAAGGGCGTCATGCTCACGGGCCGTGCCATGGGCCGCATTTCCGGAAGCGGAAGCGGCTCGGCGGGCATCGCAAAATCGGTCGGCGCCGCCGCAACCTCGGCCGGCGTCGTCGTTCGCCAGGCAATTCGCGGCCAGCCGGGCAGGGGACACAAAACGACCAGCATCGCCAGGCCCACCATCGCCGCCGTCGCAACCGCCAACCGCTGGGCCGGCTGACGCAGCAAGCAAATCACCACGCCGGCAACCAACAACAAAAGCGTGGCCGCGACGTAAAAATCGACCAAACGCACCACGAGTGCTTCCGCCAGCGTGTTCATGATCGTTTTCCTCTCTTTGGCTTCTGTCGAGATTGCTTCTTCGCCTCGGCGATCATTCGTTCGAGCTCATCGAGTTCCTCGAGGCTGGGCCGGCACGACCGCAGACCGTGAACCAGATATTGGTCCATGGCCCCGTCGAAGACTTTGTCGAGAAACCCGCCGGCCAGTTTTTGGAACGTCGAGTCGTGCTCGACCTTGGCGAAGTAGGCATACGCCCGGCCCACTTCTTCGTGGCCAACGAGGCCTTTCTGCTCCATGGCCTGCATCAGACTCAGCACGCTCGTATAGGCCAACTCGCCCTCGGCCTGGCCCAGTTCGCTCCAAATTTCGCGAACCGTGGCCCGCCCACGGTGCCAGAGAATTTTGAGTGCTTCGAGCTCGCGATCGGTCGGCAGACGTTCGTTCATGGCATCCTCCCACGGGTGATCCAGTACTCACTGCCCGTATAGTACTGCCGTTCCAGTAGATGTCAACAGGCATTTTGGAAAAAAACGATTTTTCTTGCCTGATTCCGGCCGGATCGCCATTTCCGACGGGCTGGCCGCGCGATCGTGGAACGTCCGGGCCGCGGTCTGAGGAGATGATTCGCCGGGGTCGACGGCTGCCCAAGGCCAAGGCACTGGCCCCTCAGCCTTCAAAATATGCCGAAACCGTGACCCCGGGCGACAAAACACGGCCAATTGGGTGTCAAGTACCTTGTCGGCTGTATGCGACTTGTAGGGCTATGCTGACTGCCATGCCCCAGAAGAATTGGTTAAACACGGCGTTTGCGAGACACCGAGTAATATGGAAGCCGTGTGGAACTTGAGCCGTTGCCAAAGGGGCGGCCGGTAGCCAATGAGGCTTGATTGCGGGAAGACGCTGGCGGTCGGGGCCGTGCCCTGTCCATCTCGCGGAGGAAGCAAAGGGCGGTCCGAGGGTAGTATGACCATCCCGTCGTGAAGGAACCAACCATGAGCGAGGCACCATCGATCGCCGTCCGAAGCACTATTCTGGCCCTAGCGTGTCTGTTCGGCATAGCGCCTGTTTCTGCTGCGGATTTTGCCCCCGCACCACTGCCGAGTGACTCATCGGCAGCCGGTTCCTCGGCCACGGCGCCCAAGGCGACGAACAACGACGCCGACCTCGACAAGATGCTCGACATGGACCTGAAGTCGCTCGGTCAGGTTCAGGTCAAGACGGCAACGATGACCAACCCGATCGTTGAAGGAGTATCGCGAAAGCCGGAAACCATGGCAAAATCTCCCGGTGTCGTGGAGGTGATCACGGCACAAGAGATACGTGACTTCGGTGCCAAGACGCTACGGGAGGTATTGGAGCGCGGGACCAGCATTTGGACGCCCAATTCGGGATTCATGCCCAACAACGTCATCTCGATGCGCGGTGACTTGCCAGGCCATTACGACACCCACGTCTTGCTGTTGCTCAACGGAAGACCATTTAAGGACACCCTCCAAGGTGGCTTGGATCATCCGCTCTATACCGCGTTTCCAATTGAAAGTTTGGACCGAATAGAAATCATTCGAGGGCCGGGCTCGGTGATCTATGGGACCAATGCATACGTTGGCGTGATCAATCTCATCACCAAGGACCCCCTGAAGAAACCGGACCACTTTTCGGTTCTGGCCGGCTCGTTGTCTACTCAGCGTTATGAGCTTACGAAAGGCAGTGGCACCGAGCGTAGGAACTTGTTCGTCGGCGCGATGTATCTGAACGATAGTGGATACTCTTACTCTGCGGTCGATGAACTGGGCGCGCTGAACACCAAGCATTTCGGCCAACATAACATCGGTGTCGTCGGCGTCTACGAGAATGGGCCTCTCACGGTCAATACGTTCGCGGCCAAGGCCGATGAGTCGATGCTCGGCAATTCGTTGCTTCACTGGCGGGACGACGGCTTTCTTACGTCGACGAGAGTCTTCTGCGATATTGGTTACACAATTGGAAATCCGGAAGATCAGTCGCTGGAGACGCACTTCACATACAACTTCGCCAATGCGGCGTTCTGGGGCGTTCCTCCCTACCTGGTTCCCGAACACCTTACCTCGCACGATTATCTCATCGAGCCAATCTATCGCGCTGTGCTCACGGAAGACCTGAATCTGATGATTGGGGGAACGATCGAATTTCGACAGGGATACAGCCGCTTGCCTACGGTGCCCACGTACGGCAAAATTTGGTATACCGTATACGCACAATTCGAGTATGACGTAACCGATTGGCTGAAACTAACCGCCGGCATGCAAGGAAACATGCCGGGGACCATCGAGGGTGGCATGGTACCCAGAGTTGGTCTGATAACCAGCTTGAACGATCATTGGACATTCAAGGTGCTATACGGCAGCGCTTTCCGTTCGCCCGCGGCAATCGAGACGGATATTGACGTGTCCGCGATTGTTGGAAATCCGGACTTGGAGCCGGAAACCATTGACACTTTTGAGACACAACTTTCCTATAGCGACGAAACCAAACGTCTGGCTCTCACCTATTTTCACAGTGGCTACGCCAATATGATTGCCCGTGACAACACCACGGCCGTGCCAACCTATGAAAACCTTGGGGGCCAGGTAATCCAGGGAATCGAGCTTGAAGCCCGCGCGAAACTCAACCAAAGGCTCCAGTTCGTTGGTTCAACGACGTGGCAAGAGAATCACAAGAATGGTGTGTACAACGCAACGCTTGTACCAAACTGGATGGTCAAGTGCGGTATCGTCTATGAAACCCAATCCCACCTGAAGATCGGAATTTTCGATTCGTATTTCAGCGCTCCAGAGTCTGTGACGGTCGTGAATCCCGCCGCGGCGATTGTCAATCCCGTTCCAGGTGAATGCCATTTGCTGAGCCTTAACACGCGTTTCGACGTCGGCAGGCATCTTGGATGGCGCCGACAGACTCTCGAAGCGCAATTTCTCATCCAAAACCTGTTGAACGAAGAAGTATGGGATCCTGAATTCTCTCGATATCGGATCAATTCCGTTCCCGCCGGAGCCGGACGCACTTTCTACGGCGGCTTCACGCTCGCTTACTAACCACCTTTGGGATCGACTTGTCGACCCGTGAGGTGCTTCCCCTTCTCGCCGGGTGCCCTTGCTTCAACCTGGTCACTTCTTCTGTGCCGCTGCTTCGCAGAAGCAGTGAGGGCCGTTTTGCAGCTCCCGTGTCACTCGCGAGACGACCTCGGAGACTCGACCGCGCTGCTTGCCGATTATCTCTTGCTCAACGGTCTCCGGCCGAGCAGTGCCATCGCCCTGATTCAACGCCACGACCAACTCCCGCATGCAAATGCCACACCGAGCTTTGTCCGGCCAACCAATCAAGGCCACCCGTGCGCCCGACGCATGTCCACGGCAGGCGTGACATGGCACCCGGCTTGCCTCCTCC
>JAFGIR010000209.1 GCA_016929515.1 Pirellulales bacterium | reverse complement strand
CTGGCACTTGCCGCCAAAAATCATCCAACTCGCCAAGGCCCTTATGGCCTTGGCCACTTAACAACCACCATTTCTCAGAAAGTGCAGACCTAGCGGGCAGTTTTGGAAATTGCCGGCATGAAGGTGGTGTGGAGTTTCGCAGTGGGAAGAAGCCAGAAGCTCTCTTGGAGATTATTCTGCGGCATTTTAGTAATCCTGGCGACTGGGTACTTGACAGCTTCGCTGGGTCAGGAACAACCGGAGCAGTCGCTCATAAGATGAGGCGTCGTTGGATCATGGTGGAACTTGAGGATCATTGCGACACCCATGTGGTTCCACGTTTGCGCAGTATCATCGACGGTACTGATTCCACTGGCGTGACTGAGAAGGTTGGCTGGAAGGGTGGCGGCGGATTTCGGTACTATTCACTGGCTCCGTCGTTATTGGAGAAGGATCGTTTCGGGAACTGGATCATCAGCAAGCAGTTCAACGCCACGATGCTTGCCCAGGCAATCTGCAAGCTCGAAGGGTTTTCCTACGCGCCGAGTGATGCGATCTATTGGCAGCACGGCTATTCGACCGAGCGGGACTTCATCTATGTGACCACGCAGACGCTTACCCGCGAGCAACTCGAATCGCTGGCCGAGGAAGTCGGTCCGAACCGCTCGTTGGTGGTCTATTGTCCGGCGTTTCGCGTCCGCAACCTGGACGCCTTTGCGAACCTGACGGTGAAGAAGATACCCAAGGCCGTGCTACACAAGTGCGAGTGGGGCAAGGACGATTACTCGCTGGAAGTGAAGGCGCTTCCAGCGGTTGGAAGTGACCAGTTGTCAGTTTTCAGCGAAGACGACGACACTGAGCAACCTAAAACGTCGTCCCGCCGCAAACGCCCGAAGAACAAACAACCCCTCCTATTCGACACTGAAAACTGACCACTGACAACTGAAAACTCATGTCCCTACAACACGTCAACGCCGTCGCCAACCGCTTGAGTCTCCGCCCGCCGCAACGCGATTCGTTGCAGATTCTGCACCGATTGTGCGAGATCGTCGATTTCCGCAAAGAAACCGACGTTGCCGACGCGATGAAGATCATCCAATCGGAGTTTACCCAGGTTGAGGATTTCGAGCGGGAGTTTCCGTCGCTCTGTTTCGCCTTGGCCACGGGCGTCGGCAAGACGCGGCTGATGGGCGCGTTCATCGCGTACCTCAACCGGGCCGAGGGGATCAAGCACTTCTTTGTATTGGCCCCGAACCTGACGATCTACAACAAGCTGGTGGCCGACTTCACGCCGAACACGCCGAAATACGTGTTCCAGGGCATCGGCGAGTTCGCCATCGAGCCGCCCGAGGTGATTACGGGCGACAACTACGAGAGCGGCCGGGGCGTGCGCGGCGGCCGGCTCTTTGGCGACGACGTGGTTCATATCAACATCTTCAACATCTCGAAGATCAACTCCGAGGTCCGTGGCGGCAACGCGCCGCGGATCAAGCGGCTGAGTGAGTACATCGGCGAGAGCTACTTCGAGTATCTGTCGAAGCTCGACGACCTGGTTCTCTTGATGGACGAGTCGCACCGCTACCGGGCAACGGCCGGGGCCAAGGCGGTCAACGAACTCAAACCGATCCTCGGGCTGGAACTGACGGCGACTCCGCAGATTATCCGAGGGTCGCAGGCCACGCCGTTTAAGAACGTCATTTACAGCTACCCGTTGGCTTCGGCCCTGGACGACGGTTTTGTGAAAGAGCCGGCGGTGGCCACGCGGGAGAACTTCAACATCCGCAACTTCGCCGATGAGGCCAGCCTGGAAAGGCTCAAGCTGGAAGATGGCATCCACATCCATGAGGAAACGAAGGTCCAATTGGATGTCTACGCCCGAGAACATGATGTTTGTCGAGTGAAGCCTTTCATGCTGGTGGTGGCCAAGGACACGGAACACGCCGGCCAGATTCGGACGTTCATCGAATCGGACGATTTTTTCGCCGGCCAGTACAAGGGCAAGGTTGCCGAGGTCCACTCGAACCAGCGTGGCGAGGAACGCGACGAAAACGTTCAGCGGCTCCTGGCCGTCGAAGACCCCAACGAGCCGACCGAGATTGTCATCCACGTCGATCAATTGAAGGAAGGTTGGGACGTGACCAACCTCTACACAATCGTTCCCTTGCGGGCGTTCAATTCCCGGACACTGATCGAGCAAGCCATCGGGCGGGGGCTTCGTTTGCCCTACGGCAGGAGGGTCGGCATCGCGGCGGTCGATCGGCTGACCATCGTGTCGCACGACAAGTTTCAGGAAATCATCGACGAAGCCAATCGGGGAGATTCGATTATCCGCGCCGGCGTTGTCATCGGTCGAGACATTCCCACCACGCACTCGAAGGCCGTTACAGTGCCCACCATTCTGGAACAGAGGCTTTTTGGCACGCCCTCGATGGATGGTCAGCCGCAACAGAAGCCCCTGTTCGACACCGAAAGCGAGCAGAAGGTGTCGAAGGCGACCTTGGAAGTCATCAAACAATTCGAGCGGCTCCCACGGTCCGGGGACCTCCAGTCGGAGGAGGTCCAACAACAGATCGTCGAGCGGGTTGCAGAGGCGATCAAGGCAGTCCAGCCTGAGCTTCCCGGCATGGCCGAAGAGACCGACGTGAAGGCGATTGTCGCCGAAACGACCAAGCAGTTCGTGGAAATGTCGTTCGACATTCCAAGGATTGTTGTCATCCCCTCGGCGGATGCTGCGTTCGGCTACCACGATTTCGATCTCGATTGTCGGCAGATTCATCTCCAGCCGGTTTCCCAGGAAATCCTGATTCAACACCTCCACGACCACGACCGCTACCGATTGCAGAGTACCGATCGCGCGGCTAACGAGCAGCGGCTAGAGGATTATTTGGTCCGTGGGCTGATCGACTTCGACGACATCAGCTATGACGACCACGCCGAACTTCTGTACAAGCTCTCCGGGCAGTTGGTTGCCCATCTGCGATCGTACTTGAAGGACGACGAGGAAGTGCTCAACGTCCTGCTGTTTCACAACCGTCAATTGGTCAACGCGATCTACACGCAGATGCAGGAACACTACTACGAGACCTCATCCTCGTCGGAGGTCAAGGTGACTCGCGGCTTCACGGTGTTCCGGCCCGCGAATCTGCTTGTCCCACAAGAAGAAACCCAACGCCATTTCCGCACGCCCGTGGACGAAAAACGAGATATTCGGAGAATGATCTTCGGCGGGTTTGCTCGATGCCTCTATCCGCAGCAGAAATTCGGATCGGACTCCGAGCGGCGATTCGCGGTGGTCTTGGAGAATGACAAGGATGTGTTGAAATGGTTCAAGCCGACCAGCGAGGACGCCCGGCGGCTGTTTCAGATTTACTATCGGATTGGAACCGAAGAAAGACACTACGAGCCGGATTTCGTCCTTGAAACAAGTGCCCAGAAGTACCTGTGCGAGGTCAAAAGTAAGGACGAGATGAACGATCCGGTGGTGCTCGCCAAGGCCGACAAAGCCGCCGAGTGGTGCAGCCATGCCCTAGCCGTGGGCGACAAGCCTTGGTCGTATCTCCTTATCCCGCACGATGCGATTGATGAGTCGAAGACGCTGGCCGGCCTGGCGGCGACGTATACGTACACTGTTCAGAAGAAGGCCGCCAGAACCCCTTGATAATGTTGCGTGCATCACGGATCGGTGCAGCAAAGTTTGTGTGCGTCATTCAATCCCTGGTGCCCATGCCTATCGCAGCCATCCTCTTCATCTGCACAAGGCCATTGGAGTATTTGATCGGCCCCATCGGCGTTTCGTTCAGGCGATGCACCAAGGCCGGCACGTCGCAATGGTCGAGGCCGCCGTCGTACTCGATGAGATACTTGGCATCGCCAATTCGGTTGTTCAGCGATCCAAGGGTGCTGCGATTGTGGGTCCGGCCTATCGCCATGTTCTTGTGCAGGCTGAGAAGCCAGTCCGTCTTCTCCTCGTTGAATCCTTCTTGACCAAGCGTTCGCGTGAGCAGGTCAAGGAAGAAGGGCACAATCCGCCGATAGTCCGATTTCGTGACGCCCAGGGCAAGGCACACGAACAGAGTCCTTTCGCTAATGAATAGGATGGCCTTACGCCGCTCGACGGTGAACAGGTGCCCGTACCAGTCACCTATTGGCGATGACGCATCAGCCGGTGTCGCCACGGGCAAATCATCAATGGCGGCCAACAGCTTTGTCGTGCAGCGAATGACGGGCATGGTCTGTCTCCAGCAGGGTCTCACGGAAGGTTTGCCGGGCTGCCATCGCCGAGGCCAACCCCTCTTGCAATTTGGCCCCAGCAACGGCAGAATGGGCGGAGGTGCAACCGTTCAGAGACTATTTTATGAAAACCTCGCTCCCTCAACAATCCGAGCACGTCGCCGAACAACTCGCCGCCATAACTGGCGTGATCCGGGAGTTGGTCGGCGACGATTTGGCCATGGTGATCCTCTTTGGCTCCTACGCCAGAGGGGATTGGGTCAACGACCGCTATGTTGAAAACGACGTTGTCTACAGCTACCAGAGCGACTTCGATCTGCTGATTGTTACCGAAGACCGCGCCAACGCCACGGTTGATGGTGAGTTCCGACTCAGTGACGCAATCGGGCGACGGTTGCAGCGTCTCGAACTTGACCGACCCAGTTCCACGATAATCGTAGAAGACATCGAGCATCTGAACAAAGACCTCCAGCGCGGTAGCTAT
>JAFGIR010000208.1 GCA_016929515.1 Pirellulales bacterium | reverse complement strand
GTCGGGCGGCTCGGGCGGCTCGCTGAGCCCCAGTTCGTGCTGAACGGCCAATTGCACCTGGCCCTTCGACGCGTGGCCGGCGCCGGTCACGATCTTCTTCACCTGCGTGGCCGAATAGTGGACCACGGGAATGCCGGCCTGCGCCGCCGCCAGACAGATCACGCCTCGGGCGTGCCCCATCAAAATGGCCGTTTTCGGGCGGCCGTAGTGCGAATAGAGTTCCTCGATGGCCATGGCGTCCGGCCGGAGCGACGCGATGACGTCGGTCACGCCGCGATGGATCTCCTCGACCCGCGCGGTAAGCGACCCGCGCGAACGTCCCCGCACGACGCCCGCCTCGCAGAGCGAGGGCGACGGCCCGTCGCAATTCAACACGCCGTAACCGGTCGTGTTCAAGCCGGGATCGATGCCGAGGATACGCATGGGGGAATTAAGGGATTGGGGGTTAGGGGTTGGGGATTAGGGATTTCTATCCACCATCCACTATGCACTACGCCCGGCTCCATTCGGTGCCGCCGGGGCGGTCTTCGAGCGTGACACCCAGTTCGCCCAGCCTGTCGCGAATCTGGTCGGCCGTGGCGAAGTCCTTGTTCTTTCGGGCCGCGGCGCGGAGGTCAATCATCAGCCGCATCAGTCCGTCGACCAGTTCGTCGTCGGCGTTGCCTTTTTCGTCGATCGGCCGGCGGAACAGTCCTAGCGTGCTGCCCAACTCGCGCAGGGTCGCCGCGCCGCGCCGGAGCGAATCGAGCGCGGCCGCATGGTCCTTGGCCGTTTCTTCGAGCTTCTTTTCGTCGACGAATTTGTTGAGCCGGCGGACCAGGTCGAACAGCGCGGCCGTGGCTCCGCCCGTATTGAAATCGTCGTCCATGGCTTCCAGGAAAGCGTCGCGGTGCTTGGCCACGTCGACCAGCAGCGAGTCGCCGGCCGGGTCGAAGTCGCCCTCGGCTCGGGTTGCGGCCACGGGCAGCGCGTAGAAGCTCTCGCCGGTCACGCGATCGTAGCGTTTGAAGAACCGGTAGAACGTTTCCAGGCCCGTGCCGACTTGTTCGATCCGCTCGTTGCTGAAATCGATGGGCCGGCGGTAGTGGGTCGACAGGAGAAAGAAACGGATCGTCTCGCCGGGGAACATGTCGAGCATTTCGCGGAAGGCGCTGGAGCCTTTCGATTTGCTGATTTTGGCCGCTTCCTGGCTTTCGAGGTCGCCCTCGGTGGCGGCGCGGGTTTTGCGGCCGCCGACCTTGCCGACTTCGCTGCTGGCCTGCATCAGCCCGTTGTGCATCCAATACTTGGCCATCGGCCGTCCGTGGGCCGACTCGCTTTGGGCGATTTCGTTTTCGTGGTGCGGAAAGACCAGGTCGAGCCCTCCGCCGTGGATGTCGAACGTTTCACCCAGCAGCCGCCCGCTCATGGCCGAGCACTCGATATGCCAGCCGGGCCGGCCGGCGCCCCAGGGGCTTTTCCAAGAGGGTTCGCCCGGCTTGGCCGCCTTCCAGAGCGCGAAGTCGGCGCTGGAGCGTTTTCGTTCGGCCGTTCCGCCACCGAGACCTCGCATGTCCTCGATCGAGCGCCCGCTGAGCTTGCCGTAGTCCGCGCACTTGCCGATCTCGAAATAGACGTCGCCGTCCGACTCGTAGGCGAATCCCTTGTCGACCAGCGTGGCCGTCAAGTCGACGATGGCGTCCATGAAGTCGGTGGCTCGCGGAAAATGGTCCACCGAATCGACACCCAACGCGTCGAGGTTGTTCATGTAGTCGGCCGTCATCTCGGCGGCCAGGTCGGCCATGGGCATGCCTCGGGCGTTCGACTCGGCGATCAGCTTGTCGTCGACGTCGGTCACGTTGATCACCAGCGTCGTCTCGTAGCCGCTGTAGACGAGATAGCGCTTCACCGCGTCGAATATGACCGGCCCGACCATGTGCCCAATGTGGCTCGGCTTGTAAACGGTCGGCCCACAGAGATAAATGCCCACCTTGCCGGGCGAGACGGGCGCGAGGGGTTCTTTCGACTTGGAGAGGGTGTTGTAGACTCGGATCATGGTGTGTCGGGGATTTCGGGATTTTGGGATTTCGAGTTGGTAGGGTGCGTGTTTGCACGTACCGTTGTTCTTATTCTCTTTCCAGCAACACGGCGCACTCGGCGGCGATCGTTTCTTCGCGACCGATCGGCCCAACGCCCTCGCCCGTCTTGGCTTTTACGCTGATCGCTTCGGGCAGGCAACCAAGGATTTGGGCCAGCCGGCCGCGGATCGTTTCGCGATGAGGGCCGATTTTCGGGCGCTCGGCCAGCACGGTGCAATCGAGGTTGGCCAGCCGCCAGCCGGCCGCCGTGACCTGCTTCCACGCGGCGGCGAGCATCTCGGCCGAATCGCGTCCTCGGTTGGCCTCCTCGGTGTCGGGAAACATCTGGCCGATGTCGCCCAGCGCGGCCGCGCCCAGCACCGCGTCGGTCACGGCGTGCAACAACACGTCGGCATCGCTGTGGCCGAGCATCGCCTTGTCGTGGGGAATGTCGATCCCGCCAAGCCGCAAAGGGCCGCCGGGCGTGAGCCGATGACTGTCGTGTCCGATGCCGATTCGCACGGGGGTTTTTGCCAGATTTTCTTGGGAACCACGGATGAACACGGATAAACACAGAGACAGGGTACCATGGCCACGCTTGCGTGGCCCTGTTTGACTGTCAGAAGGCACCTTGCATGCCGAGTGCCACTGCTGGAAAACTCCAGCGGTGTAGGGCCGCGCGGCGATTATACCGCGAAGCCCCCAGGCGAACAACGTGGACTTGTCGGAGAAGGTAAGATGGCGAAACCCGGGGCGGCTTGACACGCCCCCACTATTGCGGGAAGCTATGCTGGCAGTGAATCCCTTCTCCCGAAATCCCGAAATCCCATAATCCCGACACCCCATGCTCCTCGCCTACAGTTCGAACGCCTACACCAACCACTCCATCGAGGAAGCGATTGCTCGGATCGCCACGCTTGGCTATGCGGGCATCGAAATTCTGGCCGACGTGCCCCACGCCTGGCCCGACGACGTGACGCCGGCGCGACGGCAGACGATCTTGCGGTGCCTCTCGGATTACAGCCTGCAGATTGCCAACGTCAACGCTTTCATGATGCGAGGGGCGGCCGATCCGCGCCATCCGTTTTGGTATCCCTCGTGGATCGAGCCGGTCGCGGCGCGGCGCGTGATCCGCCAGGAACACACGAAAAAAACACTGCAACTGGCGGCCGATCTGGGCGCGCCGTCGATTCAGACCGAGCCGGGCGGGCCGCTTGAGGAAGGTCAGTCTCGCGAGAAGGCCTTGCGGATCTTCTACGACCAGCTCATGCCGTGCGTCGAGCTGGCCGAGCGGCTCGAAGTCCAGCTCCTCATCGAGCCCGAGCCCGAGCTGTTGATCGAGCGGTTCGAGCAATATCTGGCCTTTGCCGATCGGGTCGACTCGCCTTGGCTGGGGCTCAATTTCGACATTGGCCACGCCTTTTGCGTGGGCGACTCGCCCGAGGAGTGGATTCCACGGCTGGCCGGGCACACCCGGCATTATCACATCGAAGACATTGCCAAGTCGCGCGAACACAAGCATCTGGTGCCGGGCCGCGGCGCGATCGACCTTTCGGCCGTGCTCCGCGCGATTCGCGAGACGGAGTACGCCCGTTTCGTGACCGTCGAGCTTTATCCGTACGTCGACGGCCCCGACGCGGCCGGCCGCGAGGCGAAAGAGCATCTGGAAGGAATGGCACTTCCTGAGATCGCAAGTGCAAGGGGGAGAATGATATAGACACAAAGGCCTGCCTTGTCTAGTTTTACTGTTCCAAGTG
>JAFGIR010000207.1 GCA_016929515.1 Pirellulales bacterium | reverse complement strand
GCGGAAAAGGTGCCAGTCACCTTTTGTGCGAAGCACCCGAAGGGCCGTTCCGGCAAAAGGTGACTGGCACCTTTTCCGCCGCGTTGCCCGGGGTGTGAACGGTTTCGGCACACTTTACACGTTCCACGGAGAGAACGATCATGACCGGTGATTCCTCGATTCGACCCACGCGGGGCTACCTGGATCCGGTGACTTGGCAAGCCAGTTCCAAGGCCCGAAAAGCAGCGACGTCGGCGTTCCCTCCCGACGCGACCAGCCTGGCCCACGAGGCCGACTCGGTCGACATCTCCGGCGCCGGCGAGTTGCTTGCGTCGCTGACGAAGGACCTCTTCTGGGGCGTCGAACCAAGGGCCGACGGCGCGATCCACGTCGAGGACATTCAAAAGGCCTACGAAGGAGCCTTGTCTCAGTTCAAAGGGAGACTGGCCGATCTGATGCGCACGGAGGACATCGACCGGTCGGGGGAAGCCGTGCTGCAGACGGACGCGACTGGGCAGATCCGTGTTGTCGGAGACCATCCCGACAAGGCCCAAATCGAGGCCCTCTTCGCCGAGCACCCCGAACTGGGCAACGAATTCCGCCACCTGGCCGCCACAGCCGGGCTGCTCGGCGCGGTTGAAGAGGCCAAGCCCTTCCTCGCCGCTTACGCCAAGGACCCGGAAGCGGCCGTCCAGCGCTGGGCCCAACTCTTCTCGAATGAACGCCAGAGCCACTTCAAGCTCCGCGTTACGGCCGACGCGATGGACGCGATCGTTTCGACCGGATAACCGGTCGCCTATTTCAATCTCCCTTGGAAATATCAAGGTGGCACTGGCGTCTCGCCAGTGTGATTCCTTTCAACACTGGCGAGACGCCAGTGCCACCCACAGTATCTGCGCCAGCCAGGATAGATCAATCCGGTTCCAGAACGATCTTGCCGGTCAGCGTGCCGGCGCCGTGCAGGGTGTTGTCTTCCTGCAGACGATGAGCAGCGGCCGTTTGGGAAAACGGCAGCATTTTGCCGATTGTCGCCCGCAGCTTGCCCTCGGCCATCCAGCGGTTGATCTCTTCGGCACAGGCTCGTTGGCGTTCGGGCGGCGCGTTGAACATGGCCATGCCGTGCATCGAGGCGTCCTTGACGTAGAACGGCCCGACCGGGAAGACGGGCGCGGCATCGCGCCCGGCCATGACGACGATCCGGCCGCGCAGGGCCAGGTGCTCGACGATCCGGCGGAAGTCGGGCGTGCGAAGCGTCTCGAACCAGACGTCGACGCCCTCGGGGGCCGCCTCACGCAGGATTTTGTCGACGTCATCGGTCTGGTAGTTGATCACAACGTCCGCCCCGAGCGACCGGGCCGTTTGACATTTTGAATTGCTGCCGGCGGTCGTGAGGACACGGGCGCCAACCGCCCGGGCCATCTGAACGACACACGCGCCGACGCCGCCCGTGCCGCCGTGGACGAAGAGCATCTGGCCGGCGACCAGCCCGGCGTGGTGGAAGAGCCCCAGATGGGCCGTGATGCCGACCAGGGCGAGAGCGGCGGCCTGACGATCGTCGACCGAGTCGGGCGTGGGGTAGAGCCACCGCTGGTCGACGGCGGCCAGTTCGCTGAACGTGCCCTGCCGGCCCAACAGCCCCTGGTTGCTGCCCCAGACGCGATCGCCGGGGCGAAAGAGAGCGACCTCGGGCCCGACGGCTTCGACCGTGCCGGCCAGGTCGCAACCGACGACGTAGGGCATCGGCAGATCCATCGGGACCGTGCCGGCGCGAAGGTACGTGTCGATCGGGTTGACCGCGACGGCCCCGACTCGGACCAGCACCTCTCCCGGCCCGGGCACGGGATCAGGAAAATCGTCGTAATGAACATTCTCGGGCGGCCCGGTCTGAGTAATGAACGCGGCTTTCATGACGACTCCTCCGACAGGACTTCTTTCACACAAGAACCTTGAGGGTGTCCGGGAATTCGATTCTGTAGGAGGCGACTCCTGTCGCCGATTGGGAACTTGGAACATCTTTGGCGACAGGAGTCGCCTCCTACAAACCGTGTATTCTCACGTTTTGAATTGCCGGATACCCTCAAGAACCTTATCCACGTCACCCCCCAAAGGCAAGTGCGGGGATTGACGCCGCCGGGCAGGGTTTAGTAGGCTGAACACCAATCGTGATTGCCCACCCCCCTTGTACCCGCCTCTCTGGAGCGAGCCATGCAAACGAAGCGACTTCTGCATCTGATCGTCTTTCTTGCCCTTGTGTGCCTGAGCGTTTCGGCGGCCTGGGCCGAAATCAAACTGCCCGCCCTGGTGGGTAGCAACATGGTCTTGCAGTGCGACATGCCCGTGCCCGTCTGGGGCTGGGCCGAGCCGGGCGAGACCGTCACCGTGCGATTCGCCGGACAGTCGGTCGAGGCGACCGCCGGCGCCGACGGACGATGGCAGGCGACGCTGGCCAAGCTGAAAACGGGCAAGCCGGCCCCGATGGTGATCGAAGGCTCCAAGAGCGGCAAGGTCGTTTTGAAGAACGTCCTGGTCGGTGAGGTTTGGCTCTGCTCCGGCCAGTCGAATATGGACATGTCGACGGCCGGGGTGAACAACGCCAAGGCGGAAATCGCGGCGGCCAAATATCCGAAGATCCGGCTCTTCAAGGTCAATCGGGAGCTGGCCGACAAGCCGAAGGACAACTGCGTCGGCCAATGGGTTCCCTGCTCGCCGAAGACGGTGCCCGGTTTTTCGGCGGTGGGTTACTTTTTCGGACGCGAGTTGCAGAAGGACTTGAACGTCCCGATCGGTCTGATCCAATCGGCCTGGGGCGGCACACCCGCCGAGTCGTGGACCGCGATGCCGGCGCTCGAGGCGCAATCGTCGCTGGCCCCGCTGCTGGCCCGTTGGGAAAAGCAAGTTAAGAAGGACAAGAGAGCACTGAGATCCCCGCACCGTCCGTCCAGTATTTTCAATGCCATGATTGCGCCCCTGGTCCCTTACACGATCCGCGGGGTCATTTGGTATCAGGGCGAATCGAATGCAACCCGAGCGTATCAATACCGGACCATTTTCCCGACGATGATTCGCAACTGGCGTGAGATCTGGGGCCAGCCCGAGCTGCCGTTCGGCTTCGTCCAAATCGCTCCTTACCAATACAACAAGCGGAAGAATCCCCGCAATGTCCAGTGCTGCCCCGAACTTTGGGAAGCCCAGCTCTTGACGCTCAAGAGCCTGCCCGTGATGGGCATGGCCGTGACGACCGACATCGGAAACATCAATAACATCCACCCGAAGAACAAACAGGACGTGGGCAAACGGCTGGGGCTTTGGGCCCGGGCGACCGTCTACGGCAAGAAAGACCTGGTCTATTCGGGACCGATCTACCGGTCGATGAAGATCGACGGCGACACGATCCGGCTGACGTTCGACCATGTCGGCGGCGGGCTAAGCACCTCGGATGATAAACCGCTGAGCCATTTCACGATCGCCGGCAAGGACCAGCAGTTCCACCCGGCCCAGGCCAAGATCGACGGCGACACGATCGTCGTCAGCAGCGACCAGGTCAAGCAGCCCGTAGCCGTCCGCTTCGGATGGCACGAGACGGCCGAGCCCAACCTGGTCAACAAGGAGGGCCTGCCCGCCTCGCCGTTCCGCACCGATTCGTGGAAGGGCGTGACGGAGGGGAACCATTGAGGTTGCGACAGGGGAAGCCGCGATGGCGACGGCCAGGGTCCGCTCTCCGATGATAGTGGATTGCGGGAGACGCAGCGGAGCAACAAGGTTAGTGCTTCACACTCTCGAAAAGCAAGGAGTTACACAATGGGCAATGTCCTTATCGGCGTCAATATGGAATTCGTCCGTCACGAGGACAAGTCGTTCGAGTGGGGCGTCGAGGAGGCGGCCCGGCTGGGATATGACTATGTCGAGCCGATGGTCCATTGGGGACGGGAGCTGTTGAGCGAGGCCGGCTATTTTCATAGCGTCTCGATGCTGGACGACCCCTATCGGATCCGCCGAGTGTGCGAGAAAGCGGGCGTCGGGGTCTCTGGGCTGTCGGCCCATTGTCCGTTGTGCAAGCCGGAAATCAGCGTCGAGTATCTGAAGCAAGCGATCCGTTTCGCCGTTGAGTGCGGCGCCCCGGTGGTCAATACGGACGAAGGGCCCAAGCCGGCCTGGACGACCGAGGAGGAAGACCACGTCCTGATGCGCTATGTCCTGACCGAGGCGGCCGCCGTGGCCGAGCCGCGAGGGATTCTGATCGGTCTGGAGATGCACCAGCAGTACAGCAAGACGGTCGCAGGGCTGGACCGGATTCTGGCCCTGGTCGACTCGCCGGCGATCGGCGTGAACTTCGACACGGGCAACTCCTATCTCGGCGGTGAGAATCCCGTCGACTGGATTGGGCACGTCGCCGATCGACTCATCCACCTTCACGCCAAGGACATCTCGATCGAGCAGTCCGACGCCGAGCGAGGCAAGGTCACCGGAACGCCGGTCGGATGCGCCTGCGGCGAAGGCGTGATCGATTGGCCCCGAGTGATCGAAGCCTGTCGGGCGTGCCCTCGCGACATCGTCTTCAGCGTCGAATGCGGCACGATCGACCAGGCCGCCCGGAGTGTCACGTACCTGAAGGGTCTGCTCGGCTGATGGTTGCCGTAGTTGCGATAAGCGAACCGTCCATCGAGTTGCCCGGTATTCCCGCCAGATCGTGGAGGCTGAACGTGCAATACGTTTTTTGTCGAATCGGATTAGCGCTCTGGGCGCTGGTGTGTCTGGGAGGAAGTCGGGGAGTCGCTCTGGCGGAGGAATCGGCTGGCCGGCTCCGGATCGTTGAAGAACCGACCAAGATCTCGGTCCTTCGAGGCGATCGACCGGTCCTGGAGTATCAGATGACTCCGGCGCCGTACAAACCGTATGTCCGGAGGCTCTTCAGTCCCGGCGGGACAAACATCTTGCGGGATGCGCCGCACGATCATCTTCACCACCACGGGCTCAT
This sequence comes from Pirellulales bacterium, assembly GCA_016929515.1. Taxonomy (GTDB): domain Bacteria; phylum Planctomycetota; class Planctomycetia; order Pirellulales; family Thermoguttaceae; genus UBA11386. The sequence continues at coordinate 4,401 of JAFGIR010000207.1, read as the reverse complement.
GTTCGCCTTGGAGGCCGACGGGACGGATTTTTGGGGAGAGAAATCCGGCGCGCGGCCGGGAACGCAGCACCATATAAAGGTCGAGAAGGCCAGGGTTAGCGCGCGCGACGACCACAAGGCAGCCGGATTCTCGCAGCGGCTCGACTGGGTCGCGCCGGGGAAGAAAGATTCGCCAGCCAAGGAGCGGACGATCCTGCAAGAACACCGGCGAATCGAGGTGCTGCCCGCGGAAACGCCGAGCGAGCCGACCATGTTGACCTGGCGGACTACCTTGAAGACCGCCTCGAATGAGAAACCGGTCGTTCTGACCGGCCCGCATTACTTAGGATTGGGCATGCGGTTCGTGTCGTCGATGGACAAGAACGGCCGGATGATTGTGCCGGAGAATGGTGAAGGACGCACCGTCCGGGGTGATGAGCGCATTACGGCCGCCGCGTGGGTTGCCTACACGGCCTCGGCTGACGGCAAGTTGGTGACCGTAGCCTTGTTCGACCACCCGAGTAATCCTCGCCATCCGGCCGGCCTGTTCACGATGACCCGGCCGTTTGCCTATCTCTCGGCCACGCTTGGTCTGGATACGAAGCCTCTCTCGCTGGCGCCCGGCCGGTCGTTGAAAATGTGTTACGGCGTCGCCTTGTGGGACGGTCGTGTCGACCACGACGCAATCCAGCGACAGTACCGTGTCTGGGTCGAGCGTGCGGGAAAACCAAAGGTGGCGCCTTCTGCCGGGCCGCGCTAGGGACCGGTCGGCGGCTTCATGGGCATGGTCGCGGTTGCTCGTCTGCCGATCCATTCTTTCAAAAAATGCCATCTCGGCGGCCCATACCCTCGGCCCGAGGGGCCCATCACCGATGGGTTGAGGCTTCCTTGATCGGGGTGGCTTCCTGCAATCGGTACAACCGCACCAGCCGCACCGTGTGGGACGCTTAGCCTGAAATATATGAGGTACGTTTCCCAGAGGGATATAGGAAACGTCCAACGTGGCGTTGAGCAAGAATCCCCAAACCGGTTTAACCAAGCCACTGCAAAAGCGGCCTGTCGGAAGAACGGTGCCCCGCGCGAGTCTTCCTGCAGGTGGCAGTCGATTTGCATTGGCGCGGTGTGACGCGGCGGAGGGGGGAAATGCGCTTCCGACGGAGACTCCGTTCTCCGACGGTATGGACCCGTATTACGACGAGGCTGAATGATGAAAGCGGTTGTTGCCACGCTGATTGGAATCGTTTCCTTCGCGATTGTGCTATCCATCGCCTATTCGTATGCCCATCGTCCGGTGAGCACCGCGACCGGGGTGGGCGAGAAACGGGAACTGTTGATCTACTGCGGCATCACGATGATCAAGCCGATGTCCGAAATCGCGCGAATCGTGGAAGAGGAACAAGGCTGCCGGATTCTCATCACGAAGGGGGGATCGGGCAACATGTTGCAGGCGATCGAAGTCAACGGCGTCGGCGATCTATTTCTGCCGGGGTCCGAGTCGTATATCAAAACGTGCCAGGCCCGAGGTCTGGTCAAAGATACCGTCCTGGTGGGCTACAACAAGGCGGCCCTGATGGTTCAGAAGGACAATCCGAAACACATTTCGGCCTCGCTCGACAATCTGGCCAATCCGAAGTACTACGTCGTCATCGGCGATCCCAACAGTGGCAGCATTGGTCGCGAAACGGAGAAGATTCTGATAAACCGCGGTTTATTCGAACGGGTAGCACGAAACGCCCGGCAGTTGACGACCGATTCGAAGGATTTAATGAAAGTTCTCAAAGACAAGGAAGCAGATCTCGTCGTGAACTGGTACGCAACGTCGACCTGGCCGGAGAACGCGCCCTACGTCGAGTCGATGAGTATTCCGGAGGAGTATGCGTCGAAAAAACGGCTTGTGCTGGGGCTTCTGACAACGTCGCAGCACCCGGAAATAGCCCGCGCATTCATGCAAACGGCCGCTTCTCCTCGAGGAAGAGAGATCTTTCGGCGTTACGGACTGTATGACGTGAAGTAGTCGTGTAGTGATTTTCCTACATTGGCAAAGAAGCAACAGGTCCTTGCAAGTCGCGATGGAGAGAGAAGCAGGAACGGTTCGATGAGTAGATGGTTGCCCAGACAGAGCTTTCGCGAGCCCATCGTGCGATGGGTGCTTCTGCTGGTGGCCGTCTTCTTCACCATGATTGTTCTCTTCTTCGTGGCGGCGCTGGTCAACGAGTCGTACCTGAGCCGTTTCGAGGCGTTGGTCGAACAGCAGCGCGCCAAACGCGACTTGGGTGGTGTCATTCAAAAATATCTTCTCCTGGCGGGATATCAGATTCACGAGTTGGTCAATGCGGATGATGAGCACGAAGTAAACCTCTGTCGAAACAAGCTGAACCGTGAGATTACCGTGGTGGAAGAGGTGCTCGGCGTTCTCTCCCACGGCGGCATATTCGACGAGCGGCTGCTGACCAATTTCGGCGACGTGGACGAGATTCGGGAGCGCATCGAGTTCAAGCGAAGTGAGAACGAAGGAATAGCGATCGAAGTCGTCGAACTTGCGCCCCGTGTGATCGACTTGAAGAATCAGTCCCATGATCTGATCCGTTTGGTTCAAAAACGGCTTACGGCTCGAACGAGTGCCGAGAGAACCGAAGCATCGGAGTCGATCGAATTTCGAATGAAGACCACCACGGCGTGCTTGTTGCGTTTGCGCGAGTCAGCCAACAAGATCTACTACGACACTGCCCGACAGCTTGAATTGATCCAGCATGAGAGCAAGCTGGCCGCGGAACGGATCCAGCTTGCAACGGTTCTGACCGTTTTCGCATTGGCGGCCTTCATGGTGACGGCCGGCGCGGTCACGCTCTGGCACGTTGCCCGACTTGTCGACACGCGAAAACATGCAGAAGAGGACCTGCGACGCAGCAGCCGCACGCTCCAAACGATCATCGAATCGGTTCCGCTGGGCATTGTCATCATCAGTAAGGACAAGAGGATTCGGCGTGTCAATCACGCGGCGCTGTCGATGATCGGCTACAATGCCGGCGAAGAGATCATTGGGAAGACCTGTCATGAGACACTATGCCCGGCCGATCGGAAGAAGTGTCCGATCCTCGATCTAGGGCAGGCCGTCGACAATTCGGAACGGATTCTCGTGCGTCGCGACAACAGCCGGGTCCCCATTCTAAAAACGGTCATTCCAGTGGTTCTCGACGACGAGAAGATGCTCCTTGAAGCGTTCATTGACATAACCGAGCGCAAGAAGAGCGAACAGGAGTTGAAGGAATACGCCCGCGTCCTGGAGAGCACCAACAGGGCGCTGGCCGAAGCCAGCCTTAAAGCCGAGGCGGCAAACTGTGCGAAGAGCGAATTTCTGGCCAATATGTCGCACGAGTTGCGCACCCCGCTGCACGGGATTCTGAGCTTCGCCACCTTCGGAATCAAGAGGAGCGGAACGGCCAGCCGTGAGAGCTTGACCGATTATTTCCAGACGATCGAGCAGAGCGGGCAAACGCTCCTGCGGTTGATTACCGATCTCCTTGATCTGGCCCGACTGGAATCGGGAAAGACGGTTCTGGAGTTCGAACGGGTCAACATGGGTGAGTTGCTTCAGGCGGGGATCGAAGAAATCCATATCTTGGCTCAGCAACGTGGGTTGACCTTCGATTGCATCGACGTCGAACCGGGAGCGTGGGCAGTCATCGACCGGGGAAAAATCTCGCAAGTCGTGCGAAACCTGTTCAGCAACGCAGTCAAATTCTCGCCACAGGGAAGCACCATCGTATTATCGTTACGCTGCGATGAAAATGTCGTTCGCGCCTCGGTCCGCGACCAGGGCGTCGGCATCCCCGAAGACGAACTCGAAGCCGTTTTCGATAAGTTCATCCAATCGAGCAAGACGAAATCGAATAAAGGGGGCACTGGGCTTGGCTTGGCCATTTGCCGAGAAATAGTCGGCGGTCATAAGGGGCGGATTTGGGTGGAAAACAACAACGGGCAAGGTTGCATTTTTTATGTCGAACTTCCTCTCGGCCATCCTGATCTGCTGCTCGATGGCGACCGACTGAAATCGAACCATTGTTCTCTTAACGAGGTGTCGTAAGTGAAAAAACGTGGCCGTATTATGATCGTTGATGATGATGAAAAGAATGTTGATATTTTCTGTCGGCTTCTACGGGAGGAGTATGATCTGGAGACCGCATCCACGGGAAACGCCTGTTTGACACAAATGATGGATTTTAGGCCGCATCTTATTCTATTGGACATCATGATGCCTGGCATCAGCGGTCATGAGACGTGTCGCCGCATCAAACTCAGCCCACTGGGCGATTCGGTGCGAATTATTCTCGTTTCGGCCAAAGATACGATCGTTGATCGGCAACGAGGCTCGGATGTTCTGGCCGACGATTATCTCATCAAACCATTCGATCATGGAGACCT
>JAFGIR010000206.1 GCA_016929515.1 Pirellulales bacterium | reverse complement strand
ATGGCGATTTCGACCGAGTCGACGCGGCTCATCTGGCCGGCCCCGGCGCCGAGCAACATCTGGTCCTTGCAGACGGTGATGGCGTTCGACTTGACGAATCGGACCATGGCCCAGGCGAAACGCAAGTCGGCCATTTGCGCGTCGGTCGGCTTGGTTTTGGTAACGACTTTCCACTCTTCTTCTTCGTCGGGGAGAACGTCGGCCTGTTGCAGCAGGATTCCGCCTTCGAGGGGCCGATAGGCCCAGCCGGCCGCCGGCGGCGTCAAGGGGCCCGTCCTCAGGAGCCGGACGTTGGCCTTCCATTTCGGCCGCGTGGTCAGAATTTCGAGGGCGTCGGCGTCGAAGTCGGGCGCGACGATTGCCTCGACGAACAGGCCCGGCTCGGCGAGGACTTCGGCCGAGGCGGCGTCGACCGGGCGGTTCATGCCCAAGATCGAGCCAAACGCACTCTGGGGGTCGCCGGCCATCGCCCGGCGCGTCGCTTCGGCCAGGTTGTCGCAGACCGCCGCGCCGCACGGATTGTTGTGTTTCATAACCGAGACGGCCGGGTCGCTGAAGTGACGCACGATTGCCAGCGTCGCGTCCAGGTCGAGCAGGTTGTTGTAGGAGAGTTCCTTGCCGTTGAGCTGCTCGGCCGTAATGACGCCGGTGCCCGACGGCTTGGCATTGACGTAGACGGCGGCTTTCTGGTGCGGGTTTTCGCCATAACGAAGCACGGCCTGGCGATTGTAGGAGAGGGTGAGCGTGCCGGGGAAACCGTCCTCGGCCGATTGACCGGCGAAATAGTCGGCGATTGCTCGATCGTAACACGCCGTGTGGGCAAAGGCCTCGCCGGCCAGGCGGCGGCGCAGTTCGAGGTCGGTCGCGCCGTTGGCTCTGATTTGTCCGAGAATGACCGGATATTGGGCTGGGTTGGTGGCGATCGTCGTGAAGGCATGGTTCTTCGACGCCGCGCGGACCAACGACGGCCCACCAATATCGATTTGCTCGATGGCCTGAGTTATGGTGACGCCCGATCGCGCAACCGTTTCTTCGAACGGATACAGATTGACGACGACCAGTTCGAACGTAAGGATGCCGTGGTCTTCCAGGCCGGTCATGTCGTCGGGATTGTCGTGCCGGCAAAGGATTCCGCCGAAGACCTTGGGATGGAGCGTCTTGAGCCGGCCGTCCATCATCTCGGGAAAACCCGTGTATTGCGACAGGTCGCGGACGGCGATTCCGGCTGCTTTGAGGTGTTTTCGGGTACCACCGGTGCTGTAGATTTCGACGCCCGCGGCCGTAAGGCCTTGAGCGAATTCAGTCAAATTCGTCTTGTCACTGACGCTGATGAGGGCACGTCTCACGGTAGGCGACTGCATGGGAACTCCTTCGCAAGAAATAATAGCAAGCCATCAGAATCCCTTAGTTAAGGCGATTCTGGCTCGACCGTCAAGGACCCGAGCACATTGAAGAGAGACGCGGACTCCGTGACGGGTTCGTTCCGCGATGGGCCGCCCTCGTCGTGAGGCGGGCAACACGGGCAAGCGGAGCACCCCCGAGGAACGCTCGACAACCGTGTTTGCGACTAGGCCGCTTCCAGGAAGGGATTAGGCCCGCTCTCGTCGGGTGGGACGAAGGGGTTTTCTTCGGGTTCCGCCGGCTCCTCGGCGGGGTTGGGTTCCTTGCCCGGCGTGGCCTCGACATGCGGCGCGGGCGCCTTGCGATAGCGCAGCGGTTCACGCTGGTCTATCTCGTGAAGGCACTGGATCAACCCGGTGGGCGTGGCCAAATAGATCCGGTCGGTCCGCAGATTGCGGAACTTCAGGGGCAAATCGGCCGCGGCGATCGTATCGATGTGACGGCCGGATTGCGCGTCGAGCACTCGAATTTGACCGGACGGATCGGCCGTGTAGATCTTGTTCTTGCCGGCGGCGATGAATTGGCTCACGCCACGGGTCGACCAGTGTTCATTGCCGGTAATTGCCTCCAGACAGAAGAAATTGTCCAACTCAGTCGCCACATAGACTCGCTGACCGATCGGAATAACAGGCTCGACGATCGGCTGACCAATGACATACTGCCAGATTTCCGTGCCGCGGGTGGCCGAAATGGCATAGACGTCGCCCATCTCGGAGGTTACGAAGACAAGCCCTTCCCGGCGTCCCGTGCCGCCGTTCGGTGGAAGATAGGTGGGTTGCGTGACGATTTGCGAACGCGTCCGAAGTTGATACTTTACGGCGAATTCGTCTCGACTACGGAGATCGACATTGCCGACAAACAGACCCTTGGTCGTGGACCAGGCCACGTATTGGTTTTTCAGGTCCTCGTGGGTAAAAACCGGTTGCGAGGTGACCCGACCGAACGAGACGCAGGTCAGAGGCGCAAGCAACTGTTCTTCGAGCTCGATCGGTCTTTCCTTTGCGTCGGTATCCTGGGGTTTTGTCTTGGGAAGAGACGTAGGCTCTTCCTTGGGTTCTCCTTCGGCCGAAGCCTTCGGTTCAAGAAGCGAGTCCTCCTCTTCTTCTTCAGCTCGCTTCTTCTCGATTGCGTAGGCAAGAACCTGGCCGCTAATCATTGGTACGAAGGCGTAGTGGCTCGTCAAGACAGGCCCGTCCGCCGGAACGCCTTTGGTTGTCCGAGTCCACAAGATTCGGCCGTTGGATCGATCGAGAAGATAGAGTTTCGTGCCGTTAACCACCCCGACGAGCTTGTCATTGGCGCCCACCGCCATGCTCGGATGCGTCTCGCTCCCGACGGCTCGCATCCAGAGTGTTTGGCCTGTCTCAGCGTCGATAGCGTGAACCACGGCCCGATCGGTTTGCACGAATAGTGTGTCGGGCACTTGCCCGTTTCGTTCGAACAGACGTAGATGACTCACTCGCGACCGGCCGGGGTCGATCGGGACCTGGGTATACCAAGCTCGTTTGAGCCCATGCCGTGCGGCGTCCCTTGGGGTGATCAAACGGCTGGGGGATGCGGCCGAGGCGTCGGTCGACACGGACAAGGCGAGAAATCCGATCAGGAGGGCGATGAGCGAGTTTCGTTTCATAAATCCTGCCGAGGGGGAAAAGAACCCACAATCTAGAAAAACACCGGACGATTCTCGCTCTATCATAATAGCAAGGACGCTGAAAAACACGCGAAAAACCGTCCCGACACCGGCCGGACCAACATCCCGCCGGAACTGACTCTGGGTTGGGGGGTTGGCGTCACCGCTGGACCAATCCGTCCGACCCGCCTACCATGGGACTTTCTTCGTTATCAAGTCTTGTCGGCAAACCTGTTGCTTTCGGAGCCGGACAGGAGCCGGAAGACTTCCCCCGTCAGGGTTATGGTTCGAGGCACGTGAGCGGTGATTTGCCCCCAGGGAGGTAATTGAATGAAACCGGATCCGCATGGCTCCGATTCCGACCGATGGGTCGAGCAGATCCTCGGGTATCTGAACTTCTCGTCTGGCGCGACCGATACGGCATTTCTTCGGTCGCTCAATGGGTTGTTTGGCGCGTTGGAAGCCCGATCGGTTCGCGGCGCGCCCACCGGCCGCGACGCGGCTGTCTGGCGACAACTGGCCGAACGGCTCAGGGCCGGCGTTCGTCGGGTACAAGGCACGTCCAAGGCTTTCGAGCATCTCGACCAGGCCGAGGCAATCCTCCGGCTCGTCTTCGACGAGGCCCTGCCCGGCTATCGGCGTTTTCACGAGGACCTTCTCTTTCACCAGACGGAGACGACGCTGTTTCGGCCGCTGTTTATCGGCCGTGTGTGCGAGGCCGTATTGCGGGAAGGAAAGCCGTGGGACGAGACCGACCGGATTGTCGCCGGCGCAACGGCCCGGCTCAACGATTTCATCGGCCACCGTCCGGTCGCCGTGTTGCACAGTGACCGCAAGCTGCAGCCTTACGACCATGAACGCGTGCGACCGATTCCTTTGTGGATTCGTGACGTGGGCTCGGCCGTGGGGGCCTACCGCGAATTGATCGACAAGACAATCGCAATTCTCCGGCAGACGGATCCCGATCTTCTGGCCCGCGCGTGGTTCGATCTGGAGGTGCTTGACGAACTGGCGGTCGATCCTCGGGCCTACGATTTCGATCATCCGGTACACCGGCGTCCGAACTATCAGTTCGGCCAATGGGACCCGCACCATATCAACCAGGGCGGGTTTTATCATCGCTTTGTATTTCAGCAGGTGACGCTGGACGGCATCCTGCAGCGCGTTTCGAACCGTGGGCGAATTTCGCGGAAGGAGGCACTCTTCGAAGCGGCCGCCGTTTTGGCCGGGACGCTATTGATGGGGGTGGGTATCAGCGGCGACGGACCAGGGCGCCACGATTCGAAAACGACCCTGGCGGTCCTATTCTCGCAAATCGCCGAGTATCGCGACGATTTTTACCAACAACTTCTGGCCAGTCTGTCGGGAAAACACCGGGAGCGTCTCACGGTCGAGGCCGAGCGGCTCCACCAGGCGTTTGGCGGCGCGCGGCAGCATCTGAACCAGTTTCTGGCTGCCCAGAGAGCCAGCCAATTGCAACACGTTCACCTATCGCAGCTTTTTGCTCGAATGGGCTATGCCGAGGCGGCCGTGGCCCAAGCCCATATCGTGCCGGTTGCTTCCGCGCGCATGCAATGCGAGATTCAATGTCGGCTCACGGCGTCGCACCAGCACATCAACAACAGGGAACTCGACGAAGCGGCTTTGTTGGTGAACGAGATCGAAGATTATCTACATCGAGCCATCGAGTGCGGCGCGCTCGTCGACCCGTGGAACATACTCGGTTTCGATGCTCAGTTTTCGCTTTTCCCCGCGTTGGAGAACAGTTGTCCCGATCATCGGGTCGACGAATTGCTCGATCAGATGGACGATATCTTCGACCTCTACGCGCGGCTGGAGAAAGCGGCGGCCGCGGCCGGCCGAAAGGATCTGCAGCAGCGGTTGTCCGGCTCGCTCGAGAAGCTCGCCGCGTGGTGGGATCAGTTCGCCACGACCGAAGTCAGCTCGGTCGAGGGCATTTCGGGCCGGGAAGCGTGCGAGTCGGCTGCCCGCGTGGCAACCGTCCTGGGGTTGTGGCACGCGGCCGGCACGGCTGCCGGCGACGTGGCCTTCTGGCGCGAGCACGTGGACGACTTCCAGTCTTCCGAGACCTATTTTCTGGTGGTCGACGCCTTGTTGGACCAGCGTGACCTGATTGCCGCCATGGGATTGCTCATGCAATGGCTGAGCCAATCGGACGAGATTCCGCTGGTCGAGGGAAAGTACTCGTTCCATCAATTGGCCCTGCGCTGGATGCGATTGCTCTGGACGCCCGGCAAAGCGGCCGACGACCCATGGACCATGACCCGAAAATTCATGGACTACCTGGAAGCAGGCGGCGAAGCCTTCTGGACGGTTCCCCAGCTCGAGTTGTTCGGTCAGATCGTCGGAACGGAAGAGGAACTGGAAGAAGAACCAGCCGACGGCGAGGAAGGGCTCTACGAGGCCGCTTACGAAAATGTTGTTTATCGCGATACGACCGACGATGGATTCGAAGGCGAGGTTTTCGAGCCGGGCGGCACGGCCGACGATTTCGAACTGACGGCGGAAGCCGAACGTATTTCGAAGCGATTGGCGTTCCTCCGAATGTTGGCGAGGCTCTGGCACTTGGCCGCCCTGGCGACGGTTGCGTCGTCCGATGAGAACCGGACCGACGTCCTGCGCGGCTGGCTCCAGCAGGCCGAGAAGAACCGCAAGGGGCTGCTCGATTTGCTCGATGCGGTCCATCGCTATCGGATTGCCGTTCCGTCGGGCACCGAGGAGGCAATGATTGAGTATGACCGCCGGCAATCGGTCAAGGAAATGATGCTTGAACGGATCGTGGTGACGACCATCGAGACGTCCGATGCGGCTCGCGTGATCCGGGCCGTCGGCGGAGAAGAACTGGGACCCTGCGAAGGCGAACTTTGGGAACGCCACGGCCAACGCATCCTGCACGCGGGTTGGGCCGGAAAGACGGAACCCATCAAGGAACT
>JAFGIR010000205.1 GCA_016929515.1 Pirellulales bacterium | reverse complement strand
TAGACGTCGCGTTGGATCGAGCCGCCGAGCATGGCGGCGAGCGTGTTTTCGTGGGCGGCGAATGGCCGATAATACTGGTGGAACGCCTTGCGCCGGACGCCCCGCTTGGGGCTGTGCAACAAGGCCGAGAAGCTGGCGTGCGACAGTTCGATCGACTCACCCCGTTCATTGCGAATCGAGCCGAACCGCAAGTCGGCGTCGTTGAGCTGATGAAAAATCTGGCCGGCCGTCTGGGCCATTTCGGTTTGCAGGGCCAACAGCTTCTCTTCCTTGCGCGAGAGCGTGTGCGGCCGGTATCGCAACAACCGCTCGAGCATGAGCCGATAGGGCTTCAATCGCCGGTCGTCGAGAAACGTCTTCATCGTGGCCTTCGGGATGCTCAGGATCTCGGGCCGGAGGTAGCTGGCGGCCTGGCTGGCCCGGCTCACCGTGCCGATGAACCGCCCTTGCATCCGTTGATAGGTGCTGTTGGCCGTGTCTTCGGCCGTCTTCAGAAAGGCATAGGTTCCCAGCCGCTCGCCCTCGCGGTCCATGTCGAGGTCGAATTTCAACGCGGCGGCCAGTTGTTTCACGTCGCCGGCCAAGGTCCCTTGAAATCGGGCGTAGCCGTCGATCCGCTTTTCCCACCTCAAAAAAGCGGTTTCCCAAGCCTCGTCGCTGGGAAACAGGCTCGACAAATCCCAGCAGTCGGACTTCTTGACTTCATTGCGTGGAGGCAGTGGTTTGACTTTGCTCATTATTTCTTGTTGGTCAGACTGTGCCTGACGTCCTTTGCGATTAGGAACCGATACGCCGTTGACTCACCACGGAGGAAACGGAGGTACACGGAGAAGACTTGTGCGATGCTCGCCCGTAGGCATCAGCCATCCTCAGCGGTTCCAAGTTTCGTCAAAGACGGTACGGTCATTCTGAGCGCAGCGAAGAATCTCCTTGGGCAACCGAGATCCTTCGCTGCGCTCAGGATGACCCGTTAAGATGCCGGCCAGCCAAGCTTGGAACTACTGGTCCTCTTCTTATCTGTGTTTATTTGTGTCCATCCGTGGTTTCTTTTCTTTCATCGTCCATTCCGGCCTGGCGCTTGATCTGGTCGATATCGAGCGAATCGATCCAGTTGGGCAGGTTTTTCCAGACTTCGTGGAAATTGAACCCTCCGTCGCGCATTTCCTTGATCGCGTCCTCCGTCGACCATTTTTCCATGGCGATCCGATAGATCGCGCACATGGTCCCCGTCCGATCGGCGCCGTGCTGGCAGTGGACCAGGACGGGCTGGCGGTCGGGATCGGTGACGATCTGGAGGAACCGGACAACCTCTTTCTTCTCGGGATGCCAGGCTTTCATGGTGATGTGTTCGTAGCCCAACTCGGTCCGGCCGATCTCGTCGCGGTCGCTGTGGAACGAGCGGAGATTGACGATCGTCTTGATACCCAGCTTCTCTTTGAGGTTCTTCATGCCCTCGGCCGTCGGCTGGGCACTCCGGTAGAGCGCGTCGGAGACCTTGTGCAGATTGGGCACCCCTTCAAGCTCGATCGGCTTGGCCCAGTCGCCGGGCCGCTTGGCTGGGACGGACGGTGTTGCGGTTTCTTTCGCCGAGGCGCGTTTCTCCGGTTTCGGAGTGTCACCCGATTGGGAACACCCCCCGCCGGCCGGCAGCGCGGCGAACAAGATCATCGCAAATGTGGCCCAAACTGATCGCTTCGAGATCATGGCTTATCCTCTCCTGTCGGCTACCGTATTTGGCCACGAATGGCTACGCGTCCGATCCTCGCCAGAAGGCCTGTTCGTCGTCGCGCAGGTCTTTCAGTGCCCGATCCACGATGCGGCGGATCTGACGTTCGATTTCGTCAATGTTCCGCTTCTCGCGCGGAAGCATCATCCAGCAGAACTGGATGGCCTGGCGGACCGTCTGATCGATGTGCGCGGGACTGAAGAAATCGCGCATCTTGTCGAACGATTCGTCGTCGTTCGGGTCGAACTCCTGTTTGTGGAAGGCCATGGAGCATCTCCTCGACGTGGTTTTGGAAGATTCCCACTCGTGTCAGGCCCGGCCCGAACAACCAATCCAAGTTCCTGCACCTCCGTGCCCCTCCGCGTCCTCCGTGGTGAGAAGGAGACCGTGGACCGCTACCACCGCAACAGCATCGTGCCCCAGGTCAGCCCCGCGCCGAAACCGCTGAAGAGGATCAGGTCGCCGCGGGCGATTCGGCCCTGCCGATAGGCCTCGTCCAGCGCCAGCGGGATGCTCGCGCTGGACGTGTTGCCGTAGCGGTCGAGGTTGTTGAAGATCCGGTCTTTGTTCATTCCGAGCGACTTGGCGGCCGAATTGATGATTCGCAAATTAGCCTGGTGGAAAATCACCAGGCTCACTTCGTCCAACGCCACGTGGGCCGCTTCGAGCACCTGGTTGACCGTTTCGTCGAGCATGCGGATGGCCCATTTGAAAATCGGACGTCCTTCCATGGCCATGAAGTGCAGGCCCTTGGCCGCTCCGTCGGCCTGATAGGGCGTTCGCGTTCCGCCCATGGGCCGCCAGAGCAAATCGGCGCCGCTGCCGTCGGAACCAACGGCGTAGCTCAGCGCGCCTTGCTCTTTGTCGCCGGCCGCGAGCAATACGGCGCCGGCCCCGTCGCCGAAGAGCGGATAGGTCTTCTTGTCCTCGGGATTCAACACGCGGCTGTTGCAGTCGGCGCCGATGACCAGCACGCGGCGGCTGCAGCCGGTGGCGACAAACTGCATGCCGGTCAACAATGCGAAGGCGAAGCTGGCGCAGGCCGCGTGGAGATCGAAGGCCGGTGCCCGCAGCCCCATCTTCTCCTGGACCAGACACGCGGCCGACGGCATGAGAAAGTCGGGCGTGAAGGTGCCCAACACCAGCAGATCGACGTCGTCGGCCGCCACGCCGGCGTTTTCGAGGCAGCGCCGCCCAGCCTCGGCGGCCAGATCGCTGGTGGCCATGCCGTCCGGGGCGTGTCGGCGCTGGAGAATGCCGGTTCGCTGGACGATCCAGTCGGCATCGTAGCCGAGCGCGGCCAGGTGTTCGTTCTTGACGACGTTCTCCGGCACGCTGCTGCCGACGCCGGTGATTTGGACTCCCAAGAGACGCCCCATCCGGGATTGTCGCGTCTCGACCACGCGCTCGACGGCGGCTGATTTCTGATCGGTGCTCATGGTGTCTCGCTATACAGTCCGCACAGCGCGAGGACTCGACGCTCGTCTCGTCCCGCCCGGAGAATGGGAAGCTAGCAGCCTACGCCTTTTGGTGAAGCATCTCAAGGCCGGGTGGGATACTTTTTCGATATCCACCCGCATGGGAGTAGTGCGAAGCACGTTCGGGTTATCGGCCGCGCGGAAAATTACCTCTAACGTGGGGGTGCAATTCGTCGAACAGAATCGGTACACTGGAGGGTTCCGGTGGTTGTTGTCGCGAGAGGCGTATCATCAAGCGATTGACCGGCGCGAGACTCTCCTGAGCGACCGGAACGGCTGCCACTGCGTTTTTCGAGAAACCGTTGGGTTGATGGATGGACCGGCAAGGATCCACGAATCGCCCCTCGGACCAAACGGTTCTCGATCGCAGGGTTTGGGTGGTTGACGACGCAGAGGTATTCATTGTTCATTTTAGGAGGATTTGCGAGGAACCAGGTTTCGGGGGCGACGGCCGTCGCTGCCATGTCGGCGCCGCCCGAAGGAAGACATTGAAAGCGGCCTGGGGGGTCTGCTCTGTCCGGATCCTTCCCGCGAGACACCGTTGGGTTTTCCGGCGGGCCAATTCCCGATGCTTGATTTCTCCCATCGAGAGTTATGTGCATTCTGGCCATTCACTATAAGACCGTTCCCGATGCGCCCATCCTGGTAGCACACAACCGCGAGGAACGATTCGACCGACCCACGCAACCTCCGAAGATTCAGTCGGGCAAGCCCCGCTCCGTTTGCGGAATCGACCGCAAGGCGGGCGGCACGTGGCTCGGCGTGAATCAGCATGGGTTGGTCGTGGTCGCGGCCAATCGCCCCAAGATGAACGTACCCGCCGAACCTCGCTCGCGAGGGCTGCTTTGTCGCGAGTTGCTCGGCATGACCACTGCGCGCGAAGCCGTCCAACGCGCCGTCACGGAGTTGATCTCGGGCGGCTACGCCGGCGCGAGCTACGTCTGTGTCGACGCCGAGTTCGGCGCGGTCGTCTACGGCGGCAACCACGTCAGCACCGAGGAACTCACGCCGGGTCTTCACATCCTGACCAACGGAGACATGGACGACCATCGCGACGATCGCCAGGAATTCATTCGACGCCAACTCACGCTCCAGAAAATCGAGTCGGCTGTCACGTTTCTGGCCATGGCCAGTCGTGCCTTCGCGCGGAAGCCGGATTCGTCGGGCCGTCGCGGCGTGGTGCTCTGCAACGGGGATTTCGGCACGGTCTCGTCCACGCTGCTCTCCCTGCCCGACAAGATCCAAAACGCGGTCTTTCAGTACGCCCATGGATCGCCTTGCGACACGAAGTACGACGACTATTCGGCGCTGCTGCGCCAAGTTCTGTCGACCGACAAGAACAAGGAAACGCAGGAAGCCGAGGAAGAGGAAGAAGACGCGCTGGTTGACTGAGAGCGTGTTTCGAAATTGGTTTTAGCCCCTTTCAAAACACGTTCGGAGTCGGCTCGGGCCAGGGCCCTTCTCCGTTCACTTTGCATACTTCAACAACAGATCAACGGCCAGGGCCGCCTGGTCGTCCGTCGGATTCTCTTGCGAGCGTGCTTGTCGCCGGGCCAATGCGTGGGAGAAGGCCAATCGCTCGCGCTGGAGGCTCCGTGGCTCCGCCCGAGGTCCGTACTGTTCAGCCATCGCGGCGTCACAAGCGGCTGCCGCGGCGGCCGCCTCGCTCGGCGGCGTGTTTTTTCTGGCCACCGGGGCGATTTTCCATCGGGCCAGACCATCGGGGTTCTTCTGAACGGGTCCGATGAGCGGGTCGCTTGCCGGAGTGGACCCGTCACCAAGAGGCGCCGTCGATTCCGAAAATGCTTCCTCGCCTGGCGGCGCGAACGTCATGCCCCAGTGAGCCGCCAGGATCGACGCATCAACCGGGCCGACGATCTTGTCGCCGTCGAAATCGCCGTCGGCCCAACGCATGCCGACGGCCGTTCCCCAGTGGGCAGCCAGAATGGCCGCGTCGCCCGGGCCGACGGCGTCGTCACCGTCGAAATCTCCTTCCTCCCAACCGACTCCCTCTTCACCCCAATGGGCAGCCAGAATCTCCGCGTCGGTATGGTCGACGACCCAGTCGTCATTGGCGTCGCCCGGTAACAGACACGTCGGGATCAGTCCCCAGTGGGCAGCCAGAATCTGGGCATCCACGGCGTTGACCGTGCCGTCAAGATTGGCGTCGCCGGGTATCTGGTCTTGCGGCGAGAGCGGATATTGAAATTCAAAGGCGCCCATGTCGACGCTCGGCCCGACGCTGCGAGGGTTCCCGTCCAGATCGGTGGCCAGCGGGTGGCCCTCCGCGTCGACCGCCAACGCGTCGCTGCCGGCGTGAATGGCCGGGCTGCCGGCCGCGAGATGAAAGTCTTCGGAACCGACGAAACCGGGGTCGACGCCGATAAGGTTGAACCCGCCGTTTGGTGGCAGCGTGCCGTAGAAATCCGGATCGGTCGGCGCGTCGTTCATTGCGATGATTGAATTGGCTATCGTGGCCTGAGTGCCCTGACCCATGTATGCCACGCCGCCCCCCAGTGCGGCCGTGTTGCCCGTGATGGTCGAGTTCCTGATGACCAACGTTGATTCACTCGCATTCACGTAAAGTCCGCCGCCAAATCCGGCCGCGTCGTTGTTCGCGATGACCGAATTGAGGATCGTGAGCGTCCCGCTCGTAAAGGCGATTCCACCGCCATCCCCTGGCCCCAAGGCGCCCGTGGCCGAATTGCCGGTAATCGTCGAATTCATGATGGTCATCTGGCTGGCGCCCGTGCTGATGGCGCCGCCAAGATACTTCACCGCCACGTTGCCGGAGAAGTACGAGTCGTCAATCACGGCCACGCCTTCGGGACAGTTGTCGATGGCGCCCGCGTAACACTCGGACACGTTGTCGAGGAAGTCGCACCGGGTAACCGTGAGTGTGCCATGGTAATTGGCGATCGCGCCGCCCGCATAGGCGACCGTATTGTTGGAGAAAACCGAATCGGCGACCGTGAGCGTCCCGCCGTTGAAAATGCCTCCGCCCCGGCTGCCGAATATTTCATCCGAACCGGCCGAATTATGCGAGATGATCGAGCCGCTGACGTCAAGCGTCCCATAATTGCAGATGCCACCGCCGCGGGCCATTGTTTCGCGAGCCGCATTGCCCACGATCTTCGAATCGATGATCGTCATCGTTCCCCGGTTGTAGATGCCACCGGTGAGATAGGTGGTGTCTCCATTGTCCGTGATGCTGCAATGGTCAATCGTCACCACGGCGTCTTGCGACGTTTCGATGCCCACGAAGCCCCCGGTGATCGTGAGATGCGCGATGAGCGAATCACCGTCGACGTCCAACACGCGCTTCAAGTAGCCGTCGATCGCCAGGTATCCCGCGCCGGGGCCCACGATTTGGACGTCGGCGACGATCAATGTACCGGTCAAATGGGTCAGGTAAATCGTCTGGCCAAGCAGATCGGCCGAGAACTGGATTGCCGCGCCGGGCGTGGCCATCTGCAGGGCTTCGCGGAGACTGATGTCGTCCGCCGAAAGGTCGCCGTTCGTCTCGTCGCTGGCCGTGGTGACGACGATGCTCACCGGCGAAAGGACCGACACGAACACCTCGACCGTGTTCGAGGTCCAAGGATCGTTGACGGCCCGGTACGAGAAAATATCGACGCCCCAGAAGTCCGGATCGGGCGTGTAGGTCAACGTGCCGTCGAGGTTTTCGACCAGCAGGCCGTGCGACGGACCCTCGACCAGTTCCACTTCCATGGTCCCGGTCTGGCAGAAGTCGTTGGCCAACACGTCGAGCACGATTGGTTCGTCCTGATTGCCGACGAATGCGTCGCCCTGGGCGACCGGCATGCCCGGCGGCTGGTCCTCGACGGCCCCGATGTCGACCGTTCCGAAGAATCGCGAGAATCCGCGTTGATCGGCTAGCAACGGTTCCCATTGCGGATCAATCGCCTTCGCGTCGTCGCCCGCGTCGATCAGGGGGCTGCCGGCCAACGGCGCGTGGGTAAGCGTCGGGCCGCCGTTGTCCTGCAACGGGTCGAGCATTGGGTCGATCGGCGAGCCCTCGGCGCCGATTTGGTTGCCGTTTTCGCCGTGGGCAATTCCCGACAGTCCGGTCGAGACGCCGATCAGATTATGGGAACTCTGCGGCAAGACGGTTGCATGGATCTGAGCGTTGTCGCCGGCGTCGTTTTCGGCAATGACCGAGTTGTGCATCAGGATCTGGGACGAGGAGGCGTACAACCCGCCGCCCGAGTTGGTTGCCGAGTTGTCGGTGATCGTCGAGTTCGTGATGGAGACGTTCGTGGAAGAGTTGACGCTGTAGATTCCCCCGCCCATGGTGGCCGAATTGCCCGAGATCGTCGAGTTCACCACCTGAAGCGTCGGGGACGCGCCATAAGAATAGGCGGCGGCCATTCCTCCCCCGGCGCCGGTTGCGGAGTTGTTCGACACGGTTGAGTTGATGACCACCAGGTCGCGGAGATTCAAGAGCCCACCGGCGTTGCTCGCCGAATTGCCCGAGATGGTCGAATGGCTGACGGTGGTTTCGCCGGCGTAGTTGAAGACGCCGCCGCAATTGTACGTGGCCCAATTGCCCGAAACGGTCGAGTGGTCGATCGTTACGGCTCCTCCATCGACGAAGACGGCGCCGCCGCCGCAACCCGACTGCCCGGTGGCCGAATTGTCCGAGATGATCGAATGGGCGATGGTCGTCGTGCCGTCGCAGTTGGCGAGCCCACCGCCGCCGCAATAGGCGGTTGATCCGCCCTCGTTGCTGACCGAATTGCCCGAGATGGTCGAATGGCTGATCGAGAGGACGCCGTCGTTGCAGAGGCCGCCGCCATAGGCAAAGTAACCGGCGACGGTTGCCGAATTGTCCGAGATGGTCGAATCGGTGATCGAGAGCGTGCCGCCGTTGTAGACTCCGCCTCCATAGGCCTTGTTATATTGGTCCGTGCAGGAGCTGATCGACGAGTTGCCCGAGATGGTCGAATGGTCGATCGAGAGTTGCCCCGCGTTGTAGATTCCGCCGCCGCGAGGGGAGAGGGTGCTGGTCGCGGAGCTGTTCGAGATGATCGAATGGCTAATCGAAAGCGTGCCGTAATTCGTGATCCCGCCGCCAAGCGACGTGTGGCCGCCGTGGGTCAACGTGATCTCGGAAAGGCTGGCTTCGGCGCCGGATTCGATGAAGAGCACGCCACATCGACCGTCGGCGTCGATCGAAAGCAACTCGGGCCCGGGCCCTTGGAGGTCGACGCCGGCCGGGTCGGTTATTTCAAGCCGCCATTGGTCCGGCGCAAAAAGGATCGTGCCCGGCACCGGATCGACGCCGTTGGTGAACAGATCGGGATCGAACGTGATCGTGTCGGTTTCCGTGTCGCTGCCGGCCACGATCGGATGGTCGCCGTCGGCCCAAAGGGCCGTGTTCGTGTCGGCCGCTTCGAGTGCCTCGCGAAGCGTGGTCAGCCCGTCGTCGAGCATCGTGTCGTCGAGCGAGTCGACCAGATAGGCGGACAGCATCCGCCGATCTTCGAGCGGTTCGACGCGGAGACAGCGAAGAGAGATACCTTGCAAAGACCGCCCCGCTGAAGGGGCCAGTCGCCCCGGGCGTGAAACGCGACCCGAGCGACGTGACTTCCTGCCCGTTTTGCCCATGAGACACCCCATTGCTTGTTGATGTTTCCGACAGACCACCGGAGCCGGACGAGACCAGATGCCGGAATATTGTGTTCCACGCGATAGAGTCACTCTCACTTATATAATCATCGCACGAGGACGAAGTCAAGTGTCGCGGCACGCAACGCGCGACGACCGCCCTGGTGGGGGAGAGACGAAGTGTGAAGTGAGAAGCGTGAAGTGAGCAAGGCCTCGCTCTCCAGTCTTCTGTACTTCACCCTTCTCGCTTCCTTCATCTTCCGCCGCCGGCGCAGGCACAGGCACACGCGCAGCCGGCGCACGCGCAGCCGCTAAAACCTCCGCCGCCTCTTCCGCTACCGACGCCTTCGGTCAGTGCCGAGAGCATCTCGCCGGTCAGACTGTCGGCGCCGCTGAGATCGAGAAAACCGCCCGACGGTTTGGCGAGGTTCAGCGAGCCGGGCGAGATCGCCGAGGCCATGCTGCCCATCGTGTTCTCGGTCCAGCCGGCAAACGAACGGGCCACGTCGCCGAACGAGGTCGCGCCGCCGACGCTCGGCGCGGCACTAGTCGCCGTGCCGCCGCCCATGCCCGCATAAGATGAACCGCGCGTCCAGATGGGCCGATAAGGAGTGTGGCCGGCAAACACGGTCGGATAGTCGTGGTCCATCAAAATCCACTCGAAGTTGCGGTCGATCACCTTTTCGCGCATCGGCACGTCGCCGATCGACTTGGCCTGTTCGAGTGCCCGGCGAATGATCGACTGGTAATAGTCCTTGGTGTCGGACAAGTCGAAACCCTTCATCCGGCCGACAAGGCGCGTGATGAGTTGTTTCAGCGGCGCGCTGAAGTTGATGTCCTTGAGCGGTTTGGACGGATTGCGTTGAATCAGATAGAGAAACGGGTGTTCGTATTTGTGCACGGCGATGCCCGTCTTGTGCGCGACCCGGCGATAGAGTTCGGCCCGCTCCACCGCGGTGGTCGGCAAGGTCTTCATGTCGACGAGAAAGGGTTCGTTGACGGCCACCTTCAACGGGTCGGCTTCGATCTGGCGGAGAAGGCCCTTCTTGAGCATGCCGAAAATGACCAGCGTGAGGACTTTCGACAGCGGCAATTCGAGCAGCATCGCCGCCTCGGGCGCGGTCAGTCCGCGTTTGATCCCGCCCCCCTCGACCTGGGCGATCGGCGGCATGTAGTGTGCCTTGCGACGGCTCAACGCCCATTCGTTCCAGAAGACCAACGCGCCGGCAATGGGCACGGCCGCCAGTTCGACCTCGGGGACGGCCACGAAAGCCCAAACCATCAGCCCGGTCAAGACGACGTACACCGAAAAGCCCGTGCCGCCGGTGAACCGGAAGAAGGCCAACGTCCAAAGCCCCACCACGAGGAGTCCCACGACCACGCGGGCCTGGGTCGACTCGCGAAACCACTTCAGCAACAAACCGAGTTTGGTCATCCGCACGACCGGAATGTTCCCCCGGGGAAACGACACGCTGAAACGCTCTTGGTGGTCGAGCCGGAAGTGGGGCCGGTACCAGCCGACCACCGTCGTGTCGCCGTCGGCCGCCTTCTGATCGAATTTCACGTCTTGCCAAAAGACTTCGCCGGGCTTGACGCCCTTGGGCAGTTGAACGACCACCTTCAACTCGGTTTGGCCGACGACGTACTCGGAGCCGAACCAGGTCGGCGAAACCTGCAACGAGGCGTAGTCCTCGCGCGTCGTGTCTTGATAGACCATCTGCGGCATGGTGTACTCGACGTGCAGCGTGGCCGAGCGGCCCGGCATGATCGTTGCCCGCTCCATGTGGACCTCGAAGCCCGTGTCGATTTCGGTCGACTTCCGAATGTCGCTCAGGTTGAATCCGTCGCACGACGCGCGGACATTGCCGAGGTGATAACCTTCGTGGAACGTGCCGATGTCGACGATGTCGATCGGATGGGCGCCGGGCTCGTTCTTGAACACGAGGTCATAGACCACCCGGACCGCGCCGTCCGGCCGAACGAGGACGCGCATATCGGCCTTGGGCACCTGAAACCGGTAGGGCGCGGCGGCCGCCGGCTCGCCGCAGAACCACAGACACGCGACGGCAAGGACGGCACGGATCAGGTGTTTCATGGCATTTCCTCGTGAGTACGCGAGGTTTCAACGGGCGGTGGGTAGCACCGATGATTCCGCGCGATCGATTTTACCATTTGAAAACGACGTAAACGCGGAATCGTCGGTGTCGCGCAGCGACAAGAGGTAATCCGTCGCAAAACCCATCCTCTTGTTGCTGCGCAACACCGACCATTTTCCGAACCAGTTCTGCGCATGATCAACATCACACGCGGAAAATGATCGCTGCCACCCAAGTACAAATTTCCCCGCGGGATCGGCCTGCCCTGTCTTGTCCGTGTCTCTTCGTGGTTCCATGAATCAGTCTTTCCCACGGTCATCGGCCCAACCTTCGGGATGGCGTGGGCAGTCGGCCGCGCAGATCGCCAGGCCCGGGCACGTGTCGCAGTGGGTGTCCGTCTCGACACGCCGGCGATACGCTTGATAGCTCGGCTCGTTGCGGATCGAGTCCCAGTCGCCGGCCATCAAGTTGCCGGCCGGTTGCCACGGCCCGCGGCCCGGGATGACCGTTCCGTCGGGTTCCAGCCGGATCGCGCTGTCGCCCGAGCTGCGCGGTCCCCGGCGAACCTGTTGGGCAAGCGGGAGCCTCGGGTCGAATCGCAACGGCGGATACCAGATCAACCGGACCCCGTGCTGCTCGGCCGATTCCTCGACCAGCATGGCTGCTTGGACCAACGCGCCGCCGGACAACGGCCCCTCGGCCTTCTCTCGCTCGGGCGCGGCGACGGCGAAAACGGCCGCGTTGATCACGTCGCGGGCAACCAACGACTCGATCGTCTCTTCGATCGCGTGCAACGTGGTTTCGACCAGAGCCACTTCGGCCACGGCGCAAATCTCGCAACGCTGAATTTCGCTCAAGGCTCGGACCGCCGCGCCGTGATCGCCCGCGCCGGCCAGCGCGTCGTGCACGCTCGGGTCGCGCGAAAGATAAAGCACGTCGACGTGGTCGACCCCGGCGGTTGCCAGATCGGCCAGCAGCGTTCCCTGCAACAGGTCGGTGCCACGAATGCGTACCCCTGCGATGAGTCCCAGGTCTTCGGTCCGCTCGACCGCGCGGATCAACCATTGCGGATTGCAGCCCTCGCCGGCGACGAACGTCACGTGGGGAATGGCCAACTCCCACAGCCGATCCAACAGCGGCACGATCCGCTCCGGCTCGGCCAGCGGCACGTCGGCCGACAGCGGACGCTCCAAGGGGACGTCGACCGACGAAAAAGCCGGATCGGCCATGTTCAAAATGGGGTAGCTGTCCTTGGGCGACTCCAGCTTCGAGATGACGTCGCGCACGCGCTCGACGTCGCGGCGGGCCTGGTCGGCCGTGACGCCGCGAAAGACGGTCGTCAGCCGCCCGACGATCGACGGGTCGGGCTGGCCTTCGAGGACGGCCTTGGCGATGATCACGCCCGACGCGCGGAGCTTGGCGACGGCCGCCGCGTTGGCCACCAGCAGTCCAGTGTCCGTCGAATCGACCCGAAGATGGAAGCGCGCCGGCGTGCCGGCCGCGTCGCGGACGTAGTGGTACAAGCCGGGCTCGATCCGGGCCGCCGCCAGCGGAGAGCCGGCCGAGATCTTCCGCCGCGGCACGAACAGGTCTTGGAGTTTCATGGGCTCGCAATCCCTTCTGCGATTCTGGCCGAACATTCCCATCGGGTTATCAAGGTTCGCATTGATCGCGGAGTCGACCAACACTACCGTCTTAGGTTAATGTTGGTGGGTGACAAGTACAATGACGCCGGGCTGTCGTGATGTAACGAGAGCGGGAATCAGGCAGGTGGTGCTTGAGGATTCTGCCTCGAATTTCTAGGTCTGCGGGATATGCCCCCAGCCGTCCGTGATTGCAACATCCGTTAGGATGCCGCGAACTGGAACCAGCATTTCACGACTATGTGAATAGCGTATGGCATTCCTGAATTGAAGTTGGCCGACAACAATACCAGGATGAATTCCGTATCGATTCGCGAATCGCACGATATTCGCCTTTGAAAACCTGGGCTTGTGTCGCATGATGAACGAATCCAATGCGTCGTACGCGATCAGGAAGTTGCCCGCCTCCGCATCGGCGCGCCGTTCGTGTTCCGGACGATTCGGTGATTGAGACGTCTCACCACTAATCAGGTCGTCGTCCACGCTCCACTCGTCACCGTGGAGGACGTGAATCATCTCGTGGCACAAGGTATGCCAGAAGCTGTCGATGCGGTCATACCTCAGCGATACGGCGATAACAGGGCGGCGAGAATCAATCCACATCGTTGCGCCGTCCATCTTCGAACGTGGAAGGGGCTCAACGACAACGAACCGGATACCCATATCCGCCAACACGGCTGGTACGTGTCGCACTTCCTGTTCACTTGCAGTGAGTGCGTGTAGGCGATCCAGCGATTGCCGCATTCTGTCTCGTGAAAATATCTTCTCGATGGGTATCGACGTAGCGAGTTGGTATGCGCGCTGTAGCCATGCGCGTTGTGTTGGTGTTGTCGTCTCGTAGGGCGTCGACTTGCGTGCTGCTGCCGCGCCACAAAAACCCTCAAAAAACTCAGCGACAGCTTCCTCGCGCTCCTCGGTGGTGTTGCACTCCTTGAGCCAACCTCGCTTCACCATATCGCGCACGGGGGCAACATCATATAACTTGGCCCTGCGAGCAACGTCATCTTGCTCCCGATCCTCGATTCCAAGGCGATATGCACTCTCAAGGTTCATCCACAGCTCCGCCGATGTTCCGAACGCGGCGCCAAGCTCCTTTGCCGTGCGTGGCTCAATGCGTTTCTTGCCCGTGATTAGCAGGCTGACAAACTTCGCGGAGCGACCAAGAATGTCCGCCAGCGTGTCCTGGGTCCACCCACGCGCCTGCAACTCATCGAGTATATACTCTCCTGGAGGAAACAAAGCACTATTCGCACTGCTCATTGTCTACTCCATTGCGGTTAGTGGTAATCTTCTAGGGCTACTATAACAATGGTGTTCTTTGGCTTGGCCGGTATGATCTCAACAATGAGTCGCCACTGTGAATTCAGTCTCATGGAATACTGATGAGAGCGATTCCCGAGAAGTTTCTCAAAGTTGAGCGAACGCATCGCGCGTAAGTCGCGTTCATCGGCTGCCGCTCTAATAAACCTCACCACCTTCCTGAATGCCCGAACAACCGCTTCGCAGAATCCAGCGTTATAGGTTGGGTCTATCTCAAGCCGCTCTAGATCACTATCTGAGAACTGAACATCCATTGCTCTTTGCCGGAGAACGAGTCTCCATCTGCCAAATGATATCGGACATCAATCGCCTCGTCAACTCTAATTTTTCCATTTGGGGCCAAAATGGAAAACCAAGCGAGAAAGTTCTCTCGATCGACATTCCAGCAGTCCTTTTTGGGGGACCCTCGGCCAAACCGACACCCTTTTCCGCGGCCGTCGAAGAATGCGACACGGGCGTTGGTGGTTTCGACACGTCGACCATTCGGTTCATCGGCTACCCTGATCGAATGTGTGGAATCTCGATCGACGCGGACGCAAGTCCGGAAACGGTTTCCGACCGTTTTTGACTTGATGAACGTGGATTCGCCCGATCTGGCCTAGGAAGACGACAGCGCCACGCCGAGCAACACCTTTCCTCTGGCACGCCAATTGCTCTCGCCGATGGGGGACAACAACAGACTGGTTGAGCGGCGCTGCGGGTCTATCATGAGGGTGGACTTCAATGGCACCATGGTGGGGGAATGCACGTTTTCGACTCGATCTCGGGCAAGTCGTCGCGCGAGGACCCACCTTGGAACGAAGCGGCAGATGGACCGTTCCCCATGAATGGCCCGACGGCACGACTGCTCAAGAAGACACAGAAGAGGAGACAAAATGATGCGGACGTCGATGTTGCTTGCCGTGACACTTGCCGGCTGGTGGCTTTCTGCCCTGGCGTCGAACGTGTCGGCCGCCGAGTCCACGACGGTTGGGCCCGATCCGCGGCTCTACCAGAAGACGGTCGACGGCGCGATCCGGTTCCTGGCTTCCCAGCAGGGAGACGACGGCTCGGTGAGCCCTCAGATTGGAATCGGGCCCACGGCGCTGGCCACCTTGGGTCTGCTCCGGGCCGGACGCTCGCCGAACGATCCCCAGGTCGCCAAGGGACTCAAGTACCTGGAAGAGTATACCCAAGAGAGCGGCGGCATCCACATGCCGGGCGGCCGGATCAACACCTACGAAACGTGCATCGCGCTGGTCTGTTTCAAGGAAGCCAATCGCGACGGACAGTATGACGAGATCATCAAGACGGCCGAAGCGTTCATCCGCCGCGGCCAGTGGGACGAAAGCCAGAAAAAGGAACCCTCCGATGTGTTCTACGGCGGGGCCGGCTACGGGGGAAAGAGCCGCCCGGATCTATCGAACACGGCCTTCCTGATCGACGCCCTGAAGTCGTGCGGGGCTTCCTCGGCCGATCCGGACATCCAGAAGGCACTGGTCTTCGTCTCGCGGTGCCAGAACCTGGAAAGCGAACACAACACGACCAGGTTTGCCGCCAAGGTGAACGACGGTGGGTTCTACTACACGCCGGTGCTCGGCCGTCAGGAAAGCGAAAGACAAACGCCCGACGGTGGGCTGCGCAGCTACGGCTCGATGACCTATTCCGGCTTCAAGAGCATGATCCACGCCGGACTGACCAAGGACGATCCCCGCGTGAAGGCTGCCTTCGAGTGGATTCGCAAAAACTACGATTTGGAAAACAACCCGGGCATGGGCACCGCGGGCCTGTTCTACTACTACCACACTTTTGCCAAGGCGCTCGATGCCCTGGGGCTCGACCAGATCGAGGATGCCCAGGGCGTGAAGCACGACTGGCGGCGGGAACTGACCGAGGAACTTGCCGGACGGCAAGAGCCCAACGGCTCGTGGGTCAACGCGAACAGCCGGTGGATGGAGGGCGATCCCAACCTGGCCACCTCGTTCGCCCTGGTGGCGCTCTCCTACTGCAAGCCGAAGCCCTCGAAATGACACGCCCCCGGGGCACTCCCTCGCGCCGCGCCGGCAATCGGTTTGCGGACGCTCCAGAATAGGTCTCTCGCGGAACCACGACGATCGAACGAAAGAGGCAAGCGCATGAAACGGATCGTCTTGAGGTTCCAAAAGTCGGCATCCACCGGTTTAACGCTTGTCGAACTCCTCGTGGTCATCGCCATCATCGGTGTGTTGGTCGCGCTGCTGTTGCCGGCGGCGCAGGCTGCCCGAGAGGCGGCCCGACGCATCTCGTGCACGAATAACCTCAAGCAACACGGCCTGGCGATGAACAGCTACGTTAGTGTGCATCGCTACTTTCCGAACGCGGGCTGGTCGGGCACGAACTATCCGAACGACTATTCCCCGTCGGCCAAGTTGCTGGCCCACTCCGAGCAGGAGATTCTCCGGAACCTGATCGACTTCGACCTTCAGATGGGTCATCCGGGCCGCGAAGACCTTCCGGTCGAGCTGCGCGCGGCGGCGGCCACGCCCGTTCCGATGTTCCTCTGTCCGAGCGACCCTGAAACGCCGGTGCACGAAACCAGGTTGGCCTCGGGCACGATGATTCCCGTCGCCGGAACCAATTACGCGATGAACCAGGGCAGCGGTCTGGACGGCGCGTTCCACCCGGGGTTTGGAGAGGCCGACGGTCTGTGCTGGGTCGGCGCGGAGGTGCGGATTCGAGACCTCCGAGACGGCACGAGTCACACGGTGGCGTTTGCCGAGTCGCTCCGGGGCCCGTGCGACACGCCGGCGACGGATGCCGCCATCGATACCCAAGTCTATCGTGGAAAGGGAAGGGCCGACACCGTCATCGCGGAAGACGCGGACACCGGTGGGCTCGCCGCCGTGCTCCCTCGAATCTCCAGTTGGGACGGCGCGCGGCTTTCCTATTGGCTCCGCGGCTCCTCCCCGACGGGGCCGGTCATGAACGGCCGATTCACCCCCAACAACCCGGTTCCCGATCTCGTGAACCGGTCGGCGAAGATCACGGCTGCCCGAAGCCGGCACCCCGGCGGCGTGAACCTCGGTTTCGCCGACGGCAGCGTGCGATTCATCGAACAAGACGTCAGCCGGTCGACCTGGCACGCGATGTGGACGCGCGCGGGCGGAGAAGTCATCTCCGACGACGATGGGTTTTGATCGGCAACCGCGGACAAGACGGAACGACAACGAATTCATCGGGAGCAGAGTGTCGCGTTCAGGAGAAGGGATTTTCAAAACCGGTGGATGCTGTCGGGTGCCTGGGAATGAGCGCAGCGAAGGCCCAGTTGATGGCCCTCTGGGCCAGCGAAGCCCCAGTTTTTGGCCCTCTGGGGCAGCGCTGCGCTATGCCCCAGCCACCCTTTTCGCAGGTTTTCTGCAGGGCAGCGCTGTCACCATAGGAGCTCGAAAAACATGTCCGAACCTTCTCTTCCGCCGCCGCTGCGCGTCGAACGGCTCTCCAAACGCTTTCGGCAGGGACCGTCCTCGGTCGAGGCGCTGCGGAACGTGGAATTGACGATCCAGCGAGGCGAGTTTGTCGTCGTCATGGGGGCCAGTGGGTCGGGCAAAAGCACCCTGCTGCACGTCATGGCCGGCCTGACGCGACCCGACGCGGGCAAGGTCGTGGTCGACGGCCAGGACCTCTCGCGGATGTCCGACTATCAACGGACGTTGTGCCGCCGCCGCCGAATCGGTTTGGTGTTCCAGTCGTTCAACCTGATTCCGACGCTCTCGGCGCGCGACAACATCATGCTGCCCCTGTTGGCCGACGGCCGCGCCGGCGCCGACGGGACCCGGCTCGACGATCTGTTGGAACAACTGGGGCTCGGCCAGCGAGCCCACCACCGGCCCGACGCCCTCAGCGGCGGCGAACAACAGCGCGTCGCCATTGCCCGGGCCATCATCGCCGACCCTTCGATCATCCTGGCCGACGAACCGACCGGCAGCCTCGATTCGGTGACGGGCCAGGGCATCTGTTGTCTGTTGCGGCAGTTGTGCAAGGAGCAACAACGGTCGATCGTCATGGTCACGCATGAGCCGACGGTGGCCATCTGGGGCGAGCGGATCGTCGTGCTCAAGGACGGCCGCGTATTGACCGAATTTCCCACCGCGCAATTCGGCGACGTGCACGAGCTGGCCGCGCATTATCAGGACATCGTCACCGAGGCATCCGCCGAGGAGACCGGCCGATGAGCATCACCTGGAAACTAGCCTTCTCCTACGCCGCGCGGCACCCCATGCGGATGGTGTTGACCTCGCTGGCCATGGTGACCTCGGCGTGCATCGTGGTCTGGGTGGTCAGCGGCTACGACGCCTTGGCCTCGCAGTTCGGCCGGCAAGCGTCGGGCTATCTCGGGCGCTACGACTTCTTCGTCGTGCCCGAGGACCCCAACGCCCCTTCGATCGACACGGCGCTGGTCGCCGAGTTGCGCGCCGACCAGGCCGTAGCCGAAGTCGCGCCGGTCGCCCAACTCGACGCGCGGCTGATGAACCCGAACGCCGGGCCGGGCGGGTTCGGCGCGCCGGGCATCAGGCGGGCCGGTTCACCGGGCCGTCGTGCTCAACCGTCGCGCCAAAGTCGCCGCCGTTTCTTTCGTCCCTCGCCACGCTTGGTCGGCACCGACGCCACGACGCCCCCGCACGCGCTGGTCGAAGGCCGGTGGATCGACCCCGAGCATCCCGATCGGCGCG
>JAFGIR010000204.1 GCA_016929515.1 Pirellulales bacterium | reverse complement strand
GGTTGGACCGTGACGTGGCGTTGACCAAGCTGCCCTGTCGCGACAGTCAAAGAACAGAGGCGAGAATGCCTCGGACGTACGTTTTTCTCGCAATCAACCACCGGAAAACAGAGACGTTGCCAAGGTGGGGGCTTACCGTTCGACCGGTTAGCCATACATATGCCATGGGACAACATGATTTTCTTGACAGCGGTGTTTTTGCGAACTAGGTAACCTAGAGAGGATGGTGGCTCACCATTAAGGTGTTATTGTGGTGAGTGGCTCTGTGGGGGGGTGGCTGACAATGTCTAGTCTGCCGAGCGACGCGAAGAGCAAGCCATCTGTTTCTGGGGACCAATCGGGGCTGCCTGGAATTCGAGCTGGAAAGGTTTGAACTATCATGAGACATTGTCGTTCTGGTTTCACACTGATCGAGGTGTTGATCGTCGTCGTCATCATGGCCGTGTTGGCCGCGACCATCATCCCGCAGTTCTCCTCGTCAACGAGCGATGCCAAGAGGTCGGCGCTCGACTTCAACACGCACTCGTTGCGGGCACAGATCGAACTCTACAAGATCGACCACAACGGGGCCGTGCCGCCGCTCAATGCGACCACCCATGAGTTGGAGGGGTTGACCCAGGCTGCCGGTGGTTTCGGGCCGTACATCATCGGCGATTTTCCGAAGAATCCCTTCGCCGGCGATGCCAGTCAAGGCGATTGGGTTGTCGAGGGAACCGGAGCTGGGGCCGTGGGGACTACTGCCGGTTGGCAATACAATTCAACAACGGGCGAATTCTGGCCCAACAATCCGGAGTACTGGGCTGAGTAAGCCGGTCGCCTGAGTGCAGCCGCCTGACGCCCAGGCGTTAGGAAACAGACCAAGAAAAACACCCCTTCTGTTCTCCGGAGCGGAAGGGGTGTTTTCTTTTGACTCAAACGCCGGCCAGGGGAGGGAATGGGGGCGATCGCTCGGAAGGCAGTCAGGGAATCGGTTCTCCAAGGGCCACCAGCGTTTCCTCGGCAGGAGTTGCGGGGATGGGTACGGTCTCACGAAGACCGTGTGATTGGCAGGGTCTCATCTCGTAGCCGTGGATTTGACCTGGTGATGGTGACTCGGGAAACGAAACCGGCTTCGTCAGCTCCTCTTGCGAAAACGGGCTGGAAGAAATAACATGGGCTCTTCTCGTCGCTGGACATTGAGCCACGCTGGCGTCTCGATACACAACCCGGTGGTGTAATTGGCAACACAAGGGATTTTGGTTCCCTCGTTCCAGGTTCAAGTCCTGGCCGGGTTGCCTTTTTTTGGGTCCTGTTGCTGCACGGGCCCGATTCGACACTTTTTCCCCTCTCTGGGGGATTGGTGTTTGGGCAAGTTGGCCTGCGGCCAATTGACCGCGCGGTCCGAAATTGCTAGTATGAAGGGTTTGCCGTTCTGAACGGTCCAGGACGGCAATTTACTGATTCTGACCGAGAAACTGCCCTAACGTCGGACGCCTGTTGGAAGGCCCGGATATGACAGCCCTTTTGGGTGGTTGTGTCCTCATCTTCCTTGGATGAATGCGTCATCCGAGGGAGGAACGGTTTTTCTCAAGGACTTAGCCGGTGTGCCTTTGGAGAGGAGTAATTGGTTTGGCCGTTGTATTAGTGAAGGATTTGATTGAGGCGGGGGTCCATTTTGGACATCGGGCAAGTCGCTGGAACCCCAAAATGCGGCCCTATATTTACGGCCGACGCAATCTGATTCACATTATCGACGTTCGCGAGACGGTTCGAGGCTTGCTTCGGGCGCGCAAGTATCTTCGGCAGGTTGCCTCGGGCGGCAGCTTGGTTCTTTTCGTGGGGACCAAGCGTCAGGCGTCCGATCCTGTCCAACGCGAGGCCGAGCGTTGCGGCATGCCCTATGTCAGTGACCGTTGGCTTGGCGGCACGTTGACGAATTTCCGGACGATCCGCAGTCGGTTGAGCCGATTAGAGGAGCTCGAAGCGCTTCGATCCGGCGACCAGTTGAGCACCTACTCGAAAAAAATGCAGTCGGCGCTCAACCGTGAATATCGCAGAATGTACCGCAACCTGAACGGTATCCGATCGATGAACCGGTTGCCGGATTGCATTGTGGCCATCGATCCCCGGAAAGAAAAGAACGCGATTCGCGAGGCCCAGAAACTCGGCATCACGACGATCTCGCTGATCGACACGGACAGCAATCCGGATGAGGTTGACTTGCCCATCCCCGGCAACGACGACAGCATTCGTTCGATCGAATTGATCGTGAAGTTGTTGGCCGATGCCGTGCTGGCCGGAAAAGCGGCTTCCGGGGAGCTGAAAACAGGGACTCCGGAGAAGGTTGCCGCGTCTGCTTCTAGCGACACGGTTGCCGCCGAAGCATAGTGCTCCGTTGTCTCGGTCTTCGTGTACACCGCGCTGCCGGTGCAAATGTCCGTGCTTGCCTTGCCACGGCATGGACCGGATGTCCGCAGCGCCCGGGAGTTTTCTTCGCGATGGAACAGAAGGTTCCTGATTCTCGGTGTCATCTCGATTCATCGCGAGCGAAAACGATGGTCCTTTTTGCCACTTCACATGATAACGTTCCACGTCGCGCGGGCGACGCATATCGGTAGCTTATAGAGGAGACAAACAACATGGCTCAAATCACGGCCTCCTCGGTCAAGGCGCTTCGTGATCGAACCGGTCTGCCCATGATGGACTGCAAGAAAGCCTTGCAGGAGTCGGACGGCGACTTGGACAAGGCAATTGAAATACTCCGGAAAGCCGGCAAAAAAACGGCGGAAAAACGCGCCGGTCGGGCGACGTTGTCCGGGCGAATCGCGATCTACCTCGACACGGACAAGGAGGTCGGGGCGATCGTCGATCTGCGATGCGAAAGCGCGCCGGTCGCCTCGCACGAGGAATTCATCCAGTTGGCCGACGATTTGGCGAAACAACTGGCCACCGGTCCGGGAGCGGACGGGCCCGAGCAGTTGCTCGATCAGCCTTCGCCCAGCAATCCGGCCCAAACGCTTCGCGAGCAGTTCGACGACTTGAACAACCGGATTCGCGAGGTTTTCAAGATCGAACGGATCGAGCGTATCGACGGTCCGTGCGGCGGCTACGCCCATCACAACGGCGCGTCGGCGGTGCTCCTCCATGTCGAGGGGGGTACGCCCGAGTTGGCCAAGGATATTTGCATGCACGTGGCGGCCATGCGACCAGCCGTATTGGGAGTTGACGATCTCGATTCGACCTTGGTGGCCAAAGAGCGCGAAATTCTTGCCGAGGCTGCCCGAAAAGAAGGCAAACCTGAGGCAATCATCGATAAAATGGTTGAGGGTCGACTGCGCAATTACTATGCAGAGCAGTGCCTCACCGAACAGCCGTTCGTCAAGGACGACAAGCAGACCGTCGGCCAAATCGCCAAGGGTGCCGGCATGAAACTCATCCGGTACGTCCACTGGGAATTGGGTAAGGAGTAGGCACATGGCCGAAACTGATCAAACGGAGCCTCGCTTCAAGCGGGTTGTGCTGAAGATTTCCGGCGAGGGGTTTTGTGAGGCGGGCCAGCGCGGCATCGTCATGGATGCGGTCCTGCACATCGCGCGGCAAACGTACCACGCGTCGCAACACGGTACCCAAATCGCCATCGTGCTTGGCGGCGGCAATATTCTCCGCGGAGCCCAGTTCACCTCGGGCACGTCGAGCGTCCACGAGGCCACGGCCCATTATATGGGCATGTTGGCCACGGTCATGAACGGGCTGGCCCTGCAGGATGCCTTGGAGTCGCTTGGCTGCGATACGCGGTTGATGACGGCCATCAAGATGGACGGGGTTGCCGAGGCGTACATTCGACGGCGCGCTCGCCGCCACCTGGAAAAGGGACGCATTATCATCCTCGTGGCCGGCACGGG
>JAFGIR010000203.1 GCA_016929515.1 Pirellulales bacterium | reverse complement strand
TTCTACATTCTGCGCGACGGCAACACGCTTTTCGGCTATTTCTCGCTGGCGTCGAAGGAACCGTTGTCCAAGCGGTAGTTGATCGCCACAAGATGTTGGCCGCCGTGCCAGTGTTCATGGTGGGGCTTCGGTCGCTCATCGTCGGTTGATTCTCGCGGTAAGGTGCAAATGGGCCAAGCGTGGTTTGCATCGCCCCATAATTTCCATTTGGGTGCCATGACGATGCTTGCCGTGGGCATGTTTCACCGAGGAATGCACGGCATGGCCACGCAAGCGTGGCCATGGCACCCACAATAGCTATCCGAAACGCGCTCTAGTCGGGCTTGCTGGGAAAGACGCCGATCGACGGATTTTTCCGCCGCCAGGGTAACGCTTTGGCGATTGGGCCCGTAGGTAAGGGTGTAAGCCCGCGTCGCGACGGCGGGGTGACTGGAAATTCTCTTCCCGGACCCAAAAGGAGTCAGATCCATGTTTGCTTGCAATCGGTCGAATAGCCTGGTTTTATTGGGTTTTTTGACGTTGGCGCTTTCGGTGCCGGCACGTGGGCAGGCCGTCGGCTCGCCGGGGTTAGGCGAGTCAGCGTCGGCCGAAACGGCAGCCCCCCCGCAACCGATCGAGTGGCCCGCGGCGAATGTGCCCGCGGATGCCGCCTGGTACATTCAGGCCCATATCGAGCGAATCGCTCACGATCCATTCGTCGCGAAGCTTGGGCAAAGCCTCGACAAGTCGGTTCGCGACGAGATTCTCGACAAGTTCCGGGGCGCGCCACCCATCGACGTGATGCACCATCGAGTCAGCGAAATTTTGGGATTCGATCCGTTGGAAAACGTCGAGTGGGTCACCGTTTATGGCATGGCCTCGCCGCTTGACGAGATGCGTGGGCTTGGGAAAAGACGATTGCGGGTCGTCGACGCAACAGGGGTCGTCGTGGTTCAATTGCGCGGCACGACGGGCAATCTCGAAGGATTGGCGTTGGCAACCCCCGACTATGAATCAGCCGAATACAAAGGAGCAACCATTCACTCGGGAACGGTTAACAACGCTCCAGGGCGGGTATTTATAGCGGTTCTCAAGCGGCCGGAGGGCGAATCGAATCTCGTCGTGTTCGGAATGAGCGAGGACCACGTACGGAAAGCCGTCGACCAGGCGACGAACGCGACGCCCGCTTCCAGCGGCTCGATGGAACGGGAAAACGTGCTTTGCGGCATCGGCATGAAACTCGACGAGAAGACGATGCGGGCATTGAACATTCCGAAGCAACAATCGGCAGCGTTCAAAATGCTCAAGGCCACGGCGGCCATCGTGAAGACGGACGACGCCTCGTTGGTCATCGAGATCAGGGCGTTTTTGGTCGATGAACAGCGAGCCGAGCAAGTGCGGCAACTGCTCGAGGGACTCGTCGCGATGGCTCAATTGCACCTAGAAACGCATGAGGGAACCGGCAATGATATGAACGAGGACGAAAAACAGCTAGTCAGCGGCATGTTGGAAACGGTGGCCATTTCGCGCGACGGATCGCGGGTCACCTGCCGTTTGTCGGCGCCCCAGGACCAACTGCTCCGGGCGGTTGGCAACTTGAAAAAATAGACATCAGCCGGCACAATGGAGAGTTGGAGACATACCCACGCCTGTTCACAGTGAAACGCGATCGGCGATTTGATGAATTCTGACGATTCCAGCCCGCTCGTCCAGGAATCGCGTCTCGTGCGCCGCGCCCAGCGCGGCGACCGAGGCGCCCTGGAGGAACTCGCGCGGCGATGCCGTCCGAAGCTCGTCCATCTGCTCCATCGGCGCGTCGGATGTTGGGCTGACGCCGAGGACATCGCCCAACAGGCGCTTTGTCGTGCTTTCGAACGAATCGACCAGCACGATGGACGCCGATCGTTCTCGGGCTGGCTCTATCGAATCGCCCTGCGCGCGGCGGCCGATCACCGGCGCAAGCCTCGGCCCGAGCCGGGGTTGGATGCGGGACAACTCACCGATGGACGGGCGGACGGCGCGGAAAAAGCGGCCCATGACGCCGAGCTGCGAGACAACCTCTGGAACACGGCCCATCGGGTTCTCTCGGACGATCAGTATGCCGCTTTATGGCTCCGGTACGCCGAGGACTTGCCGATCAAGGAGGTCGCCCGAGCCTTGCGACGCTTGCCGATCGCGACCCGGGTGCTTTTGCACCGCGCGCGGGAACGACTTGCCCCGCACGTGGTGGCCATTGCCGAGGCCGATTTCATGGAAGCGGATTTTGCCCGCAACGTTGGCAGCACCGCGGCGCGTTCGCGGCCGGCCTCGGTTTGTGAAGCTGGAGAATTGCCATGATCAAGATTTGGACCAAATGGCGGATTAGCGTGGCGGTCGAGCGGGGAAAGCCCCTTTCGCCGGCGCTGGCCCGGTGCGTCGAGCGCGATCCCGAGTGCCGCCGATTCCACGAGGCTTCCCTCGCCATGACAGAACGCTTGCGACGCGACGCGAGCCGGATGGTGCGGGAAGAAACGCAATCCCGGCAGGGCATCCGACACGAACCTTTTACGTTGGCTCCGGCGCGACGCACACAGCAGCCGCGTCGGGCGCCGGCGTTTGTCGCGGCGAGTGCGGCGGTCGGACTGGTTGTCGGGGCCGCTTTTTGGTGGTTGGCCGGCGGGCAATCGGCCGATTCGCCGGTGGCCATGAAGGAGTCGGACATGATCGAACTGGTTCAACTCGTGCGTCAGATCAAGCACAACGTCAATCGAGCAGCCGAGGAACAAAAACCCCGGCTACGGCAAATCCTCGATCGGTCGGAGAACGCCCTGCGCGAGCCATTGACGCGCGAGGCCGAAAACATGGCCAACGACACTCGCAACCTTCTTCAAGCGTTTTCGCTGTTTGCCGACGCGGGAGACACGACCGAGCCGCGGGATTCCGGCGAGTTGAAGTAGGATAAAAGGCCACAATCGACAGTCGTGGCAGCCCAGGATTGACGGATTCCTGGTGGAGCTTGTTTTTTCGCCGGGATGGCCGAGGTTTTTTCGGCTTCTTACGGCGGTCCTTGACTGGGCTAAAAGCATCGGGTAGGCTTCTTTGTTCCGGCATCCTTTGATTGTATTTGCCTGATGATGCCCTTGGGACTTGGCCGCCTATTGAGCCGTCCCGAGAGAGTGCATTAGAGTTGGTGAAGGGCAAATTCCCCAATGCCCACACATTTGATGCATTTTGAGAATTGACGCAAGTCAATAAAAGGCAATACTTTAGGCGACCGGGCGCATAGCTCAGTTGGTTTAGAGCGCGTCCCTGATAAGGACGAGGTCCGAGGTTCGAATCCTCGTGCGCCCACTGCTTTTCTTCTCTTGCCGTTGGATCGGCGGCGAGTCTTAGCGC
>JAFGIR010000202.1 GCA_016929515.1 Pirellulales bacterium | reverse complement strand
GCGCAACGACTCGAGCGGCAAGCCGTTTGACTGGTGCCGCGAGGTACTCGAGTTCGACTAGCGCTGCGTGGAACGGGTTGTGGTCATCCGGGTTGATTGTGGTCATCCTGAGCGCAGCGAAGGATCTCGTCCACCACGGAAGCTGAGATTCTTCGCTGCGCTTGGGATGACAATTTTGAAGTGTCCTCCAGCAACGTTACCCGACAAGGAGGTGCGGTCATGAAGATGGAGCAATACATACGCGCCATCGCCGGCACGTTGATTCTGATCACGATCGCGCTGGGTTGGTTTGTTTCTCCCTACTGGTTACTGTTCACGGCATTCGTCGGGGCGAACCTGCTGCAGTCGGCCTTTACGCGATGGTGCCTGATGGAAGACATCCTGGCCAAGCTGGGCGTGGCCGAGAAAGAGTGAAGGGAGAATCGTTGGTGCCGGTTGAGGCAGCAGTCTTGGCGGTGCATGCTTTTCACGCACCCTACGGCTTCGCCAGGTTGGCCAATCTGTTGGCGCCTATTCCGTGAAATCACCCCGGCCGGCCGGTGCGCGAACGAGATTCTTCGCTTCGCTCAGAATGACAAGAACGGAATCACTGATTCTGAAATGCCCTTCACATGTTCCACCCGCCGAGAAACCGGTCGACGACCGCTCGGCGGGGAATGCCCGATTGGCCGCCTTCTTCGGTGGCTTTGATCGCGGCCGCGGCGGTAGCGAATCGGACGCGGCGGTCGAGATCGTGGCCTTCGGCCAGCGCCGCGCAATAGGCCCCGTGGAACACGTCGCCGCAACCGGTCGTGTCGACCACGTCGACCGTCGGGGCCGGCAGGTGGCGCGGGTCGGTCGCCGTTCGGGCGTCGCAGTACCAGCAGCCTTGCGGCCCACTGGTCACGACGACCGCCTCGCGCTCGGGCGTCCAGAGCCGCGAGGCCGCGTCCTTCGGCGAGCCGGCCCCGGTGAGTTCCAGGGCGAATCGCTCGGGCAGAACCAGGTGGTCGACCCGCCGCAAGAGTTCGTCGAAGCCGGTGGCCGAATCCGGGTAGCGTTCGAAGTCGGCGACGACCGCCACGCCGGCGGCTCGGGCCACCTCGACCGCGCGGCGCGTGCCTTCGACCGCGTGATGGTCGACCAACAGCACGGCCGCCGAACGAATGACGGCGGCGTCCGGCCGGCCGGGATCGGCGCCGGCCCGGCCGTCGACGTGCGAGAAAATCGTGCGGCTCGGCGGTCGCCGCGCGACGATGATCGTCGAGTGATAGGGCCGCGCGTCGGGCCGCACGACGCAGTGCGCCAGGTCGATTCCTTCGGCGGTGAACGTTCGGCGGACGATTTGCGAAAGCTCGTCGTCGGGGCCCAGCGTGCCGATGTAGCCGGCTCGGGCGCCCAGCCGCGCGGCGGCGACCAGCGCCGTGCCGGTCAGCCCACCGCATTGGCGACGCCGGCCAAGCACGCGGACCTTGTGTTCGGCCGGTGGGTACTCCTCGACGTAGATGAGATCGTCGACGGCCACCACGCCGATGCCGAGCACGTCGTGTTGTTTGCGATGGGTAGGGTTCATGGCGGACGGTTGTGTGGGACACGGTGAATCCGACGGTGCGTGCGAGCACGCACCCTACCTAATCCCTCACCGGCTTAGCACGAGAATGGCCAGGTTCGCGTTTCGGTTGGGGTCGACATCGACGGGCTGCTGCGTTCGCGTATTGAGCGCGATTCGCTTGTGGACTTGGATTTTCTTCTCTTCGCAAAACGTCTCGAAGTCGGCGATGGTGAGGAATCGCACGTTGGGCGTGTCGTACCAGTGATAGCCTTCGACGTCGTCGGCGTGGGGCGCGCGGCCGGCGTCGGCCAATTCGCGGCGATAGGGTTCGTAGCCGAGGTTCGGAAAGCTGACGATGGCCCGGTGGCCGACGCGGAGCATTTCGTCCAACACGCGGCAGACGTCGATGACCGTCTGGAGCGTTTGCGAGAGAACGACGAAATCGAATTGCTTGGCGGTGAACGCGTCGAGGCCTTCGTTCAAGTCGGCTTGGACGACATCGAGCCCTCGGCGGACGCACGCCACGATGGCCTGTTCGTCGCGTTCGAGGCCCATCGTGTGTCGATGGCCTCGGCGCCGGAGCCGCGAGAGCAACCCGCCGGTGCCGCAGCCAAGGTCCAACACGCTGGCCGCCGGCGGTATCAGCTCGACGATCGAATCGTAGTCGATACGGTGCTGGTGGTGGAAGATGCTCTTGGGGCTGGTGATGGAGCCATACGGTCCGTCGTCGGTGTCTTGCTTTTCGTCGTCGGGCGGCGCGTGCAAATTGGCCAGAAACGCCCGGACCAACTCGCCGTAGCTGTCCAAATCGTTGGGCAACAAAAAAGCGTCGTGGCCGCAACTGCTCTCGACGTTGCAGTAGCTGACCGGCTTGTCGTCGGCAATCAGGGCGTCGACCAGGTCGCGCGACTGAAACTTCGGAAAGAGCCAATCGCTGCTGAAGCTGATCAACAGCCACCGGCACGAGGCGCCCCGCAGCGCCTCGGCCAGCTCGGCCGGGCTGTTGCCCAGGTTGAACAGGTCGATGGCCGCCGTGAGCGCCACGTAGCTGTTGGCGTCGAACCGCTGGCCGAACCGGTCGCCCTGATAGGCCAGATAGGAACCGACCGAGAATTGCGTCTCGAAGTCGGTCTGGATGTCGCGCGGCGCCAACCGGTCGGCGCCGAATTTCCGCATCATCGCCTCGCGCGAGAGATAGGTAATATGGGCCAACATTCGGGCCAGCGCCAGGCCGACGCGCGGTCCCTCGGGCTTGTCGTAGTATTGGCCGTCGTGATAGGACGGGTCGCGGAGAATCGCGTTGCGGCCGACCACGTCGAACGCCAACGCCTGGCTGGTGATCCGGGCCGAGGTGGCCAACGCGACCGCGCCCGCCGTGCGATCGGGATAGCGCCGAGCAAAATCCAAGGTCATGTGGCCGCCGAGCGAGCCGCCCAGCACCGCAAGCAGCCGGCCGATTCCCAAATGGTCGATCAACAGAAGCTGTGCCCGGACCAAGTCGCCGACCGTAATCGCCGGAAACTCGGCGCCGAACGGGCGGCCCGTGGCCGGGTTCGTGCAGTTCGGACCGGTCGTTCCGCGGCAGCCGCCCAGGATGTTGGGACAGACGACGAAAAACCGGTCGGTGTCGATCGGTTTGCCGGGACCGACCATGATGTCCCACCAGCCGGGGTCGTCGTCTTCGTCGTGTCGGGCGACGTGGGAATCGCCGGACAGGGCGTGGCAGATCAACACGGCGTTGTCGCGCTGGGGACTAAGGCGGCCGTACGTCTCGTAGGCGATCGTCACGCTAGGCAAGCGGCCGCCCCGCTCCAGGTCGAACGGTTCGTCGAACCGCGCGGTTTGCAGGTGCCGCAAGTCGTGGGCATGCCGGTTGCTGTCGCTGCTGTCAAACAGGTTGTCGTTCATTGTTTCCAAACGTTGCGATGATTCATTATTACCACGAAGGACACGAAGAGCACGAAGGGACTGAAGATATTATAGGACGAAGCGTTTCATGCCGTCTTTGAGTCTTTCCACGTTG
>JAFGIR010000201.1 GCA_016929515.1 Pirellulales bacterium | reverse complement strand
TACGGCCTGTCGATGCCCCAGTTGTATCTTGATCTGGGCTGGAATGATTTGACCATCCGGGTCGGTCATTTCTGCACGATCCTCGGCTACGAGAAACTCCAGGCCCCGGAGAACTTCTTCTACAGCCATACGTATATGAAACAATACGCCGAGCCATTTACTCACACGGGCGTCTTGGCCATGTATCCGGTAAACGATCAATGGTCGTTCAGTGCCGGCATCACCAATGGCTGGAACAACTGGACGGACAACAACGACAACGTCGGCTTCCTCGGTGGAGCCACGTGGACCAGTCGCGACCGGTGTTCTTCGCTTGCTTTCGCCTGCACGGCAACCAAGGAAGACGCCCACAATGACAACGACTTGTTCCTGTATAGCTTGGTCTATCAACGCCAGATGACCAATCGGCTGCAATGGGTGTTGCAGCACGACTATGCCTTCGAAAACGACGGCGCCGCTGGGGGACAGGACGCCGAGTGGTACGGTCTGGCCACCTATTTCTATTACAAACTGAATAGCCGCTGGTCGGCCGGGCTCCGCTACGAGTGGTTCTCCGACGACGATGGTGTGCGAGTCATCGGCATGGGTTATCCCCACGGAATCCCGCTCGCCGGCGTGGCCAGCCACTGGCAAGACATCTCGATCGGCCTGAAGTATCAGCCCAACGAACGTTTGATCGTCCGCAGCGAATGTCGCTGGGACTGGGTCGATCCACTGACCGCCGTCCCGGATGGCCCGTTTGACGATTTCAATGCCCGCGACCAGTTCCTCTGGTCCACCGACGTGATCCTCCGGTTCTAGTCGGACCATCGGGTCTCCCAAAAAAGACGAATTCTCCCAGGCCGGGACGTTTCCTACGTCCCGGCCTTTTTGTTGGCCAAGCCTGGCGAATAATCCGGAAAAAGCGGGAACTTTTTTTGCCGCCGGAACATCCGAACTTGCAGAGGCCGCATCCTCGTTGATGGTCCTTTGCGGAAACCGGTGTTGGGCTACCCCGCCCCAAGTCTCGCGGAAATAGTCCCGTTTGGTTTGATTAGCCGTCTTGGCGTTTTTCAGGAGAAAAACCATGAAATGCATGGGCATGATTCTCGGTCCACTGCTGGCCGTTCTGGCCGGGACCACGCAAGTCTGGGCCGAGGAACCAACAACCAACCCACCGACGAGGGCGAAGGGTCCCACGATCGAAATCGCGTTTGTGCTCGATACGACCGGTTCGATGGGCGGGTTGATTGCCGGAGCCAAGGAAAAAATCTGGGCCATCGCCAACCAAATCGCCTCGGGCAAGCCGCGGCCCGACGTCTTCATGGCACTCGTCCCCTACCGCGACAAAGGGGATGCGTATGTAACCAAGCTCTATGCGCTGACAACCAATCTAGACCAGGTGTACACCGATCTGATGACCTTCGAGGCCCAAGGCGGCGGAGACACTCCGGAAAACGTCAACCAAGCCCTCTACGACGCGATTCACAAGATCCAGTGGTCGAGCGGCGACAAGGTGACACGTATCATTTATCTCGTGGGCGACTGCCCTCCGCACAACGAGTACCAGGACGTGCCCACTTACGACAAGCTGGCCAAGGCCGCCATCGACAAGGGCATCTACATCAACACGATCCTTTGTGGAAACAACTCCGACGCGAGGACCGTCTGGCAGGCCATTGCGCGACGCGCCGAGGGCGAATTCATTCAGATTGCTCAAGACGGAGCCGTTCGCACGATTGACACGCCCTATGACGCCGAGTTGTCCGAGCTGAACCGCAAATTGATCTCCACGACAGTCGTCTATGGCGAGACAAGTATCCGTGCGACGCAGAAGGCACTCAACGACGTGGCGGGCGCCAAAATTGCCAAGCCGGAGTCGTCCGAGGGCAGGAGTCTTATGAGAAAAAGTGCCGACCGTGCCGCCTTCAGCGTCAAGGCCGGCAAAGCCGCCAGCAATGACCTGCTAAGCGACATGGTCCAAGGCAAGATACGGCTTGAAGACGTGGACGAGAAGAAGCTGCCCGAGAACATGCAAAAAATGACCATCGACGAGCGCAAGGCATTTGTGGTCAAACAACAGAACATTCGTGAAGAGCTGTCCCGCCAGATCAAGGACGTTTCGGCGAAGCGAGCAGAATATCTAAAAAAGGAAATGACCAAGGCGGGCGCGGCGCCCAGCTTCGACACCAAGGTTCTCGATTCACTGAAACGTCAGGCCGGGCGAAACGGCGTCGAGTATTCGGACTAGTCGCCGGTGCGCGAGTACAAATCCATCGGCTCGTCGGCAAGGGGGGCTTGACGTCCGAATCACGCGCGTCCGAAATCGGCCCCTACGGGTCGTTTCGCGTGAAATTCGACACAAGCACGTCCTTCAACAGCGTCATGGCCTGCTCGGTCCGCTCGGTGGCGATGGCGACGATGCTTTTGCCGCTTTCGCGGCGAATAATGCGGATGCTGCGGAGATTGATCTGGGCATCCTTGAGTCGCTGCGTGATGCGCGCCAACTCGCCGGGCCGGTCGTCCAACTGGACGACGATGGCGTCTTCGCTGAGC
The DNA here is from genome assembly GCA_016929515.1 of Pirellulales bacterium. Taxonomy (GTDB): domain Bacteria; phylum Planctomycetota; class Planctomycetia; order Pirellulales; family Thermoguttaceae; genus UBA11386. The sequence goes on along the minus strand of JAFGIR010000201.1, from coordinate 6,551 downwards.
GCGTGAAACGCGGTTTGGGCCAACGCGCGGAGTGCCTCGTCGTACTTGTCCACGGTCAGAATCGTCACGCCCGAGCCCGCCACCGTTTCGGCGGAGATCGTTTCGATATTGACGCCGGCGGCCGCCATGGCCTCGGAGATTTCCGCCACGACACCGGGCCGGTCCTCGCTAATGATGATGATCTGTTTCATAGATTTGCTCTTTCTTGTTTGCTGCTGCCTTGCTCTGAGCGATGTCACTAACCAACCGATCGATCTGCTGTCGGGTGACATGCGGCATGGTGATCACGTGTGCGATATCGTTTTGCACGGCTAATTGCCACCGGCTAATAACGGCGTCGCAAGGGCGGTCGAAGACGACGGTGACCGAGTTCGGATGCCGCCACGCGCGACACCCAATTCGGATGAGTTGCTCGATGGCATACTCGGCTATCTCGAAGCAGTATTGAACGCGCTGGCGATAGCCTTCCAATCCGATGGTATGAAAGGCGTACCAAAGAAACAAAGGGGCGATGGCGTTTCGGGAACCGAGAATCGTCGTGTCCATGGTGCCGACGTACTCGATGCTTCGAGCGATCCGATCAACGTGGGTCTTTTTTGCCAAGACCACGCCGCAGGGGATCGGCGCGCCGATCATCTTGTGTCCGCTGATCGAGATACTGTCCAACCCCGCGTCAAAATCCCACGGTTGCGGGTCGTCGACGAACGGCAGGATCATGCCGCTCAGGGCGGCGTCGGCGTGAATGTAACTCTGATGAATCGCCAATTCATCCAGGATCTGGCGGATCCCGACGAGATCATCAACCGCCCCTTTCATCGTCGTGCCGACGTTGGCGAAGATAATCGGCGGCACGTCGCGGTGGATCCGAATCGTCTCGCGAAGATCCTCCAAGTCGATCCGCCCGTCCGGATCGCTCTTGATCATGATGTTCCGAACGTGCAGACAACGGAGGATCTTGTTGACCGAGTAATGCGTGTCTTCCGAGTAATAGACCAGCCCTTCGGGAAACAACTCGCGGCCGAGAAAAATGCCGTACATGTTTCCCTCGGTGCCCCCGCACGACACATAGCCCCAGGCGTCCTCCTCCGGGATATGGGTCAGTTTTTGAAAAACGTCAAGCACTTCCCGTTCGAACGAGTGCGTGTTCAAATGGAAATTGCTCGGCACGTAGGGGTCGCCTACGTTGTTGATCGGATGGCTGAGAAATCCGAACAACGGAGAGTAGTCGAAAGTGGCATTGCACGGGTAACCAATGAAGAAGTCGGCCTCATGCTGGATCATCTCGTAGAGATCATCCAGTCGTTTCTGGTCTTCCCGCGACAGAGCGGGAATGGCATGGGTCTGCTGCATGGTCTCACCATGGGGTTCGTGCTGTCAGTAGGTTCTCACCGCCGACGAAATTGCCTGACTCCTGGAGCGCGTTGAAACGGGCCGCCATCTCGCGGGAAACGACTCAAGCAGTCACGGCTTTTTCAAAATCACGGAGACGCGTTCAAATCCAACCGGCTTTCTCGTACCAGTCGGCCGTCTGCTTCAATCGTTCGTCCAGTGTCGCGCCGACCGAAAAGCCCAACTCGTCGATCGCCGCTTGCGGACTGCACACCCACGATCCGGCGGCGATTTCGCGGGCCTTGTCCAGGTTGAAATACAGCGGTCGACCAATGACATGCGCAACGGCATCGACGGTGGTTGCCATTCCCCAAGCACCCGAGAAAAGCGTATGTACATTGAATACTCGCTCGCGTCCGACGGCATGGCCGACCATTTGCCCTAGTTCGGCCCACGTTGGACAGTCTTCGGAGGCGCCGAAGTAACAGCCTTGCGCGCGGGTAGGTTCGTCGATTTCTTCGACCACAACTCGTCGTCCCCGCTCGGCGGCCAATTGGATCAAACGGCTCAGGTCGGCCGCATGGATGACGGAGTATCGATGACAACCGCCGGGCGTCACGTGGATTCCCCAACGCCGCACCAAACGAAACATGGTCGACCCTTGGACATCGGCCGGCCCAAGGATGATTGCCGGACGAACGATGGTCGTTGCAACCTGATCGGCCAACTCGCGCGCGGCCCGCTCACCGGCCAACTTGCTCTGGCCGTATTGTGAAACCGGCTCGGGCGGATCGGTCTCCCGGCGAGGCCGCTCGCGCGGCGAAGGCCCACAGGCCGCCAACGAAGATATATAAACCAACACGGGTGGACTGATCTGTTTGGCACAGGCAATCGCGACGTTCCTCGTACCCTGTTCGTTGACTTCGAAAAGCGTGCGCCGATGGAGCGCCTTGGTGGCCCCGGCCACGTGATAAACCACCTCTTGACTTCGAATGACGTGCCGAAGCGAATCCAAATCGGAGAACCCCTCGAAAAGGAAGAGTCTCACGTCAAGGGACTCGAGTCTTGTCAAATCCGAGCCTTTGCGTACGAGGCAAGTGACTTCCTTGCCCTCGGCGAGCAACGTCTCGACAAGATTCGAGCCTACGAACCCATTGGCACCCGTTACCAATACACGATTCATTGGCCTGTCCACCCTTTGTGGTCGATTCCATTCTTTCGCGGCCGATCCGCCTGTTCCTACTCTTGACGGAGTTGTCCGAACATCGCTACAATCAACGAGTTATGATTCCTACATAGAACTCGATTGGGCAACGCACCATGTCTTCCAACGTCGTCGTTATACCAGTTGCCTCGCATCGGGAAAAGAAAGATTTCTTGCGGTTTCCTTGGACGCTTTACCAAAACGACCCCAATTGGGTTCCCCCGCTTCGGGGTAATGAAAAGGAATTGGTCGGCTACCGCCCTCATCCGTTCTACGAAAATAACGCGGTTCAGACATTTGTGGCCTATCAATCGGGCAAGGTCCGCGGCCGGATCGCCGCCATTCTGAACCGTGGTCACATCGAGCGCTATGACGACCGCCGCGGTTTCTTCGGTTTCTTCGAGTGCGTCGACGACCAAGAAGTGGCCAATACCCTGTTCGAGGCTGCCCGAGCGTGGTTCGCCGAGCGCGATATCTTCGCCATGCGTGGTCCGACGAATCCGTCGCTCAACTACGCGTTGGGGTTGCTGATTGAAGGCTTCGAGCTCTCGCCGACTTTCATGATGACGTACAACCCGCCCTACTATGAGCAATTGGTCGAGGGCTACGGTTTTCGCAAGACCCAGGACTTGTACTCCTATTGGGGGCATGTGGACATGTTGCCCAAGATCCACGAGCGACTTGCGCCCCTCTCGGAGCAGATCGTTGAACACTTGGGTCTGAAGATTCGCCCGCTGGGACGAACCAACTTCCACGAAGACGTCATGACGTTTCTGAGCATCTACAACCGTTCCTTGGTGAACACGTGGGGATTCGTGCCCATGTCGGATGCCGAAGTTCGCCACATGGCCAAGGGATTGCGCCATCTGATCGTGCCGGAGCTGGCTTTGGCGGCCGAGGTCGACGGCCGCGTCATCGGGGCGGTATTCGGTCTGCCCGACTACAACCCCCGCATTCGCGAGATCGACGGCCGGCTTTTCCCATTTGGGTTCATTCGACTTTTGAGCAACAAGTCGGGCATCAAGAAGATCCGTCTCATCAGTACGAACGTCCTGCCCGAATATCAGCGTTTCGGCGTCGGCTTGGCGTTGACCAGTGGTTTGGTTCCCAAGGCTCTCGACTGGGGTCTTCAGGAAGCGGAGTTTTCCTGGGTGCTCGAATCGAATTCGCTTTCGCGCGGCAGCCTTGAAAAGGGCGGCGCAACGATCGACAAGACGTATCGGCTGTATGATTGGAACGACGAGGATACGGCCACGCGGCACGTTCCGGCTGCGGGCGCAGTACGACCCTCCGCCCCGCCGCTCGAAATCCGCGAGGTTGCAAGTCGCCGCGATTTGGACCGGTTTGTCAAAATGCCCTGGACGATCTACGCCGACGACCCGCACTGGGTGCCGCCCCTTCTGATCGAGGCCAAGGAATTCCTCAATCCGAAAAAACACCCGTTCTACAAGCACGGCTCGGCGGCCATGTTTCTGGCGTTGCGCGACGGTCGTGCGGTGGGACGTGTGCTGGTCAGCGACGATCCAAACTACAACGCACAGTATGGAACCAATGTCGGTTGCTTCGGCCGCTTCGAATCGATCGACTCCACGACGGTTGCCCATCAGTTGTTGGACACCGCGGCCGATTGGCTTCGGGCCCGCGGCCGGACCGGCATGATGGGTCCGATCGATTACTCGACCAACTACCCGGTCGGCTTGTTGATCGACGGATTCGACACGCCGCCGCGCGTGATGATGAACCACAATCCGCCCTACTACACCGGCTTGCTCGAATCGTGGGGCATGGCCAAGGTTAAGGATCTCTACTGCTGGTGGTTTGTCGATCCGCATGACATGGTTGCCAAGTGGCACGACCGAGCCGAGCGGATTGCCCGGCGAAGCGGCGTGCGTGTGCGCTCCTTCCGGAAAGAGGATTTCGATGCGGAAGTCGAACGGTGCCTTGAAGTGTACAACGGCTCGCGAACCGAGAACTGGGGTTTCGTCCGTTTGACCGACGACGAATTTCGCTACTTTGCCGAGCAGATGGCCCGGTTGGCTGTTCCCGAGTTGGTCTTGCTGGCCGAAGTCGACGACCGCCCCATCGGTTTTTCGATTACCCTGCCCGACGTGAACGAAGCCATCGCGCCGCTCAATGGTCGGCTGACCAACTTCGGACTGCCGATTGGCGCGTTGCGATTGATGCACCGCCTCCCGCGAGTGAAAACGGCCCGAATGCTCGTGCTCGATTTGCTCGAAGGCTACCGCCGCCGCGGCATCAGTGAATTGCTCATCCTCAGGACTCTCGACTACGGCAAGAATACAATCGGTTACACGGGCGCCGAACTCAGTTGGACGCTTGAAGACAACTACCTGATCAACCGAACGATCGAAGCAGTCGGTGGGCAGCGATACAAGACGTATCGAATCTACGAAAGATCGATCGGCTGAGAACCGATGGGCGACCGTGACACACAGTCAAGCGTCTACCGGCGGCCTCAGCATCCGGCCAGCAACACGATCCATGTCGACAAGAACAGAAAGACGACGGCCGCGCGAACGAAAGCCGAGCGAAGCATGGTCAGGTTTTTCTTTCTGATTAATCGTACACTCACGGGCGTTCCGCCTTCCTCGCTTCGCCCGTCATCGGCACGAACGCCACCGGGGCAATCGTCGTGCGAACCACCGACCCGTCGGCCCGTTTCTCGACGAGCAAGAGAGTTTGATAAAGACGGCCCACCGGCATCACCAACCGGCCGCCGGGAGCAAGCTGTTCGACCAGCGGCTTGGGCACATGATCGGCGGCGGCGGCCACGACGATCAGGTCGAACGGCGCATGTTCCTTCCACCCACGATAACCATCGCCGAGGCGAACCGTCACATTCCGGTAGCCCAGCGCGGCCAGCCGTTCCTTGGCCGAGGCGGCCAGCGGCTCGACGATCTCGATACTGTAAACGTCCTTGCACAACTCCGACAAGACGGCCGCCTGATAACCGCTGCCCGTGCCAATGTCCAAGGCCCGGCTGGTTGGTGTCGGCTGAACCAATTGCGTCATCAGGGCGACGATATAGGGTTGCGAAATCGTCTGACCGTGACCGATCGGCAGCGGCCCGTCGCGATAAGCCTCCTTGAGGTACTCGTCCGGAACGAACTCCTGGCGCGGGACACGACCCATCACCGCAAGCACGCGCCGGTCGTGAATGTCGCGCGATGCCAGATGTTCGCGGACCATGCGGGCTCGCGATTCTTTGAAGGACGCGGCCTCGGGCAACGGGGCCTCGGCCACCACAGGACCCGCCTGTGGAGACGGCTCGCCGGAGACTCGGTCTTCGGGTTGTCGGTCGAAAAAAGCCATGGCAAATATCGTCACCGCCAGGACCGCAACCAGCGGTCCCAGAAACCAATGACAGGGGCAAGCAGCGCGGCGTTGGTTCACGGCATGCTCCGTGGGATAAACCAGACACACCACTTGAATTCTAACACGTGCAGCGATCCGAGCCACTTACCCCACCTTCGGCATGGGCGAACCGTGGGCCGTAGTCCCTGCTTGTGGGTTATCGATTCCGCTTCGGTCGATATAGGTCGGTCGCAGTGCCAAAATAGACTTCCGCCGCGGCGCCGAGCGTTTCGGTCAGCGTCGGGTGGGGGTGAATCGAGTCGCTCAAGTCGCCCACGGCCGCACCCATCTCGATGGCCAGGACACCTTCGCCGATCAGATCGCCCGCCCCGGGCCCCACGATTCCGCAACCCAGCACGCGATCGCTTTCCGGGTCGATGATCCACTTGGTGAGTCCCTCGGTCCGTCCAACCGCCTGGGCCCGACCGCTGGCCGCCCAAGGGAATTGGGCCACGGCGACCGTTCGTCCTTCGGCTTTCGCCGCTTCTTCGGTCAGGCCGGCCCAGGCAATCTCCGGATCGGTGAACACAACAGCCGGAATCGCCCGGGGCTCGAACACCGCGTCCTTGCCGGCGAGCGACTCGACGGCCACCTTGCCCTGGTGGGCCGCCTTGTGGGCCAGCATCGGCTCGCCCGCCACGTC
>JAFGIR010000200.1 GCA_016929515.1 Pirellulales bacterium | reverse complement strand
TTGCGAGAAAAACTCGGCTGGAGCGGCCGTTTCCACCTGAACCACGGCTAATCGTTCTTCTCCCGAGTCCATCATCATCTCGAAAGGATGCGAGCATGACGATTTCTTACACCCGTCGTTGGTCGATTTCGTTTTCCTTCTTGGCGATTCTGTGGTTCCTGCCCGTGGCGACCGCCGGCAACCAAGACACGTCGAGCGCCAACGACGCTCCGAAATACACGCTCCGCTACCAGTTTCACCCCGGCGAGGTTCTTCGCTGGAACGTCGTGCATCGCCAGCGAGTCCGGACGACCTATGGCGGTTGGACCCAAACGACCGACAGCGTGACCCGATCGACGAAGTGCTGGCACGTGACCGCCGTCGACGAGGAGGGCAACGCGGTTTTTGAAAGCATGGTCGAGGATGCGGTGTTCGAAAACCGGATGGAGACCATCGGCAAGGACAAGAAGAAGCCCAAGCGCGAAAAGGTCCGCTACGATAGCCGCAAGGACGAAAAGCCCCCCCGCGCGTTCGAGGCCTCGGCCCGGCGCGTGGGAAAACCGCTGGCTCGGATCAAATTGGACTCTCGCGGCGTGACGCTCAAAAGGACCCCGCTGTTTCCCGAGTCGGCGCCGGTGGCGACCGAGAACCCCGAGCTGACGATTCCGCTGCCCGACGAACCGATCGCGGTCGGCGAGAGTTGGCGGCGTCCCCACAAGGCCATGCTTCGGCTGGAGAACGGCACGACGAAGACGATTCTCACCCAGCAGGTCTTCACGCTGGTGAGCGTCAAGACGGGCATCGCCACGATCGAAGTGGTCACCCAAATCCTCACGCCCGTTCACAACCCGGAAGTCGAGGCCAAGCTCATCGAACAATTCTCGCGGAGCACGATCCGTTTCGACGTCGACGCGGGCCGGGTACTCTGGCAACAGCGCGACCTCGACCACCGCGTGGTCGGCTTCCGCGGTCCGGAAAGTTGCCTTCACTACCTGACGCGTTCGGCCGAAAAATTGCTGGCCTCAAAGGCCGACGTGGCCCAACAGACGAAAACGTCGACGCGGAAGTAGCTTCGCCCCGCCTTTCGACTGTCGAGCCGTTTCGCTCGCCCTCGGGCGTCCGCCGGCGCGACCCTTTCTCCGTGCGGCCGGGCCCGTTCGGAGGTATACTGGAAAGAGGGTGACACCGGCCGGTTTTGGCAAGGGCGTTGCCCGCTCCCGGCGCGACCAGACACGGCGTTGTGTTCCCAAGACCCGAGGATCGACCGCGTGATTCCGCGAAACACCCAATGGTTGCTACGAAGTCTGGTGGTCTGTTTCGCCGCGGCCGGCCCCGCTTCGGCGCTCGACCACGTCGTGTTCGAGCACGAGGGTCATCGCCGTCAGGTCGACGGGCGGATCGTCGTCGAGGCGAAAGACGGCGGCCTGCTGCTGATGGCTCGCGACGGCGTGCTCTGGACCGTCCCGCCCGAGGAGAACATCTCCCGCACGAGCGACGACGAGCCGTTCGTGCCGCTGACTCACCAGGAATTGGCCGTGCGGTTGTTGGGCGAGTTGCCGCCCGGTTTCACATCGCACCAAACGGTCCACTACCTGGTTCTTCACAACTCGTCGCGCACCTATGCGCGGTGGTGCGGCGCGTTGTTCGAGCGGCTCTACATGGCTTTTTCGAACTATTGGAAGCGCAAGGGATTCGCTTTGCCCGAACCCGAGTTCCCGCTGGTGGCGGTCGTTTTCGCCGATCGCGCGTCGTACGAACGGTTTGCCCAAAGCGAACTCGGCCAAGCGGCCGGTTCCATCCTCGGCTACTACAATCTGCAAACCAACCGAATGACGATGTGCGACCTGACGGGCGTTTCGGCGGCGACCCCCGGCCAGCGCATCCGGAGCGCGGCGTGGATCAACGAGATTCTGTCGCGTCCCGAGTCGCTGATGATGGTGGCCACGATCGTCCACGAGGCAACGCACCAGATCGCGTACAACCGCGGCATGCACGCGCGTTTCGGCGATTGCCCGCTGTGGTTCAGCGAGGGCCTAGCCGTCTATTTCGAATCGCCCGATCTCAGCAGCGACAAAGGGTGGCGCGGCATCGGGGAGGTGAACCATATGCGTCTGGCCCGGTTCGCGCAATACTCGCGGCGGCGCCCGGGCAACTCGTTGGCCACGCTCATCAGCAAGGACGATCGTTTCCGCAACTCGGCCACCGCAATGGACGCCTATGCCGAGGCCTGGGCACTCACCTATTTTCTGATCCGCAAACGAAGCGGCGACTACCTGAAGTATTTGACACAGATCAGCCAGAAGAAGCCGTTCGTGTGGGATTCGCCCGAAACCCGGCTCAACGAGTTCCAAGCCGTCTTCGGCGATCTGGAGGAACTCGATCGAGAATTTCTGCGTTACATGCAGCGAGTACGGTGAGCGTCGCTTCGCCGACGCTCGGCAGAGGGGAGCACTACATTTGGGTGGGTAGTCTCTCGACGAAGACGCCCCCCTGTGTTGTTTTTTTCCCTTTTTCGAGCTATCATGAAGGCCTCGCCTCGCTGGTCGGCGTCGAACGTCACCTTCCCCGTTGCCGACCGTGGCCCATGCTTCCAACATCCACGCATCACGAATTTCCCCAAAGGAAAACCTCTTATGTCCAAACCAGATCCTGAATCGAAGGTTGACGGCGCGACCCGACGCGACTTCCTCAAGACTTCCGGCCTTGTGGCTGGAGCGGCGATGGTCGGCAATCTGTCCGTTGCCCGCGGCGCGCATGCGGCCGGGAGCGATATTCTCAAGATCGGGCTGATCGGGTGCGGAGGACGCGGCACCGGCGCGGCCAGCAACGCCATGACGGCCGACAAGAACACCCGGCTCGTCGCCATGGGCGACTTGTTCGAGGAGCGCGTGCTCAACCGGCGGCAATACCTCCAAAAAATCAAACCCAAGCAGGTGGCCGTCGACGACGACCATTGCTTCTCCGGCTACGACGCCTATAAGAAGGTGCTCGAAAGCGACGTCGACGTCGTCATACTCACCTCGGTTCCCCACTTCCGCCCAAGACATCTCGCGGCCGCCGTTGACGCCGGCAAACATATCTTCTGCGAGAAACCGGTCGCCGTCGACGCGCCGGGCGTGCGGAGCGTCCTCGAAACGGGTAAAAAGGCCGACGAAAAGGGGCTCAACATCGTCTCCGGACTCTGTTGGCGATATTATCCACCCGTCGTCGAAGCGATGCGGCGAGTCGTCGACGGCGACATCGGAAAGCTCAGAAACATCCAGGTAACCTATCTCTTCGGACTCGTCGGCCGAATCACCGATCGAAAGCCTGGCATGAGCGAGATGGAGTATCAGGCACGCAACTGGTGGAACTTCAACTGGCTCTCCGGCGACCACATCACCGAGCAGTGCGTCCACAGCCTCGACAAGGCCCTTTGGGCCATGGGCGACAAGCCGCCGGTCGCCGCCTACGGTTCCGGCGGCCGCCAGGTCCAGATGTTCGGCGACAAGCCGAAGACGGGCGATATCTACGACCACCACTCGGTCGTCTATGAGTATCCCGATGGAGTCATGGCCAACGGGTACTGCCGCCAGCAGGCCAACTGCTACAAGGAGACCATTGACCTCTTCGCCGGCAGCAAGGGTCTGTGCAAGATCAACCAGGCTCAATCCCAAGAGGTTTTCGACCTCGACGGCAAACGAACGTGGCGCTTCCCGAGCCGAGAAAAACGCGGCCTGAACATGTACGTCCTGGAACACGAAGCCCTGTTCAAGGCCATCCGCGACGGCAAGCCCATCAACAACACTCAGTACACGGCCTATAGCACGATGCTGGCCATTCTTGGGCGGATGTGCACCTATACGGGCCAGCGGATCACCTGGGAGGATGCCTTGAATTCGAAGGAAACCCTGGCGCCGAGCGAATACAGCTTCGACGGCGTTCCGCCGACGTTGCCCGACGCCGACGGCAATTACAAGATCGCCGTCCCCGGCTACACGAAATTCGTGTAGCCCGGACCGCGACAACCTTCAACCTTTCAAGAAAGCACTGGCCACCGATCGGCCAGTGCTTTTTTTATGGTCCGTGCAGTCGCTGTCATTCTGAGCGCAGCGAAGAATCTCGTCCACACAACACGGGATCCTTCGCTGCGCTCAGGATGACCATGACGCTCCGGATGACCATGGTGCTCAGGATGACCATGGTGCTCAGGATGACCATGGTGCTCAGGATGACCATGAGCCGCCAGCCGCGCAGCCGAACCGCTTACAACCGCTCGTACGCCTCGTGGCGGTTGCGGCGTCGGGCCAGTCGAATTGAAACGGATGGGCCTCGACCGCGTCGCCGAACGGGTTCGCCCGGCCAACCGACCCGGTCAGCGTCCGCACGCGGCGCCCGGCGTCCAGCAGCCGCCGGGCAATGTACTTGCCCGAGTAGCCGAAAGCCCCCGTAACGACGTGGAGTTCGTTTTCGGTCATGGCTTCGCCTCGCCGCGTGGCGCCAAGTTAAAAAGATCGGGACGCGGCACCTTCAAAACCGAGCCGCGACCGTGAGGGAGCGGTCTTTGCCGGCGACGTACGCCACGTCACCCAGCCATCAATGTCTGCTCGACCTTTTGGATCGCGTCGTCGATGCTGTAGGTGCGGTCGGCCAATTCGACTTCGGCGCTGCCGGCCACCCACGAATCGACCCGACGCTGCGCCGAAACGACCGTGCTGTGGCTGCGACGTCCGAAGAACTGGCCGATCTCGGACAGCGCGGCCCGGGTGTGCTTCCGCGCGAGCCACATGGCCAGCATCCGGGGGTGGCTGACCCGTTTCGCCCGGCGGCCCGCCTGCAAAGTGGCCGGCTCGATGCCGAAGACGTCGCAGACGGCTTTTTGGATGTCGGGCAACCGCACGACCCGATGACTCTGGCGAATCATTTCGGCCAGGGCCTGCTCGGCCATCGCCAGATTGATCGGCCGGCGATACGCCTCGCTCGTCGCCCGAAGCCGGCACAGCGCGCCGGAAATCTCGCGTGCATGGTTCGTTAGCCGCGCGGCAATGAACTCCTGGACGTCGCGCGGCACGCTCAGCTCGAACCGCCCGGCCATTTGCGCGACGATGCCCAGCCGGGTTGCGTAATCGGGCCGCCGGATGGAACACTCGTTGCCGGCCGCCAACCGCGCGACCAGCTCGGGCCCCAGGTCGCTCAACTCGGCCAGCGGGCGATCGGCGGCGAAAACCAATTGATGGCGATGCCGCACGAGCGTGTCGACCGTGTAGAGCAACTCGACCAGCGTCGAACGCTTGCCGCGGAAGAACTGAAGATCGTCGATCAGCAGGAGTTTGACCCCGCGATACTTCTGACGGAAGTTGGGCAACCCGCTGCCGCGGAGTGCTTCGAGAAAGTAGGTCGTGAACTGTTCGGCCGTCAGGTACACGGCCGACGTTCCCAGGCGGCGCCGCCGGCCGGCCGCCAAGATGGCCTGCAACAGGTGGGTCTTGCCCACGCTCGTCGGACCGTGAATCAGAAGCGGCGAAAACAACCCCAGGTCGCGGACAATCATCTCGGCCGACGATCGGGCCGTCTGGTTGCAGGGGCCCGTGACAAACGTCTCGAAACTGACCGCGTCGCGCCGAGGGCGTTTCGGCTCGGCGGATCGCGCCACATTCGGTGGCCGGGCAGGGGACTTCGCCGCGGAAACAACGGACGACGATTCGCAAGCCGGCGATTCGGACGAGCGCTCATTCGATGAATTTGCAGCGTGATCGACCAGCGACTCGTCGATCACGAACTCGACCCGCGCGGCGCGGCCCGCCACCGATTCCTGCGCGGCTTCAATATCGGATCGGAAATTCGCCGCGATCCAATCGCGGACAAACGGGCTGGGCGCGGCAACAACCAACTCGCCCTCGTTCAGCGCAAACCGCGTGTTCGCGCCGAACCAGAGTTCGAATCGATCGTTTCCAATTCGTTCGGCCAAAGCTTGTCGCAATGCCGACACGATCTCCGTATCGTCCGTGGTCACTTCCTTCGCGTCCCCGGCGCACACTCGCCGCGCATATCTACACCGTCGTGGTGCCAGAGGTTCCCCCGAAGCCAGATTGGGGGGGAGATTAGCGCGACATAATGGCTATGGCTGCGACGACGATCGCCGTCTGTGTTCGTCTTATCCGTGTCACCCGAGAAAACGATTGTAGCCATGCTAGCACCGCTGTCAAACCTCCCCGCGGCCGTTTCTCCGAAGATTCTTGAAATCTCAAAATCAATGCGTGAAAATGCCCGAATAATCGCCGATCGATCGACCTCGCAAGTCGGCATATTTTTTTCGGCGAGCCGGCCGACCAGTGGAAAAACTGTTCGACAAAATCACGCTTGCTCCACTTCCTTCCGAAGCAAAGCGCCCGAAGTCTTTGTGGGGACTCATGAAACGCTACATTCGTCATGGCTCTCCAAAATTGAATGGAAGTCACCGTCGTTTTTCCTCGATCCTGGTCGCTCTTTGATGTAAACTTCGCAACGAATTTACCTGGGCTAAGTCATTCGCCGCACTTACCTGGTTCCTCTGATTGCAGCAACTTGACGTAGACCTCGCGACGATCCCAAGCGTGGAAACCAACCGACGTATAAACGGCCACGGCTGCGTCGTTCGCGGCGTCCACGGCGACCACCAGCCGATCTCGCCCGGCCGACGCCGTGAGCCATTGGGCTACTCGGGCAATCTGCTTCCCCCAACCGTGCCCCCGCGCCGAGACGGTTAACCCCATGTAGACCAACTCGCAACTCCCATGATGAGGGTGGTCGGCCACCATCAGACAACCAACGTCCTCCTTTCGGTGGCGAACCAGCAACCAACGATGCGGAGCGAACTCGCCCGTCTGACGATAGCCGGCCAACACGTCCTCGATGTCGCGCGCGCCGCTCAGCTTGGGACAATCTTGCGTCTCTTCGTAACTTGCCTCGACCATCTTCGCCAGCCGGGCGTGATTCGCGTCGCTGTAGGGTTCAAAGTCCAACACGCACTCAGGGCTCGCCGCCGGGAAATTGCGATCGGTCGACACGAGGTAGAGCGCCGTCGACATTGGCTCGTAGCCGTGTGCTCGAAGAAGCCGATCGTCGGCACGGCCAACCGTTTTCAATGCCGCATAGGCCATCGACAGTCCGGCGTCCGCCATGAGACGATCGACGGTCTCGATGAGCCGGTCGGCCGTCTCGCGCGGCTCGCCTTCGACCAATCGCGGCGGCCAGACCAGGCCCGTCCGACCCGGTTGGCTAAACGCCAAAACCGCGCCGACCACGCGCGGCCCGCGTCGGGCCACCCAAAGCCCCTCAAGCGGGATCTCGTCGACCAGCAGGCTTCGCAACTCCAAATGACGATTCGCTTCGCGAAGACTTCCAAAAACCAGTTCCAGCGATTCCATCGCGCGCTCTGGCTCGGCCGGCGTAATCTGTAATTCAACGTCAAGCGGCATGGGAAAACACTCTGGGGAACGAGAGGGCATTTCAGAACCATGGGGCTGCTGCTTGTCATCCCAAACGCAACGAACGATCTCGTCCTCTGCGGTGGCAAAGACACGTTCTAACAACAAAACCACGGCCTTGCCAAGAGGTCGCTCTCCTCAAAATCCCCCCAAATTCCGGCAATTTGGTTTGTACGCCGTTTGTGCTATACTCAATATCTGTCCGCGAGGTGATGATCGTCCACGTTCAAATGGCCGCATGCGCCCAACGCGAACGTTGGCTTGCCTTTTTCCAATCGTTTGTCGCGCGTCAATCGATCTTCTTCAGGGGGGGTAGCCCATGCGGCAGTTCATCGTCAGCGTCGCCTGGTTCGTCCTATTGGCGCCGTCGGCGAGTCGCGCCGACATCCTCTTCTACCCGATACCCGGCACCGGCCACGCGTTCCAGTTGCAGGGCGAAGCCAAGATCAACACGGGCGGGATCGTTTCGTTTCGCCACGCCGAATTCGGCGTGCTTTATTTCGACTACGAAAAAGTTCGTTTTTTCAAGGTGCCCTCGACCCGCAGCCTGGCCCAACGGCAGCTGAAGAAGGCCAAGCAGGATCAAGAGGCCTGTCTCGAAGCCGCGCGTTGGGCGTTGCACCACGGTCTGCTTTCCGACTTCAACAAGGCGGCCGCCGCGGCCTGGCAACTCAACCCCGAGCACCCCACGTTGAAACGGCTCGCCAACCTCAAGCGGAGAATGCGCGCGCCGCTGCCGATCCTCAAGGAACAAGAAGACGAAATTCGCGTCTTCGTCCCCACCGGAAAAGACTCCGAGTTTGTCCGCAGCGACCACTTCCTGCTGATGCACAACACCAAGCCGCCGAAAAACGCGCGTCGCAAGGGACGCAAGCCGATCAAGACGCCCGCCGAGCAGCGACTCGAACTACTCGAAACGGTCTACGAAACGTTTCTTCTGAAGTTCTATTTCGAGGGGTTTGAACTCGAAATCCCCAAAAAGCGTCTCAAGGTCGTGCTCTTCGCCCACCGAAACGACTTCGACGCCTTCAGCGACGCCACGAAAGCCGAGTATTCAAAGGCCGCCGGCTTCTACAACAAACGATCGAATACGGCCGTCTTCTACGACCAAGGCACGGGCAAGGTTTTCGAATCGCTCGACCGGGTGAACAAGGACCTGAAGGAAAAAGCCGATTTGGCCATGAAACGCCACAGCCCAAACGTGAAGGATATCGTCCGCCTTTCAAAAACGCTCAACGTCGTCTGCGAAGTGGCCAAGAAGAGCCAAGACATCGAGGTCGTTACTCACGAAGCCACGCACCAGATGGCCGCGAACACGGGCCTGATGCCCAACGAGGCCGCGGTGCCCGTCTGGGTCGCCGAAGGAATCGCGACCTACTTCGAATCGCCCTCCGACGCGGCCTGGGCCGGGGTCGGCACGGTCAACGAAGGACGGCTCACGCTCTATCGGGCCATGGCCCACGACGCGCAACACTCGAACCTCGACTACATCGTCTCCGACGACATTTTCATGCGGGCCAACTCCGACCAGGAAATCGCCAACGCCTACGGCCAGGCCTGGGCCCTGACCCATTTCCTCATGGCGCGTCATTTCGACAAACTGATGGAATACTACAAGCAAATCGGCGCGCGGCGTTCGAAGGATCGAAGACAGTTTCCGCCGGATCAGAACCTGGCCGTCTTCAAAAAGGTCTTCGGCGACGACACGGCCGCTCTCGGCAGCGATTGGCACCGCTACATGAAATCGCTCAAGACCGACGTCGAACGCGTTCTCGAAGGCGAATAGTCGCCGGCACGCTCTCTCGGCCTGGGACGCCGGCGGCAAAGCGTGCC
>JAFGIR010000199.1 GCA_016929515.1 Pirellulales bacterium | reverse complement strand
GGATTGTCTTTCATCCCAACTGCGTCCGTCTCAGCCAATCGGCAAACCTCGGTTTGCCGACCAGGCCGCAACGAAAAGGCGGTTTGCCCGGTGCCTAAATAATGCCGCCATGCGTGCGGTAGGGTGCACAGTGGCTAGGCTGATCCAAGAACCAGATCCGCTCCCACTCGTCCTGTACCGTTCGCAGGTCTTCCGACGTAAACAACAACTGCTGCGTGCGGCGCCCGGGGTCACCCGAGTATGCGTCGATTACACAGCCGACGTTGGAACAAACCAGCGTGCTCAACGCAGCAGCTAAAAGCAGCTTGCGCATGGCCTAACTCCTCCCTGAATAACATGTTGCAACGCGTAGTCGCGCGTAAAAGTCATTTCGAGAGTTCTGTAAACTCTTTCGTCAAAACAACGACAATCGTCGCTCACCGAAAACCGACTGCCACGAATGTATGCTTGGAAATTAAGTACGAGGTATGGATGCAAATCGATCGGGCGTTACAGCGGAGGCTCGTGCCTAGCGCCGGAACGCTTTAACAGACATACCGCATGGAAAAAGTCGCTGATCCCGAACGGGATTGAAATCTGAGAAATCGGCGGACAGTAGCAGTTTCTCAGGGTCGCGCCGAGAGCATTTGGGTCAGAAAACGTGGCCCTCGGCCGAATTACGTCGGCGTGCCGATACTTGGGGGGATGGATCGCGTCCGGTCAGGAACCACTCGATCCGGCGTCGTAAGCCGTTGGCGCACCCAAGCTTTTGGAAACCGCAGGTGTTGATTTGTTGGTCGTTGAGGCTCGCGCTCTCGCGGCAGCCTGCCGTTCCAACTCGCGTACCCGTTTCTCCATCTCCTTGCCAGGCTTGAACGTTACGACGAATTTCTCGGGGACGAAGACGTCGTCTCCCGTGCGAGGGTTGCGAGCCTTGCGAGGAGCACGACGCTTGACTTCAAAAACGCCGAAGTTCCTCAGTTCGATGCGTCGTTCCTCAACCAACGTTCGCACAATGGCGTCGAACGTCTTCTGGACGATCTCCTTCGTCTTGAGTTGGGTCAGCCCAATCTCTTCTGAAATAGTCCGAACGATTTCTTTCTTGGTCACGACTCGAATCTCCCTCGGAAAAACGTCGCCAACCTCGTAAAAGTGCCATGAGCCACGATACCCAAGCATCGCTCCAAGTGTAGGTGGCGTAACGACTAGAGTCAAGATCAATCGCTATGCAAGCCCTTGGAGAAACCGATGGGTAACCCTTTGGGGGTACAGTCGTAGCACATGTACCGACAAGTCGGTCATTTTCGGTAAGTTCTTATTGTCAAAGATCTTAGCCAATCGAACGGTGTGACCACGCCTACCGATACCCTTAAGTCCTTGTAAACCAAGGAATAAAGGCAAACGAGCCACGCCGGCGATTCGACAAAGCGCACGAATGTCGCCGGGAGTACGATGACTAGCCTCGTGTATCGGCCGAATAACCCGAAAACTCAAGCTATACTGCAAAATCCGCACAATCGGAACCAAAAACCGACTAATGATCAT
Source organism: Pirellulales bacterium (assembly GCA_016929515.1). Lineage (GTDB taxonomy): Bacteria > Planctomycetota > Planctomycetia > Pirellulales > Thermoguttaceae > UBA11386. The sequence continues at coordinate 11,788 of JAFGIR010000199.1, read as the reverse complement.
TCCAGACACAGCGAAGGATCGCGTCGGCACGGGAAGTACGAACGTTCTTCGCTCAGGAACGACGGGACCCACTGCGGCCCAGACATTGCCCGCAGGCTTTCAGAACACTCCGGCGCAATCAGATCTGGATCATCCCGCGGCGGCGCTCGATTTCTTCGAGCGGAATGAGTGCCCCTGTGCCCGAGCCGGGGCAATCCTTACAGGTTTGCTGCCAATCCTCGGGCGTCCGCAAATTGGACGCCCAGAATGGCCAGCTCCGACACTGCCGCGGGCGCACCGCGTAGACGCGGCACTGGGAAGTCGCGTGGTCCAACATCACGCAATCGCCGCCGGGGCGTTCCTTGAGCGTTCGGCGACGTCCTTCGTGGCGGACAAACGCTTTCTCGAAATCCTCCGGCGCGATGCCCAAGGCGGCGGCCATGGCGTTAATTTCCGGCTGGTTTACCCAAATGTAGCCGGGTGCCCCGGTGCAGCACGCGCCGCAACCGGTGCAACGAAATCGCAGACCCTCGTGATACCATAGCGGTGCGTTCATGTCGTGACTAATTCCTCGCCCGGGGTGGTCAGAAGCGTGTCGAGTTCGGCCATGAGTCCGTAGGACATGGCCAGCAGCTTGATGGGGTGGACGGTCGGTTTTTCGGTGCCCTGCTCCATTTGGATCTTGCACGCACTGCATTCGGTGGTACCGGCCTCGATTGTCGGGTCGCGGAGCGCAGAGATCAGCCCCCAACCTATCCGAAGGCTGGTGCGATAGTTTTTTGCCTTCAGGCCGAATGTACCAGCCATGCCGGAGCACCCGGCATCGATTCGGCGGACAGACAGACCAGGAATCAAGCGGAGCAGATTCTCGCCGGGCGCGCCGATGCCCATCGCCGAGAGCCGGCAAGGCAGATGGTAGCCCAGCGTCGCGTGGATTGGTTTCAGGTCGAGCCGGAGCTTGCCCGAGGTGTGCAACCCCCACAAGTATTGACAAGCGTCGCTGGTGTTTTCGGCGACGAGCCGAGTGTCGTCGTCGTCGAGCAAGTAGAGATACTCTCGCTGGAGGGTGGAGGCGGCTGCCGGTTCAGTGGTGATGACGTGGTAGCCCTGCCGCACGGTTTCGGCGAGGATTGCCGTATTGTGGTGGGCCAGTTTGCGCGCGAAATCGAGATCACCGTAGGCAATTGCCGTTGCCCCCGCTTGTTTCTGTTTGGGGGGCACGTAGATTGCTACGTTGTTGTGTTTCAGGATGGCCAGCAAGGCTTCGCCCAGTTGGGGATCGTGGTGGTTGACGTAGCTATCGACGAAATAGGCGATCTTCAACTCGCGCTGGCGGCGTGGCTTGGTGAGCCGCCGGCGAGCGGCATGGCGAAGGAAGCTGCGCCGGGCCAGTCGCGGCAACTTGCGGCCTTGGGCAATGCCCAGCGTTTTTTCCAAGAGCCATCGCATTTGCCGGTTGCGGAGCGCGCGGTTGGTTATGCCCGGGAAAAGACCGGCGGTGGCGGCCAGACGATCGAGCCGCGTCATGACGTAGTCGGTAAACCTCAGCCCCTTGGCAGCCACGTAGGCCCCCTTGCCCTCGGCCATCAGACGAGGAATGTCGACCTCGCTGGGGCACTCGCGGCGGCACATGTGGCAATGGAAGCACAGATCGGCAATCCGCTTGAACTCGTCGCTCGAAAGGCTGGTCAAGTCGAGCCGGCCGGTCAAGACGCCGCGGATCAGGGCGACCTTTGCCCGGGGCGACGATTCCTCGGCCGATGCAACGCGGAACATGGGGCACATCCGCTCGTCGGGCGACTGACTTCGGCAATCGCCACATCCGTTGCAGTCGTGGACCACGTCGACCACTCGCGACGCGTCCCAATCAAGCTGCAATTCGACCAAATCGCGCAGATGCTCGGGCTGCTCGTCTTCTTGGGCGGCCGGATTGCCGGGAAGCGCCGCCACCACGGTCGGTTGCAGGTCACGCGTGAACTGGCTCCAGCGTCCGTCGACGATTTTTCCGGGATTCAACAGGTTGCCTGGGTCGAACACCCGCTTGATCTCGCGAAAAACCTCGTAAAGGGCTCCCGATTGACGCTGCACAAACGGCGTGCGGACGAGGCCACAACCGCGCTGGACGCTGATCGTCCCGCCGAGAAGAATAACCTCGTCGTAGATTTCCTCGACGACCTTGCGCATCTTCTGCACGTCGGCCGGACGGGTCAGATCGAGAAACGGCTGAAAATGCAGATGACCCTGAAGCAGGTGTCCCGAGAGGGCTGCGGTCAGTTGATACCGTTTCAACACGTTCTGGCTTCGGAGGAGGAATTCGGGCAGCGATTCGGTCGGCAGACCGATGTCGTCGATGACGGGCACGGGATGAATCGAACCCTCTAGCCGAGCCGGTGCGTACTGGATTCGGTCGGCCAGCCGCCAGAAGAGACGGACCTCGGTTGGGTCCGATGCCTGGCGCGTGCCAAACGCGAGACGACGCCGGTGATGGATCTCCTCGGTCAATTGCCGCAACCGGTCGCGAACCTCCGCCTGGTTGTCTCCGTCCTGCTCGACGATCAAAAGCGCCTCGGTCTGAGGCGGGATGAGCACGTCGAAGCGAATGTCGGTCTGCCGCGCGAAGCTCAGGTGTCGCCGATCCAACAGGTCGCAAGCCGCCGGTCGATGGGCGGCCGCGTGCACCACGGCCTGGAAAGCCCGGTCGAGCGAGTCGAACAGCAGCAGCGCAACGGCGCGATGTCGCGGCACGAGCTGGGTCGCCACGGTCGCTTCGGTGATCAGGGCCAGTGTTCCTTCGCTGCCGACGAGCAACCCGGCCAGATCGAGCGAGTTGTCGCCGAGCACTCCCTCGACGTGATAGCCGCACCCATCAAGGGGACACTTGGAACGATGCTTCGCGATAACCGTACGATGACGCTGCAAGACGGCAGCCAACTCGTCGATGAGCTGGCGTTTGCGTGGATCCCGATCGTTGCTTCGGCCGTCGACCAACGGCTCGTGGCCCACCTCGATGAGATGGCCGTCGGCCAACGCGACTTGCATGCGGCGGACGTGCTTTCGGGGCGATCCGTACTTCGGCCAGTGGCTTCCGGCGGCGTCGACGGCGAGCACCCCGCCGATGGTTCGCACGGCGTCGTCGGCCGGATCGGAACCGAATTGCCGCCCCGTGCGCTGCAAATGGGTGTTTAGACGTTCGTGGACCACGCCGGGCTGCACTCGCACCCAATCCTTGCCGGTCTCTAGAATCCGATGAAGATAGCGTGAGAAGTCGATGACCACGCCCGCTCCGATCGAACCGCCGTTGGCGGCCGTGCCCGAGCCCCGGGCATGAACGGGAATCTGTTTGTCGGCGGCGTACTGGATGGTGGCCACGACGTCGGCCGTGTTGCGGGGCCGGACCACGGCCAAGGGCCGGATTTCGTAGATGCTTCCATCGCCGGCGAACAACTGGCAGAAGAGGTCGTCGCAGCGGACTTCCCCGGTCACCAGACCTCGGAGATCTCCCTGGATCCGTTCGCTTTGAATGTCAAGTCGTTCCATGGAGTTCGATTTGGTCCGTTACCTAACCTTCATCCGCTTCGCATTGGAGGCTGGGGAGGCGCCGATGCGAACGCGGCCGGTGCGGGGGCATGCCTTGTCATCTGATCGATGCGGTCGGGCGATGCTCGCCGTAGATCAAGGTGAGGATCTCCGCCTTGGTCGAGGGGTTCTTCCGAAAAGCCCCCTTGACGGCCGAGGTTACGCAGACCGTGCCCGGCTTGTTCACGCCACGAATGGTCATGCAAGTATGAACCGCCTCGACAATCACCGCGACGCCCTTCGCGTGCAACTCGTCCATCAGAAGATCGGCAATCGTCTCGGTCATGCGCTCTTGAACTTGCGGACGATGGGACACCGATTGAACCACGCGGGCCAGCTTGCTCAGCCCCACGACTCGCCCGGCGGGCAAATAGCCGATGTGGGCCTTGCCCATGAACGGAAGCATGTGGTGTTCGCACATGCTATCGAAGCTGATGTCGCGCACCAGCACAATCTCGTCGTATTTCTCGGTAAAAAACTTACGCAAATGGATGCGAGGGTCTTCGTGAAGCCCTCGGAACAACTCGGCATACATGCGGGCCATGCGTCCGGGGGTATCGCGGAGTCCTTCACGCTCGGGGTCTTCGCCCACGGCAATGAGGATTTCTCGGACCGCGCGTTCAATGCGAGGCAGATCGACGTTGTCCGCCGGCGCCGAGGCGTTGAAATCAGCTTCGGATGTCATGGATTACTTCTCTTTTGCTTCTGTAGATTCGCGGGATGGGCATTGCCCATTGAAACCAACCTCCGCCGAGGTCAACCATCGCGGTGGGCAATGTCTACTTTACAGGTCGGTTTCGTTCGTGGGACCTCGCCTGTCGCTGGAGAGCATGGGCCGAAGCTCGTCGACAAAATCCTGCACGTCCTCGAACTGCCGGTAGACACTGGCGAAGCGAACATAGGCCACCTGGTCGAGCTTTCGCAAGTGACGCATGACCAACTCGCCCAGGTAATGGCTTTCGACCTCGCTCTCGAATTTGCTCTCGATGTCGTTCTCAACGGCCGAGACGATTTCTTCGAGCTTGGCGTCGCTGATGGGACGCTTCCAGCAAGCTTTTTCCAGCCCCCCCTTCAAACGGAGTCGGTCGAACGGCTCGCGGATGCCGTCCTTTTTGATGACCTTGATCGTGGTTCGCTCGACGCGTTCGTAGGTTGTATATCGATAGTGACACGCCGAACACTCACGACGCCGGCGGATCGCCGCGCCGTCCTCGCTGGCCCGCGAGTCGATCACGCGATCATTGTCCTTCTGGCAATAGGGGCATTTCATGACCCAACGTCTCCTTCAGCCGAGTCTCCGCCTGGCATTGGGACGCTTCGCCGGCCACCGGGCGTGCTGGGCACTCCCATCGCTCGGCCGAAGAGGACGAACCGGTCCTCTGCCGTCTGTCTGGTCGGAGACTGTCCCCTCACTATACAACAACATCTAGGGGTGGCACGAGGGCGGACCCCAGAATCGTGTGGAATTCGGCGGTGGTCCGTTTTGCCTTGTTGGGCGTTTGTGGCAAGCGAGTGGGAGGTTCTTGCGGACGAAACGCATTTCGCGTTAAGCAAGGGCTGGGCCCGGTTGCGGAGCCACGGAGTGCCCTGGACGACACCCTAGGGGGGTGCTGAGCCCGCGTCTTTGCCGGGCGTTTCACAGCAGCATCCAAATCGCCACGTTCATGTAGATGACGATTCCCACCACGTCGATCATGCTGGCGACCACGGGGTTGCTCATCAAGGCCGGATCGAGTCCCAGCCGGCGGAAGACCATCGGCAAAATGGAACCAAACAACGTGCCGCAGGGGACCAGCAGAAACAGAGTCAAGAAGACGGCCAACGCGGAAAACGCATCGGGTGCCTTCAACAGGGCGCACAAGAAGCCCATCGTGCCCATCATGGCACCCAGAAGGAACCCCATGGCCAACTCGCGCCACATCACGCGCCACCAGTCGGTGAGTTTGATGCTGCCGCTCGTCAGGGCGGTGATCACCAGCGTCGCCGACTGGTTGCCCGTGTTCCCGCCGGCGGCAATCAGCAGGGGGATGAAGATGATCAACCACGGGATGGCCGCGGTGATGTTTTGATAGCGTTCCAGGGCGAACGCGGTCAGCAGGCCTTCGACGAAGAGAATCGCCAGCCAGAAGCCCCGTTTCCAGGTGAGCAGAAGCAAACCGGTCTCCAGATAGCCGGTATCCAACGGTGCGACCGCCGCGATTCGATAGGCGTCTTCGGCCGCTTCCTCGCGCACCACGTCGATGATGTCGTCGTGCGTGATGATGCCCACCAGGCGGTATTCGTCGTCGACCACCGGGATGGCCAGCAAGTCGTATCGTTCGACCTTGTCGGCGACGTCCTCACGGTCGTCGGTCGCATTGACCGAGACGATGTCGCGTTCCATGAGTTCGTCGACCTTGGCGTTTGGTTTGGCCGTGAGCAGTTGCCGGAACGAAACGAGCCCTCGCAGATGGTCTTCCTCGTCGACGACGTACAGATAGTAGATGGTTTCGAGCTCCTCCGCCTTGCGGCGGACTTCATCGATGGCCTCTTGTGCCGAAAGTCCCTCGCCGAGCCGGGCGATCTCGGTGGTCATTTCGGCGCCGGCCGTGCCTTCCGGGTACGAACTGAGCCGGAGGATGTCGCGACGTTCGACGGTCGGGATTAGCGGCATCAACTGCTCGACCACGTTCGGCGCGACCTCGGCCAGCAGGTCGACACGATCGTCGGGCGCCATCTCGGCGATCAGCGGAGCGATTTCCTCGCGCGCAATCGTCTCGACGATTGCAACTTGTTTTTCTTCCTCGAAGAACCCGAAAATCTCGGCCCGAAGCGGTATTTCAGCATGTTGTAGCACGGCCCAGGTCTCTTCCGCGTCGAGCCCTTCCATGAATTCGGCCGTCCGCGCGGGGTGAAGCGCCGTGCAGAATTCCCGCAATTCGGCGGCGTTGCTCTCGGCGAGCATCTCGCGAAGCTCGGGCAGGTACAGCGTATTGGTCATGGAATGTTCCTTCCGCGGTACCAGGCGTCGTGCCGGCAATCGGTCTGGTGGTTCATGCGCGACGGCGAGCCGCGTTGAAAATGCAGACTCGCACGCGCTTCGGCCCGAGGGGCGTGGTTCGACAAAGCTTCAAGACGCGGCCAGACTCGTCATCCTGAGCAAAGCGTAGGACGGTCGTGCTTTGTCTTACCAACGAGATCCTTCACCTTGCTCAAGACGGCATGTCGAAGCGAACAAGGTTCCCGCGTCAGATTCTTAGAGTATGAAGCCCGGGGAGCAGGCTGTCAAAGCCCCACCGTTCGACGCACGGTTCAGGAATATTACCAGGGGTCTACGTCCGGGGGGGTTGGCCTGTGCGGATAAAAGAAGTGGTTCAGCAGGTTCGGCTGGGTACCGAAATGGACTTCCAACAGGCTGCTGATGACCTGAAACGTGCCCATCATGTCCAAACGGTACTCATCACCGAAAAGGAAACCATCGAGCCCGTTCGACGGATCGAGCGTCCAACGAGGGTTGCGATAGCCTCGAACCCGGACTCCCGCGTGTCCCATCCAGTTGGGTCGCCAAAGCGTGGATTCGACCGGTACGGGTGCCGATGATGGTTCCAGCAACCGGGCGGTCGCCGGCAGCAGGCCGGCCATTCGGGCCAGCTCTCCGTCGGCGGTGGCCATCTGTTGACAGAGGAAGGCCAGTCCCGCGCCCTCACCATAGATCCGGCGTCCCCAACGCACATGGTTTCGCAGCGCCGTTTTCATGCAATGGTTGTCCGAAAGCATCGACGCGTAGCGTTCGGGGTATCCTCCACCTAAAAGGACAATGTCGCAGTCCGCCGGCAAGTGTTCGTCGCGCAGCGGCGAGAAATCGACCACCGTGGCCCCGCAAGCTTCGAGCATGTCCAATGCACAGGGAAAATATTGGCAAAAGGCTTCGTCGAATGCCACGGCAACCGTCAGCCGCAACGCGGCCGTTTTCACTTGGAAGAGCCTGCCTACCAACGGCGGTAACGAGTCTTTTCGCGAAAGCCGGTGAAGCGTTTCGGGACGCCACGATTGGGTAAGATGGTCGCCCAGATCCCGCACGAGATCTGCCGGAGGGCTCTCGCCCGGCAACAGTCCGGCAAGGCGGCGGCCAAATTCAGGTGCCGCGGGCAGGCTTCCGACGACGGGTACGCCCCAGGCTGTTTCCACGTCGGTTGAGAGTCGAGCCTGATTGGGTTGGTCGCCCACCTGATCGAGCAGCACGCCATCGACGTTCGCCGGACGTTGAGGAAAACCGCCGGCGATTCTCGAGGCGTCCAACAGAACGATTCGCGGTACCCGAAGCCACTGGCAGAGCGTCTCCAGATCGCCACCCCAACCTTGACCCGTCGTGTCCGGCCGTCGAAAATCGCCTTCGATCAGTGACAGGTCGGCCGGTTCGCTGCCGCTGGCAAACAACTCGCGGCAAACCATCTCGTCCATGAGCCAACTGTCGAGATAGCGAGTTCTCAAGCCCGTGATGGCCGCGGCTGCTGGATGCTCTGGAAAACAAGCACGAGCGACGAAGTGCTGAACCCGGACGTCCTGCCGACGAAACGACTCCATCAACGCCCAGGTCATTGGCCGACGGTCCACCCCGGGCTGTACCGTTCCAACCGCAAGACGAGGGGGGACTGCCATGATTGTGTTGACCGCTGTGAATAAGGGAGAACTTCATGACCCGTCGACATTGCGTCGACTGGTTATCTCCTGAAACCGATTTCGCGAGAAAACGGTTACACGCTCACCCCGTCATTGGTGCCGGCATGGTCGTCAGCCATGCGAGCGTCAACAAGTAATCGCCAATCCATCCTCGGTATTCTTCGGTGACGACCAGGACAAGTCAAGCTGAATCATTTATTACCGCTAGGGATTATCATGTTTCTCCTCGGTTTTTTCGAGTGGGGTGCCTGCGGCACAGGTCGTCCGAAGGGCGACGTCCTGCCGCATTGGTTCGCGAGGACCTCTATTTCGACACCCTGGCTTGTCAGCATTCGGTGAATTGACGTGAAATGTCCTGAGAATGTCTGCTCCTACGGGTCCTTCCAGTCATTTCCGGTGGTTTGTGACGGGGCCGCCCAGGGCGGGTTCTCCTGTCGTGCCTTTACGTTGACGGTCCCATTTGTGGACGTATAATCGAGAAGGCGGGTGGTTTGATTCGTCCTCCCTTGAAAGAGCCGTCCCCCGTTGGAACAGGTGTCCCTCGCGAGTCACGCCGGCAGAGTGGTAGCCCCGGCTTCTTCTGGATTGCGTTCCGTTTGATCTTCCGATCTCATGGCCGACGGTGGCAATCACTCGCGCAAACATGAACGAGGAGATTTGAATGGTCATTCCAGTGCAGTGCGAAAACTGCAATCGCGCTTTTGAGGTTAGCGACGATATGGCGGGCCAAAGGATCAAGTGTGCTTGCGGTCAGATTCTCCAAGTCGCCGATTCTTCGGCCGTGATGGACTTCCTTTCCCAGGAAATGGAACTCCGGAACGACCCTCTGCTGGCCGAGACACCCGCCGACTGGGCCAAGGCAACCGGCGCGCCGCCTGAGGTTGCGGAACGGATCGAGAAGAAAATGGCCACGAAGCTGCACAGCAACGCCGGCTTCATGATGGCGCTGACCGGCGGAATCCTCGCTATCATGCTTCTCCTGGGACTGATCGCCTTCCTGATGTCGCCGCGTTAGTCACGAACTCCCAGTCTGGAATTCCCGCTTTCCGACCAAGCACTAGGGAGACGGCTCGGCCGGAGCGCGGCGATAGGTGGGAGGGCCGATCACTTCCTCGATCTCGCGTTCTTCGAGTGTCTCGGCGGTTTCCAGAGCGTGGGCCAACCGGTCCAGTTGATCGCGATGCTCGGTCAGGGTCTTGGTCGCTTTCTCGTCGGCATCGTGGAGAATCCGGCCGATTTCCTCGTCGATCACCTGGGCCGTGTGCTCGCTGAAGTGACGCGGCTCGGCCATCTCCTTGCCCAGGAACGGATGGTCGTCGGTAGCGTGAAACGCGACGGGCCCGATCCGCTCGCTCATGCCCCACTGGGTAACCATGCGGCGGGCCAATTCGGTGGCTTGGCGCAGATCGTTTTCGGCCCCGGCGCTGAACTCGTCGAAGACGAGTTTTTCGGCCGCGCGGCCGGCGAGCATGAATGACAATCGAGCGTGGAGTTCGCTTTCGCTGATATTCACGCGGTCTTCTTCCGGCAGGAGTTGGGTCACGCCCAACGCGCGCCCTCGCGGGATAATGGTCACTTTATGAACGCGTTCCGCGCCCGTGGCCAACCACCCCAGCAGCGCGTGGCCCGATTCGTGATACGCGGTCATCGATTTTTCCTTGCCCAACAGGATTTCCTCACGTTTTGAGCCCATCAAGACTCTGTCTCGGGCGTAATCAAAATCGCTCATGTCGACGGAGTCCTTGCCGCTACGCGTGGCCCAAAGGGCCGCCTCGTTGACCAGATTGCGGATATCGGCACCGGTCAGTCCGACCGAACCGGCCGCCAGCCGGTCGAAATCGACGTCGTCGGCAAGGGGGACTCCCTGCGAGTGGACCTTGAAAATGGCCAGCCGGCCCTTGAGGTTGGGCCGATCGACCGTGATGTGGCGATCGAAACGCCCGGGGCGCAGCAAGGCCGGGTCGAGAACGTCGGGGCGGTTGGTCGCCGCCACGACGATGACGGACTCGTTCTGCGAGAAGCCGTCCATTTCGCTCAGGATCTGGTTGAGTGTCTGTTCGCGTTCGTCGTGTCCACCGCCTAGCCCCGTTCCGCGGTGACGGCCCACCGCGTCGATTTCGTCGATGAAGAGGATGGCGGGCGCGGCGGCCTTGGCCGTGGCGAACATGTCGCGGACGCGGCTGGCCCCGACGCCGACGAACATCTGGATGAACTCCGAACCGCTGATCGAAAAGAAGGGCACCCCGGCCTCGCCCGCCACGGCACGGCCCAAAAGGGTCTTGCCCGTCCCCGGAGGTCCCATCAACAACACACCCTTGGGCACGCGGCCGCCGAGCCGCTGAAACCGCTCGGGGTTTTTGAGAAACTCGACCACTTCCTGCAACTCGTGTTTGACGCCTTCGAGTCCGGCGACGTCGTCGAAAGTGACCGGTTTTTCGCCCGATTGATAGCGTCTGGCCGGACTCTTGCTGAAGGCGGCCAACACGCCGCCGCCGAGAAACTGATCGCGCGTACGGCGGAACATAACCCAGATGACGGCAACCAATCCGACGGTAACCGCCAGATAGAAAAGCAGAAGCATGCCCGTGTTGTCGGTTCGCTCGACGGCCGAATAGCGATCCTCCAGCTTGGCCCGCAGCAACTGGTCCAACTCGTGGCTTCCATGGACAAGCTCGGGCAGTTCGGTGACGAAATCTTCCTTGAACGTCGGTTGCCTCCCCTCCTTGTCTTTTTCGGCGTCCGGGTTGACCGGCGGCGTTTTGAACTTGCCGAACAGCTTCATCCCTTGGAGTCGGGCTTCGACTATGTTGTCGTTTTGAAGTTCGTGGTAAAACAGCCCATACTTGACCACGGATCGCTTGGTTCCCTCGCTGTTGAACCAGAGCATCAAGAGAACCAACCCGACGATCACCACGATCCATATCAAGGAACCGTTCGATCGAGGGCGTGCCAAATCCTTGTCGGTTGGGGGGGGCGGTTCGGGGGGTCTGCTTTCCATCGCCGTCCTTTACGCGAAGAATCCTATTCGAGGGGTGATACAAGCCAACGTAGTATTGTACCCCATGGCTCGTTGTTTTTCGACCGGGAAGGTCAACAAGGCTGATCGGGTCGCGGGGGTGAACGTCGGGCGTGCGCGGCCGCGTTCCAATTGGTCCGCTAATGCGTTTCCCCTTTTTTCCTCATTACACGAACAGGTATTCCATTCGGCCGAATTCTGCCAGTGCTATTTCCACCGATCCCTCATGGACTGGCGGCAGCGGAATCTGAATCCTGACCGTTTGACCGAAAACGTGATTGATGCTTGAAATTGCCCCCACTCCAGGGCGACGTGGTGCCATCGGTGTTGTCCTCCGTGACGAGCGTTTCCTGTTGATTCGTCGTTCGGCCCACGTCATCGCGCCGCGGCGGTTTTGCTTTCCCGGCGGTGGCATTCACCCGGGTGAATCCGAAGCGGACGCGTTGGTCCGCGAGTTCCAGGAAGAACTTAGTGTTAGGGTCCGCCCACTGCGGCGGATTTGGCGGAGCGTGACGCCCTGGCAGGTTCGCCTGAGCTGGTGGTTGGCCGAATTGATCG
>JAFGIR010000198.1 GCA_016929515.1 Pirellulales bacterium | reverse complement strand
TGGGGATTGGGGATTGGGGATTGGGGATTGGGGATTGGGGATTGGGGATTGGGGATTGGAGCCGAGCGGGGGACGTTAGTCCCCTGTTCTGTCACTCTCGGCCTCTCACCCCCCCATCGGGCTAGCAACCGAGTCAGTGCTACCTTCGTCTTGCCCAATTTTCGTCAACCATGGTACACTGCCACGTCCCGGTTTGGCCAGGGTCGGCAGGGAGGCTTGGCGGCGGGAATTCAGATTGTAGGGTGGGGCACACTTGCCCCACCAAGACAACGCGAAACGCGAGCCGGTGGGGCAAGTGTGCCCCACCCTACAAAAAAGCACACGCGACAATAATCCCAAGCGACACGGAGGTCGCCCTTGTTTGGGAAGTGGCCAATCCGGGTGAAGATGTTCGTCGGGCTAGGCCTGTTGGTCCTGGTCGTGGCGATTCTCTTCGGCGCGGGGCTCTATACCTCCAATGCCTACCGCGACCTGGTCCGCGCGCTGCGGGCACGGGGCGACGAGTTGCCGGTGGCGGCCGAACTGAGCCGCGACGTCAGCGAAGCACGGATCACGGTCGGCCGGCTGCACGGTCTTCGCGTGGGCGACCCGACGATGCAACAAGGCACCGGCACGAACGTCCAGCGGTGCCACCAGGAGTTCCGCGGCCAGTTGATCGAGGTCGAGCGCGTTTTGGCCCGCTACCGGGGTGCTTTGGAGGACGGCATCCGCGCTGGCACCCGGATCGCCGACAACCGGGGCGAGCACGAGACGGTCCGCGAGATGGAAATCGTCCTGGGCCGGATCCGCCAGTTCGACCGCGATCCCCGTTGGCCGGTCGACTCGAACAAGGTGGCCCACCTCGAAAAGGAACTGCTCCGGCTTCAAAACCTGGCCGACCACCTGCCTAGTTTTCTACACGAAAAGCTCGGTACGCTCGTGCCCAAGGTCCGGCCGCGCTACCGCACGTCGATCGTCGGCACCTGGGTGGCTGGGGCGTCGGCCGTGCTGATCCTGGTGCTCTTCGTGCGGTTGTTCTACCAGTGGATCTTCTCGCCGTTGAACGTGCTGATCGGCGGGTCGCGTCGCGTGGCTTCGGGCGAGTTCGAGCACCGGATCGCCCTGGAAACGGACGACGAGATGGGCGAACTGGCCGGCGCGATGAACGACATGACGGCCCGATTCCGCGCGATCCGCGACGACCTGGACCATCAGGTGCAAGAACGCACCCGGCAGGTCGTCCGCAGCGAGCAGTTAGCCAGCGTCGGATTCCTGGCCGCGGGCGTCGCCCACGAGATCAACAATCCACTGGCCTCGATCGCCCTGTGTTCCGAATCGCTCGAAAGCCGCGTGCGAGGGCTGCTGGTCGAAGGGAGCGAGGAGCACGAGGTCATCTCGAACTACCTGGGCATGATCCAGAGTGAGGCGTTCCGCTGCAAGGAGATCACCGAGAAGCTGTTGGACTTCTCCCGCGCGGGCCAGGCGCGCCGCCAGTCGGCCGACCTGGGCGAGCTGGTCGAGGGCGTGATCGAGATGATCGGCCACCTCGGCAAGTATCAGCACAAACACATCGAGTTCTCGGCCGCCACGACGGTCATCGCCCCCGTGCAGGCCCAGGAGATCAAACAGGTCGTACTCAACGTCCTGACCAACGCCCTGGACAGCGTCGACGACGGGGGCACGGTCCGCGTCCGCTTAAGCCGCACGGAGGACGCGGCCGAATTGGTCTTCGAGGACAACGGCTGCGGAATGGAGCCCGACGTCCTCCAACACGTCTTCGAACCATTCTTCACGCGTCGGCGCTCGGGCCAAGGAACCGGCCTGGGTCTGTCGATCAGCTATCGGATCATCGCCGAACATGGCGGCGAGATCCGCGCCGAGAGCCCCGGCGCCGGACAGGGGGCGACTTTCCGCATCCGGCTGCCGCTGGCCACCACGCACAAGGAGGTGCAAGATCGGTACCAAGCCGCCTAAACGTCTGAAGATCCTCTTCGCCGACGACGAACGCTCGCTGCAGGAACTCATGCGGTTGGAACTGCCCCGGATGGGTCACGAAGTGACCGTCTGTCCCGACGGCACGACCGCCGTGGCCGCGCTGGAGCGCAACAGCTACGACTGCCTGCTGGTCGATCTGGACATGCCCGGCTACAACGGCATCGACGTCATCGCCAAGGCCAAAGAGCTTTCGCCCGAGGCCGAGTCGATCGTCCTGACCGGCAAGTCGTCGTTGGAGACGGCCGTCGCCGCGCTGCGCCACGGGTCGTTCGACTACCTGACCAAGCCCTGCCGGCTGGTCGAGATCGAATCGGTCTTGCAACGCGTGTCGCAGAAGATCGAACTGACGAACAAATACCGCGCGGTCAAACAGCGCCTCGAACGGATCGAAGGCACGTCGGAGCTGATCGGCCGCACGCCCGCCATGGAGGCCGTTCGCCGGCTCATCGGCAAGGTGGCCCCGACCGAGTCGACCGTGCTGGTCCTCGGCGAGACGGGCACCGGCAAGGAACTGGTCGCCCGGGCGATCCACGATCAGAGCCTTCGTGCTGAAAAGCCGCTCGTGGCGATCAACTGCGGGGCGTTGCCCGAGAACCTGATCGAAAGCGAGCTGTTCGGCCATCGCCGCGGCGCGTTCACTGGGGCCGAGGAGCACCGGACGGGTCTGTTCGAGGTGGCCGACGGCGGGACGCTGTTCCTCGACGAGATCGGCGAATTGCCTAAGTCGATGCAGGCCAAGCTGTTGCGGTTCCTCGAAAGCGGCGAGATCCGCCGGGTGGGCGAAAACGAATCGATCACCTGCGACGTCCGAATCGTCTGCGCCACGCATCGCCAGTTGGACGAGATGGTCGCCCAGGGCGAGTTCCGCGAGGACCTTTGGTTCCGGATCAACACGTTCGAGATCGCCTTGCCGGCGCTTCGCGACCGGATGGACGACGTCCCGCTTCTGGCTGAAGTGCTCGCCCGACGGTTCCGCCAGGGCGTCCGGTCGAGCGAGGACGTCTTTTCGCCCGAGGCGCTGGACGCTTTGTCCGAGCACTGCTGGCCGGGCAACGTCCGCGAGCTGGCCAACGTGATCGAGCACGCCCTGATCCTCTGCGACTCGGGCCGGGTGCTGCCCGAACACTTGCCCAACCGCTTCGCCTCCCGCCGCCTTCGCCCCACCGCCGTCCGCCTGCCCTCGGGCCAGACGCTCCGCGAGATGGAAATGCAAGCGATCCACGAATCGCTCGACCGCCACGACGGCAACAAACCCAAAGCGGCCGAAGAGCTCGGCATCAGCCTCAAAACCCTCTACAACAAACTCAACCAGGCCGCCGAACTCCAGAAGTCGGCGTGAGTAGTGGCTAGTGGTTAGTGGCTAGGATCGTAACCCGAAGCGTCAGCGAGGGAGGGACGGACGAGGAATGGGACATTAAAACAGCCCTCGCCCATCCCTCGCTTACACTTCGAGTTACGATGCGAACATGCCATTTGTGTCTCACGAGCAGAAGGAAACCGCCATGTCCCTTGCTGTGAAGACCGTGTTTCGCGTTTTCCCTGGTTTGACCGTAGTATCGCTCCTGGCCCTGCTGGCCATCAATACGTCCAGCGTCTCGGCCGCGTCTGAAAAGACCCCATTTGAGCAAGGCATAGCTGCTTATAACCAGGATCATTTCACCAATGCCGCCGAGCATTTCAGCAAGGTCATTCAAGCCGAACCGAACAACGCCGAGGCCTATTGGTGGCGGGCTCGCGTTCAGTTCAACCATGGGAAGCTCATCGAAGCGCGTCGTGACCTGGCGCAAGCTCTCCGGTTGAATCCCGATCTCGGGCCGGCTTACCGGTCCCGAGGACTTGACCTTGCGAGGCAAGGTCGTTATCGCGAAGCAATTCTTGATTTCAATAAGGCACTCTCGTTGGGAGTGCCAGAGAAGGACGTGTGCGCAACTCGCGCCGGGTGTTTCCTTGCTGAAAATCGGCCGAAAGAGGCAATCGCTGACTGCAACAGAGTTCTCCAGCATAATCCAAATAATGCCGTTGCATACCATAACCGTGCAATAGCGTTGCATTTCACAGGACATTACGACAAGGCCCTGGATGACTTCAACATGGCATTGAGTATCAACCCAAAGTATGTGCCTGCCCTATGTGAACGGGCCAACACATACTCGTATCTGGGCAAGCTGAAGGAAGCAGTGGTTGATGCAACAAATGCCACAAAGTATGCGCCGCATGACGTAACATCATGGTTGACCAGGGCAGAAATGCTTTACAGAATCGGAGATCTGGAAACGAGCATGGCTGCGTACGATACGGCTGTGCGTTTGTCGCCAAGCAACTACAAGCCTTACTGGAAACGTGGCATTGCTGAAATGACTGTCGGAACCGACATCGAAAAAGCCCGCTGGGATCTTCACAAGGCGGTCGAGTTGAAGCCAGAACTTATGCGTGATCCCACGAATCGCGCGATACTTCATGAGGTCGACAATGACATCCAAAAGGCAATTGGAGCGTGGGAAAGCGCACTTGCAATTGACCCGAGTGATCGCAGTGCCCGTGAACGATTAGCGCTTCTGTATATGGTCACAGGCCGACCAGCCAAGGCCGCTGTTGAACTGGACAAGCTACTTCAATCCAGTAATGTTCACGATACCGTAATGTTGTTGAGAGCGAGTGCCGCATATCAAATGGGCGATACCCAGCGTGCGATCACAGAATGCAACCGAGCGTTAAAGATCACTGCTGGAACTGGGAATGCCTATATGATTCGCGGTACTGCTCATTGCCAAGAAGGTGACCTCGAAAAAGGCTTGGCTGATCTGACGGAGGCAATTCGCTTGAATCCTCATAATCGAAGCGCTCTTGGCCTTCGCAGTAGAATCTACGAGTATCTCGGCAAATCTGAACTGGCTGCCGCCGACCGAGCTCGCGAGATATCCTTGCCGTTGCCGTTTATGTTCGCGGCTACACACAGGATCACCTGGGATCCAAACAAGATGCCCCGCTTACCCAAAAACCAAAACTCCGCCTCAACGACCTCCAGCCCAGGCCGGGCACCGGCTACGCGGTGATTGGTCTACAAGTATCTCCCTCCAAATAGAAGAAGACCGCCATGTCCCGTTCCATGAACAGTGCGTATCGCGTTTGTCTCGGATTGCTGGTTGTCTCGCTTCTGAGTTTGCCGGCCGAGGCGCAGAAATATCCCAAGCCGGTCGGGCCGGTTGGAAACGGGGTGATTACGCTGACCGTGCAGCAGCCGGCAGATACGAAGGGCGGTTCGAAAGCGGGTGAAAAGAAAACCCTTACGTTCTCGTACGTCGCCAACGGGCCGGATCTGGAGACGCTTGTCGAGCGGCTCGGCAAGACGGTTACCAGCGGTGCGGTTGAGGTCAAGAAGGAGCCCAAGGCGGAGAAGGATATCGATCGGATGACGATCGAATTGGAAATTCACCGGCGGACCGGGCCAAAGGGGCGGCCGGAAGCGGTGGAGGAGAAGTCGCTGGAAATCTCTTGCCGGGGACGCCACGAGTTGGGACCCGTCATGAAGGCCGTCACCGCGGTGCTTGAAGAGAAGTCGAAGATGCCAGTCGGCAAAAAGCCGGCGCTAGTTCGGGCGCGGCAGAACGACGCGATCCCGCCGCAGGCAGCCGACGTGTTGGACACGGCGATCAAGGCCTACGAAACCAAGCTGGCCGTCATCGCGAACAACCTGGCCAACGCGCAGACCGTTGGGTTCAAGGCGCAGCGGGTCGTTTTGGAGGCCGGGCCCTATCGGCATGACCTCTACCCGGGCGTGCAGGACTCGGCAGGCGAGTATGCCCCCACCGGCACGTCGATCGGCTCAGGCAGCCAGGTCGGCGGCACCCAGACCGATTGGCGACAGGGCACGCTGAAGGTGACCGGACGTCCGTTGGACCTGGCCGTCGTCGGCGCCGGGTTCCTTCAGGTCCTCGACCCGGCCACCGGCGAGACCTGGTACACTCGGGCTGGGCACCTCTCGGTCAACGCCAACGGCAACCTGGTCCTCGGTTCGGCCAAGACGGGCCGCCTGCTCGAACCGGCCATCAGCATCCCCAACGACGCGACGGCCATTGTGGTCAGCGCCGAAGGCATCGTCTCGGTCAAGCAGCCCGGCACGTCCGAACTGTCCCAAATCGGCCAGATCGAGCTGGCCCGATTCCTCAACCCCGAAGGTCTCCTGCGCCGCGACGAATCCCTCTACAAAGAAACCGACGCCTCCGGCCCTCCCACCACCGGCAACCCCGGCCAAGACGGCTTCGGCCGCTTCCACCAAAACGCCCTCGAACAGTCCAACGTCGACGTGCCCTCCGAACTCCGCGCCTGGCGCGACACGTCCCGGCTGCTTAAGGCGATTCGGGAGCTGCGAGGATAGCCAACGTTATGCAAAACGTCTCGATGGAGAAGAGCCATGACCTTGCTCAATCGCGGATGGATCGTGTTGCTGTTGATTGTCTCGGCATTTGGCAGCAATTCGCCGGCTTTGGCGGCCAGGCCGGTGACGTTGCCCGACGCGGAGAAGATCACGTCGATCGAAGTGACGCCCAACGTGTCTGAGCAACCCAAGACGACGGTGATCACGGACAAGGACCGGATCGGTCAATTCGTTGCATTCGTCAACGCACGTCCGACCGGCTGGAAGCGGCCCTGGTTCACCTTCCCGGCGGGCGAGTATACGGTGACGGTGAAACAGGGCGAGAAATATCTTGCCGCCTTCTGGATCTCGCGCAACGAACTCGGAGGCACCCGGTACGACAATTCTGAGCCGAAACAGCTTCGCTCTCTCTCGAAAACCGAATGGCAGAAGCTCCAAGCGATCCTCGGCCTTCAGCTTAATCGTCCCTAAGAGAAGGATGCCGGTGCGATCGTCACGTCCAAGAGGTTTCTTGACTAGAGTCGAACGGCTCTTCTTGCTGCCGACATAATGGCAACGGACAAGACATCGTTCCCATTGTGTGGGCTACGCGTGCCCCAGTTCACATCTCGCGCCGCCTGGCCGCTGTTGCCGGCTGACCAGCCTTATACTTTCCGTGCCACTCGTGGTGAAGGGAAGAGTTGGGTCATTGGCGAGTCTCTGGCTGAGGTCGTTCTGCCATCTCCTCAAGGCCTTCCATTGTGTCGCGCGACGACTGCGCTTGCAGCTCGAGCCAAAGAAACTGTCTTTCATAACTGGAGGCAAGATCCGTCTTGATGGCATCTACATCTGTCGCCATTTGTTTCAATCTCTGCTCGATCAATCTGTCTTGAGTCGTCATCAACGTGCCAAGAAGCGAAATGCTCTTTTCAAACGCGTCAAACCGCTTCTGAAGGCCCTCTGCGCGTGTTGCCACGTTGCGGTGCTCATTGCGCTCGGACAGAAGTGTCGACGATATTATTGTTGTTATTCCCACAAACGCGAACAGAACAGCCCAGGTGACGCCTCGAACGACTCGACGTGCCTCCGGGGACTCCTCCAGGAACTCCGAGATCGCGCTGTCGAGATAGTCCAGCGTAGTGCGCGGCTGCGGTTTCTCTCCGTCACCGCCATTTTCAAATAATTGCTGGAGCGCCTCCCGATCCGAGTTGACGTTGTATTCCAGTGTTTTCCTGATCAGACTTGAATAGTGCTTTAGCAGGATTACCATAACAGCGGCAGTTGTCACGGCAAAGCCGGAGATCAAGAAGGCGATCGAGTGCGTCGCGCCGAGCGCCGATGTCAGGAGATTAATGCCGGAACTTGCCAACAGAATCGAAATGACGTCGATTCCTCGTTCGGGGATCCGCAGCCAGGCTCGTACAAGTCTATTTTGAATTCTCATCCAATACCCTCCGTATTGAAGCAATCGTCTTGAGGCCTTCCGGCTTCAGTGCCAAGACTTTGACATACTCAAGCGTTTGGAGATCCTGACATTGCATAACCATGGCGTGGATTTCCGAGAATTGCCGGTTCACCTCTGCATGGTCGTCCGTAGGGAACGATCTTTCAAGAAGTTGCCCTAGTGAAAAACAGATTTCTCTCTTAATCGCCGCGATCGCACCTGCCTCGGGCGCGGGGATGACTTGGGGTACGTCCATGGTCTTGGACGGCGCTTGGAACCCGCGCATAAATGCAATTAGTGGGCCGACCAGATCATGGTGCTTCAGGATATCCAAGATCTTGGGCTTGAGATTCTCGATGCGCTTTGGAATGCCGCCTTCTTTGTCAGAAAAGAAGCCTTCGGGATAGCACACCACCATTTGCAGATTCATGATGTCATCCGCAAACACCAGCGGTTGACTGATCACATCCGAATCGCCGAAGTAGGAGCCCTCTCCTCGATACAGGTCCTGATGGCTTCCTTCGTAGAGTCTACCGTGGTTGATTGGAGTGACGGGCAAGGGCATTCCGGCAGCCAGAGGTTTTCGAGACTCCGTTTTTTCGAGCGGGACTCGTGCATCCAAGAATGCGGCGATTTGCTCGATACGCGGGATTTGATTGCTGGGACTCTTCTTGAGACGGTCGCAGATGTTCCCAAAAAGCTGATCATCGTGTACATAGGTGCCAAGAAACCCATTTTCTGTCGCGTAGTAGGCATAGATCAGCATTTGGTCGGCAAGATGCCGAAACTCGTGCTTGAGCAACGACCGAATTTCCGACAACGCGGTCATGCCCGCAGAGCTGTTCAAGTCGCTCAACTGCCTGACAAGCCATTCGTTCACGGCGCGAACCACACGGCAGCCAATGTCTACGGCAATCGGCAAGAAATGCTTGAACGTTTTCTCGGCACGGACGAAGACCTTGTTCACGGTGAGTGAGTCTTCAATTCTCCCTGTCTTTTCATGGTACTTTTGAATCGTTTCATCAACACCAGCTAACCGCATGTAACAGAAGAGCGTGCCTTCACCCTTGACGCTTCCGAGTTCGAAGGAATACAGAAAATTCACTCCCCTCAGTTGGAGTTCCTTGTTCGGTCGGCGCCGGAAGACACTTTCCGTTTCATGACGAAGGCGAAGCTCTCGCAATACTGCGTGTTCGACGAGCAGGATAGATGTCTTCTCGACCCCCTGGCACCACTGGCGAAGTGATGTGCCTATGACACGATGGGAGAACATCCTATCCAATCTGGCCGCGACACGCGTATCCAAGTCGTCTTGAATAGACCTCTTGGGATCAAAAGCGATAGGATCAAGGTCTGGCATAGTTTAGTATACTCGTGACGTTGACAATGGCATGGTGCGGAACCCAAGGATCTTGTTGGCTTGTGACGCGAGGATGTCGCGATCGAGGTGGTCGCGATGTTCCGTAGGTCTGCCCCGCATCAAGAGCTTTGACGTCGGCAGCGACGATGATCCGCTATTCCGTATTCATAATTATTGGTGTCCCAACGAAGTGGTGTCAAGCAAATTGAGGGGCGTCGATATCGGGAATACGTCCAATAGCCGACATACGGCAACAAGGACGGAAGCAAATGGACTCCCTCGTCAAACGCACCGTGGCCTCTGGCTGCTGTGCTGCCTCTTTGTCGGCACATCGACGGTCCACTGGATTCGCAAGCTGGACCCTAGAGAAGTCGGTTAGAACCCAAATCGCTGCTGTTTGGCAAGCCAAAGCCGGGAGAGCCGATGGCCGAACGATAAGGTGATGGTCTTGTTGGGGGGAGGCGTAGTACACCACCCCTCGATCATCTTGGTCGTTGAGAAAACGTGGCTGCAATGCTTAAGCAGTCGGACGATGGAACCAAAGCGGTGTTTGAGTTTGCGGGTGCGGATGACTGGGCAATGGACGCAGTTGCAGTGAGCGCAACGTTTGCTGGTCGGGACGGGCTTTTATTCAGACGGCTGGGATAGGGATTAGGGCCCGATCTCGAGCTTCGGGGGGCGTTGGTTTCGTTTCCGCCGCTGGAACTCAGTGAGTCGGACGCACCGGCGTCTTTTAGGAGTGAGCTCGGCACCGGAGACGGCGATGCCAAGCATGCAGGCGGCGATGGCCGTATTGACGAGGCACTCGAAAACGTGGTTGTCGGGCCGGGTTAAAGGAAGTCGCCAGTTGATCACCTTGCGGCCTCGTGAGACCGTCCATTTTTTTCGCTTGGGCCGTGCTGATGGACGGGCAACCGATGTGACCAACATGCGTTTTTGGTCCATTTCATGACGAAAAGACGAAAGTACGAAAACATGAAAGCAAAGAGACACCGATCCTAGTCGAAGCCTGACAGATCATTGCGACTCACGCTCCTAACTAATCCGCCTCTCCCTTCCTTCTTTCGTATTTTCGTCCTTTCGCGTTTTCGTGATCGCTTTGTCAGAAACGTCTCTGTTCATCGCACGCCCAAGACCGGCCGGGGACGTCTTGCTATCGGGGGACACGAGGCTGGGGGACCCGCCGGCTGACCCGGAGGATGAGTCGCCTGGGTCAGCACCCGCCAGGTTGGTTTTCGGCTCGCATGGCCTAGCCTCGATACCCGCTAGCCGGAGTGTTGCTCGTTTGGAGGGCGAGTGGGGATAAATCTGGGCGTTTGCCCATCAACCACTTGTGGTATTTTGTGGCATTTTTCGCCATTTCTGACCCGTCAGGTAATCTCATAATAATATCACTTTGATATCTCCATGATATCACCTTGTTCTGTCTTTCTTGAATGAAAACGGCGGATTGCACACGGTCGGCAATGCTCGAAATGACCCTGTCCGAGCTGCCCGAAAAACACGTCGTTGTGCTGGACGATTCCCACAAGAAAACCATGGTCGACAACCGGCTGTTCGTCCTCTGCGACGAGACCGAAACGCAACCGGTTATCACAACACGGACACCGTCTATAGGTAAGTAAAGATAAGGGACGTCGTTAGTTACGCGCCAACATCAACAGTGACGTCCTCTTTTTTGTTCCAGTGCCCCTTGGGCAAAGTGGCCTGAAAAGTATGCTTGCCATCTGTCGGTCAATTTGCTATAATGTGGACGTTAAGCGGGTATCCGCAGAGCCTGATTCATCAGGTATCAAAAAGAGCCCGCCGCCGGAAAAGTCATTCCGGCGGCGGGCTCTTTTTTTGGTACCGGAAACCCACAAGGGGAAAAACAGACCGGCAGCAGCCTCAAAGGACCAAAACAATGACCGTAAGACCACAAGATGAGCCGCGAGACATGCCCACGAAAGCTGTCGAGCAATCGAGTCTTCTGCTGCCGCTGGAATACCCCCCGAAATTTCAAGTCCTATGAAAAAACAAATAGTATTCAACCAGCGACGAGCTCAAGGAAGACTATGCAGGGCCATTGCGGCATTATTGTCTGACATATCTGCTAATATTCCACGGATTTCATGAGCCCATGTTAAAGCAAGCGTTTTTCAGACGGGTATCAACGATGATTGGCAACCGAGCCCGTAGGGTAGATCGTTTCCCCTCCGTGTACCCCCCCGTCCTTCGTGGTAGAATGACAGTCCAAGAACTATTACTGATTCCTACGCGGTCAATGCTCGTACTCCGCCACCGACAGGCCACTTCGCAGCCTGACCGGCTTCCCCGCGATGGAGTGAAGCGTTCATTGGCAATGCAAACCCCAATAATGGGGCAAGCGGCCGTATGTGGAGAAGACCATGAACTCCGAGACAATCATTGCGGGAGCCCGGACGGTGGCCAACCTGGCCGAGTATATGGAGGAGTTGAAGCGGTCGGCCGAGACGATGGTGGTGACGCTGGGGGGCAGCCGACGGGGGTATTTCACGCCCAGCGAGGACGAGGCGGTCCGCCGGGTGTTGGCCTCGTATTGGCAGACCCGGGCGGCCCTGTTCGAGGTGGTGATCGAGTTTCGAGAGGACACATCGCTCGACGAAGAGTCGCGGCCAGCGGCGTTCCTGGTGGCCTATGCGGCGGCGTTGCTCTTGGTCGACGCGGCCCGATTCTTGCGAGACACGTTTCAGAACCGGCCGGCGGTTCGCAAGAAGCTCAACGAGCCGGAGCCGCATTTCGGGATTCCGCCCCGGGTATACGACACGGTCCAGAAGTCGCTGACCAGCACCCGGCACGCCTGGCATCTGTACCATGCCCGGAAGTATTACGACGAGCACCAGGCCGAACTAGCGAGGCTGGGCAGCGACCCGCTGTTGGCCCCGGTGCTGGCGGTCATCGAGCATTTGGCCGATCGGATCGACGTGCCGGCGGGCCGCTTTGTGACGACGCGAATGCGCGTTCAGACCCGGCGAATGGGCAGTCAGATCCGCCATGGGCTGTTTGGGCGTTCGATCTACGGGATTATGAAGCTGTTTTCGTCGCTGGTGGCCGACGTTTCAACCCGACCGGGCCATCATCCCTCGCTGCCGGCGGAGGTGGCCGGACCGCTGACCGAGATGCTTCGCCCGGGCGACGTGCTAATCACGCGGAAAGAGTACGCCGCGACAAACTATTTTCTGCCCGGCTATTGGAAACACGCCGCCTTGTACCTGGGCCGGTCCGACGACCTGGTGGCGTTGGGCCTGCGCGATCACGAGCACGTCCGTCCCCGCTGGGCTCAGCTTCTTTCGCCCGAGCCGCAGCGTCGCGTACTCGAATCGATGAAGGACGGCGTGCGGATCCGCCCGCTCGACTCGCCCTTCGGGGCCGACGCCCTGACCGTGCTCCGCCCTGTGCTCGACTCACCGCAAATCGCCGAGGGGCTCGCCCGAGGGCTGTTCCACGAAGGCAAGCCTTACGACTTCGATTTCGACTTCACCCGCTCCGACCGGCTCGTCTGCACCGAGGTCGTCTACCGCTCCTACGAAGGGATCGGGCCAATGGCCTTCACGCTTACTCCGCGTGCCGGCCGCCTGACCCTTTCGGCCGAAGACCTGGTCGGCATGTCGCTGGCCCACGCCCACTTCGAACCAGTCGCCGTCTACTCGGCCCCCCACGCTCCGGGGTTGACCACCGGCTCCGCGGTCGAGTCGGTTCTGCAGCAGACGAGGCCCGAGGCGGGATAAGGAAAAGCCGTCGATACGGTTGGTCCGTGTTACCCCTGCAATTGGAAGCTTGCGATTCGGCTGTCCCGCGGTTAGGATGGCCTTCCCCGAGTTTCCCTCCCGCTGACCCTGCGACATCACCCCTTGCGCCCGTCGCCCACCTGCCTGGATCGCCCGGATCGGCAAACCTGTTCCCTCAGGAGTAAAGCCATGACTCAATCGAAGACTAAGGTCAACCGTCGAAGCTGGATGGACTACGTTGGACACTGGCTGATGCTGTGCGTCTGCGCGGCGTTGTTTTGGGCTGTCAGCCTGACTGCGGCGATCGCTGAAGCCGAACCGGCCGGAAAGGCGACGACCGAAGCTGCTGCGACCCAGAAAATGAAGGACGCCCGGCATAAAGCGGCCTGGAAACCGCGGGCGATCCTCTTCAACAACGACGGGAACGACGCACGGCGGATGGACGAGCCGACGCGGGAGAACTTTCTCCGCACGCGGGCGGTGCCCATGGCGAAGACGAAGACGGCCACGCTCTGCTATTGCACGGGCATTTGGGGCGTGTTCACGCATCCGTGCGCTGATGCCCAATTGCGTACGAGCCGCGACCGTAGTGCGAAGGAATGGGCGACCAATCTGGCCAAAGACGGAGGGCCGGACACGCTCGGGACGATGGTCGAGTTCTCGCACCGCCACGGGATCGAGGTCTTCTGGTCGTTGCGCATGAACGACACGCACGACGCGGCCGACGGATCGATGCTCAGCCAATGGAAACAGGCACATCGGGATCTCCTGGTGGGCAAGCGGGGAACGCGGTATCCGTTCGGCGCCAACCGTTGGAGCGCGGCCGACTACGCCCACAAGGAAGTCCGAGATCGGGTCGTCACCTGGTGCGACGACGTGCTCAAACGATACGACGTCGACGGGCTGGAACTTGATTTCTTCCGCCACGCCATCTTCTTCAAACCACAACTGCACGGCAAGAAAGTCACCCAGGAGCAGTGCGACCAGATGACATCGCTGATCCGGCGGCTTCGCGAGTCGGCCGACCGGCAGGGAGCCCGGCGGGGCCGGCCGGTGCTGATTGCCATCCGGGTGCCCGACTCGGCCGGATTCTGCAAGGCGATCGGCCTGGACGTTGACCGCTGGATGGAGGAAGGGCTGATCGACATGCTGATCGTCAGCGGCTATTTCCGGCTGAACGAGTGGAAAACGAGCGTTGAGTGGGGGCACCGCCACGGCGTGCCCGTCTTCGCGTCGTTGGACGAACCCCGGCTGCGCCGTCAACCGGAACTTCAGAAGATTCGCGAGTCGATTGGGGTTTATCGTGCACGGGCGCTGGATGCGTGGCGTGCTGGCGTAGACGGGATCTACCTGTTCAACTATTTTGGCGTCTCCCGAGACCTTCAAGCGTGCAAGGAGGTCGGTGATCCCGAGGCGCTGATGAAGATGGACAAGCTCTATGCAACCGGCAGCCGCGAAGTCCGCTCGGCGGGATCCTATCTGAAAGGTGCCAAGAAGTATCTCCACCGCCGGCCGATGCTGCCCGAATTGCCTGAAAAGCTCTCCGCCGACCGCCCGGCCAAGGTCACGCTGGTCGTCCACGATCGGGTCGAGGAAAATGGCGGCAAGGCAACGCTTCGACTGTACCTGTCCGAATCGATCTCGCCCGAACTGCTTATCGTTGCGGTCAACGGCCACGTGCTTTCCACCGGCAGGCAAGACGGCCGCTGGATCGAACTGCCTGTCGAGCCCTCATGGATCAAGACAGGCACGAACGAGTTCGATGTTTCTTTGAAGAAAGGCGCCAAGACAAAGCGACTACAACTGTGCGATTTGTTGTTGGGGATTCGGTACAAGTAACTCCCCGCCACCTGGTTGCTTTTTATAGAAATTCACGCGGCTGTCGCGTAGCTGCCGGTCGCGGAATCTCGGTTGTGAACAATCACGAAACCGTCAAAATTGTCCGGGACGCATGAAATGAAACAGGGACGCCGCAAGGGGCGCCCCTGAGGAAGATCGATCGTTGATTGAAAACTCGGGCGTCGGTTAGGCGTCCAGGTTGTTGTCGGTCGAGAGGTCTTCCCAGCCGGCCAGGACCGCGTCGATGGAAGACGCGTCGCCCTCATGCTCGGCGTCGGTGGTCAGCTCGGGCAGGAGAGAGTCGCTATCCGACTCGCTCCAGAACAGATCGCTTGCCTGGAGTGCCCAAGTCTGATCGTCGTCCACGCGGCTCGGACGCTGCTGAGTGTAGACGGCATCGACGAGATCGTTCCGGGCGCCGATCAGGCCAAGCGGCGAGGTCGCCGTGTTGGCCAGCAGGCGGTCCCACGTGACGTCGCCTTCGAGCCGTTCGAGAGCGATGTGGTCGGCCGTTGTGTGGACGGCGCCCAGCGAGGCGCCCTCGCCGTACATGGCCGCGCCGAGCGAGGCGAAGCCGTTGGCGCCACCGCTGGCCGACTGATAAGCGGCATGCAGAATCTGGACATCCAAATGGGACGGCAGCTTCCGGACACCTGGCTGAAGCGTCGGGCTCATCAGGTCACCGGCTAACGCCTCACCGGCCAGGTGTTCGGCTGCCGCGTCGAGCGTGACGTCGATGCCGGCTGCCACGAAATGATTGACCTGGTCGGTGTCGGTCTGGACATGAACAGCAAAACCGTCATAGCCGTCCATGAAGCCGAGTGTGTGGCCGATTTCGTGGAGCAGAACCGTGTACAGGTCGTACTTGTCCTGGCTGCCGAGCGTGTCGAGCTGCGAACTCCAACCCAGCCCGGCCGCATCGTCGTCGAGCGTAACACGGCCTCGGATCGGAACGCCGTTTTGGTCCACTTCGAGGATTTGGGCTTCGCCAAGTTGGGCGGTGCCAAAATCCTTGACGACGAGCTGGATGTCGATGGGTTGAGCGAGTCCCAGTTCGTCCTGCCACGTCTCGACGGCCGTGTCGAGCAGTTGGCCGACGGTCGCGTCGCCTTCGATTTCCAGGCCGGCGCCGACCCAGCGGCGGAGGAAGGCTTCGGGGAAGACGACCTCGGCGTCCTGGGCCTTGGCCTTGCCGTAGTTGGCGGCGAAATAGGACAGGTCGATCAAGTTGACCAAGCCGGTCCGGTCGTAGTCGGCCGCCCAGGTATTAGTCGTGTCGACCTCAAGGACATCCTGACCGTAGGCCGAGGCGAAGTAGCTCAAGTCAATCAGATTGACCTGGCCATTGTCGTCGGCGTCGTAAGGAACGGCCCAGAGCTCGGTTTCGGGCATCTGGCCGACTGATGCGTCGGCCGTCCCAGCCCCGACGAGTTGGATGTCGAGGTTGTCCAGCGACAGGCCCAGGTCATGCGGCCCGAGGCCATCGCCCAGGGCGACGTTGTCGCCGGCCAACGACTCGAAGCGAACGCGGCCCAGCAAGGTATAGGCGCCGGCGCCGAATCCGTCAAGTGTGGTACTGCCGCCTAGCCCTTCGACCAGGCCATCCTGGCTCAAGTCGCCGGAGGCATCGTCGACGAACGTATGGCCGTGGTTGATTGCAGTGGCGGTGAAGTAGTCGGGGTTGTAGGACAGGTCGAGCATGGCTGCCTGGACGCCGGTGCTCTCGGTCGTGCGGACCCACAGTTCCACCCAGAACGAATCCCACTCGTCGATCCACGCTTCGCTGGTCGGGAGCGTGTCGACCTGGGTACCGGTGGGTACGAGTGTCGGGTCGTGCGACAAGGTTGCGTGGACAAGCGTCCCGGCCTCCTCGGTGGGAACTGACTCCGTGCCCATCAACCCAGAGCCGGTCGGATCGTACTCGGCTGTGATCGTCATGACCAGCGACAGGTACGAATTGCCGCCGATGAGCCCCGAAAGGTCGATCGTTCGAGAGGAAACGCATTCCAGTTCGTAGATGTTACCTCGCGGGAGAAGCGTTCCCGTTTCAGAACCGGGCGACGCGGCGATCAGGTCGGCCATTTCGTACCGCCCGCTTCCCGCTGGCCTGCGAATGTCGGCATGGCCGGTGTCGACGGTAATGTTCAGCAAGCTAGCGTCGAACTTCGACGCTCCGGATGTCACTGTCACAAACCCGTTCGTGGACAAATCGAAGATGAGATCGCGAATCGCCATCTCGATGTCCTGGCTGTTGACGTCGTTGAAGGCGAGATCGGCATAGGCCGAGCCGTCGCTTCCATATTCACCCGGCCGGAGCGGATCGGGCATGTTCACTTCAAAATCGAGCGTTCCGCTGACAATGTTCAGTTGGCTCGGGTTGTCCAGGTCGTCGACGATCACTTGGAGCGAACCGAATGGCGAAACCCCGTAATCGGAACTCGAGACCTGCGCCGTCAGCGGCTGGCCGAACAACTGTCCGGTCACGTAGACCGACGTGGTCGAAGAAATGTCAAACGTCAGAACTTCCTGGACCTGGTCCACCGAGACCGGCTCGACGAAGACCTGGGTCAGATCCACTTCCGGGCCCACCCCGGTCGAAATGGCGCGAGCGATGAGGTCG
Organism: Pirellulales bacterium; assembly: GCA_016929515.1. Lineage (GTDB taxonomy): Bacteria > Planctomycetota > Planctomycetia > Pirellulales > Thermoguttaceae > UBA11386. The sequence continues at coordinate 3,456 of JAFGIR010000198.1, read as the reverse complement.
GGTGTGACGTCGAAGACCTGGGTGCCTCCGGCAGATGCATCGATCGTGATGTAACCAACACGGCTGTAGTTGGGCGCCAGCGCCACACTCTGGTCGATGTTTCCCCCGCCGAAGTTGTTGACCACACCGGTGACGTTGTCAATCGTTCCGCCCGGGAGCGTCGAGAAGGGGCCGTCGTGGCCCAAACCGCCGTTGACGGCCTGAGAGAGCGCCGGATCGAAGAAGAAGTCGAACTGCGCGCCGTTGAGCCCATGGCTCGGGCCGCCGCTGACCGTCGCGTCGTACGCATCCTGGATCCAGATCTCGACCACGTACTGGCTGCCGACCTGAACCTGGTCGATTGAGGCGGGCAACTCGCTCTCATCCTTCGTTGTCTCGCCGGATGGTGTGGGCGTATCCCGGACGATCAACTCGACGTTGATCAGATACTCGGGCAACACGGTCACGACGAACTCGTCGGTTACGAAAAGCTGTTGTGCCGTATTCTCCGTCGCCTTAACCTCGATCGTCGCGGGCGTCCGGTCCTGGCCCGAGGTGTAATCGATGTAGGTAACGTGCAGCGTTCCTCCATCGATCGATACCTGAACCAGATCAGGATTGCTATTGTTAGTGACCTCGAACAGGAGCGTGTCGCCTTCAAGATCCTTGAAAACGTGGTTCAGATCGAAATCGGTCGTGTTCGGGTCGGACGAATCGGTCACCGAGAAGTCCGCGATCGGATTGGCCACGTAGGGCGTGTTGCTCTGGCCGTTGACTGTGACCGAGACGGTGACGACGTCCTCGCCACCGTGATCGTCGACCACGGTATAGGTGAACGTGTCGATGATGTGTTGTCCGGTGCCGAGGGCCTGGAGCGAGGAAGAGGTTGTCGGATCGTAATGGAACGTTCCATCGAGATTCAGTTGGATCGTGGCCCCTTCGTTGCTTGTCGCGTCGAACGTGCCAACATCAAGCGTGTCGGCCTGGTCGGGATCGGTGTCGTTGCCCAAAACGGTGATGTCGATCGCTGTCAGCTTATCCGTAGTGGCCGAATCGTTCTCTCCATTGGGCGCGTCATTGGCGCCCTGGATCGTGATGGTGACGGTTCCCTGGTCGGTCAAGTCATGGAAATCGACCACCAGGTAGTTAAATGTGTCTTGGACTTGTTGGCCAACGCTCAAGTAATCGAACAGCGTGCCCGGGTCGTAGGAAAACGTCCCGTCCGTGTTGACGGTGACGGCGGCTCCCAGGCCGCTTGTGCCCGAATATTCCTGGACGGTCAGCGTGTCGTTCGTGTCCGGGTCGGTGTCGCCGTCGAGCAGATTGCGCGAAACGTCGGCCACGAGGATCGTATTCTCACCCGTGGTGAACGCATCATCGCCGGCAACCGGGGCGTTGTTTATCCCGTGGACCGTCACCGTCACGGTAGCCGTGCCTGGCGCGCCGTGGCTGTCGACGACGACGAACGTGAACGTGTCGGTCATTGTCTCATTCTGACCGAGAGCCAGGAACGCCGCCACGCCGGTCGGGTCGTAGACGTAGGTTCCGACGGTGGTCACGGTGACTGCAGCGCCGGCCTGGCTCGTAGAGTCCGAAGCCGCGACGCTGACCGTGACGGTATCGCCCTTGTCGACGTCGGCGGCCCCGTTAAGCAGACCGCTTCCGCTGAAAGCCGCGTTGGCATCAGCGTCCGCCGTCTGGTCTTGAGCCGTCGGGGCATCGTTCACGCCGTTGACGGTGATGGTGACCGTCGTGGTGCTTTGGACGCCGAGGCCATCTTCGATCGTGTAGGTGAACGTGTCCTGGAGGTTTTGCCCGACGGGCAAGGCTTGCAGCGCGGCCGCGCCGGTTGGGTTATAGGTAAACGAGCCGTCTTCGTTGACGGACACCGTGGCGCCCTGGGTGCTGGCGCTATCGAAAGCGACCACTGAGATGGAATCGCCACTGTCGATGTCGCCGTCGTTGGACAAAACGCCCTGTGCCACGCTACGGAGCAACACGACGTCTTCATTGGTCACATAGGCGTCGTCGTTGGCCACCGGGGCGTCGTTGACTCCGCTGACGGTGATCGTCACCGTTCGCGTGTCCTGGCCGCCGTGTCCGTCGTCAATGGTGAAACTAAACGTGTCGTCAGTGCTTTGGCCATCCGCCAAGGTCTGCAGACTGATTGCACCGGCCGGATTGTAGATGAAATTGCCCGCTGCGTCGATCGTTACGACCGCTCCCAAAGTACTGTATCCATCGAACACAACGGCGCCAAGCGTGTCGGACGCGTCGGGATCGGTGGCGCCTGATAGGACGTTGCCGTTGATCGCGGTGTCTTCGTCGGTCGCGCCGGTCTGATCGACGGCAGTCGGAGCGTCGTTGACGCCGTGGACCGTGATGGTCACGGTGCCGACGTCCTGGCCGCCATTGCCGTCGTCGACCGTATACTCGAACGTGTCAGTCATCGACTCGTTGACTGCCAGGCTCTGCATTGCGGCGACGCCGGTCGGGTCATAGGTGTAGTTGCCCGCGTCGTCAATGGTGACGATGGCGCCTTCGGTGCTCGTGCCGTTGAACACGATGGTCGAGAGGACATCACCCGTGTCAGGGTCAGTGTCGTTGTCTAGCAGGCCGCTGCCAATGAGAACCGTGTCTTCGTCGGTCTCGTCCGCATCGTCTCCGGCGACCGGCGGCTCGTTGGGAACCAGAGTCAGTGTGATGAGAATCGTGTCGGTCGCGCCGGCCGCGTCGCGGACCGTGTAGCTGAACGTCTCGGTTCCTTCCTGGCCCCAGAGGTCGACCGGCGTGTAGATCAGCGATTTCCCGTCCCCGGCGTCGACCAGGGTGCCGTTGTGCGATCCCGTCGAGTCGAAGCTCTCGATGGAAAGCGTGTCGCCTAAGTCAACATCGGTGTCGTTCGATAGGATGTTGATGGTCGTCGACCGATTGTTCGACACGGTTCGGGAATCATCAACGGCCACCGGCGCGTCGTTGATCGGATTGACCGTCACGGTCACCGTCACCGGGTCGCTCGTCACCGGGTCGGCCCCGTTGTCGCCGCCGTCGGTGATCGTAAAGGTGAACGTGGCCGTGCCGTTGAAGTTCGGATACGGCTCGAACGTCAGCACGGTGCCGTCCAGCGTCGCCGTGCCGTTCTCCTGGCCCACGATGTCGAACGTCAGGTTGCCGGGCGTCTCCACGTCGGTGGCGTCGTCCATCAGGTCGATGACCAGCGAGGTGTCCTCGTCGATCGTCTGATCCGGAATGGTGGTCGTCGGCGGATCGTTCACCGGCAGGACGTTGATCGTGAACGTCAACGGGCCGAGCGTGATCGCGTCGTTACCGCTCATGGCCGGGTCGCCGTCGTCGGTCACGGTGAAGTCGAAGCTGGCCGTCCCGTTGAAATTATCGTGTGGCGTGAACTCGACCGTGTGCCCGTCGGTGAACGTGTACGTCCCGTTCTGCGGATTGGACGGAGTGAACACGAGATTC
>JAFGIR010000197.1 GCA_016929515.1 Pirellulales bacterium | reverse complement strand
GGCGCCGGGGCCCTGCCCCGACGCTCTCTACTAAGCATATACGGCGGTATGGGTTGCGCAAAAACGGTTGACTCTGGTTCGGGACGGCGGCGCTGGAATCGCGGCGTTGAGACATCCGAAATTGCAGGCGGGCGACGCCGGCCCGGTTGATTTGACACTGTTCCACCGCGGGGATAGAATTCGGGGTTTCCGCGGGGCGTCTTGCGTTCGTTGGCTTTGCAGGCCACGATCGTGTCGTGCCGGATCGTCGGAGATGCCGAAGATGTACATTCTGGGTAAAAGCTGGTTGGATTCGTATCTGGACTACTCGTTGTGCGAGGGCCGAGTTCGCATCCAGGTCTCGTGCTGGGCGAACGTGGCCCGCGTCTCCAACATGTTCCTCGAATACCCGCGGAACCCGCTCATTATTTGGGAGTACCTCAAGGAGGTCGGGGTTCGCGCCGTGATCCGGAAGATTCGTTCGCGGATGAACGAGTCGCTGCGCAACGAGGTTTATTACTCGGTTGGGTTGGGCAAGATCGTCGAAAGCGAAGACTCCGGAGCATGGCCCGACGGCATGGCTGTCGCTTTCCTTGCACCGTCGCATCCGAAATGCGTCGAGCGCATCGTGGCGCCGAGTTGCCTGGTGAGGCCGGTTTCCGAGGACGTGCTGGCGGCCCATGCGGATTCGGCGGGCATCCGGCTGTATCCCGAGGGACCGAAGGACGCGCTGGTCGAGAGTCTGGTTGGTTGGCAGCCCGAGTCGGGTACGCCCGCGGACGAAGAAGGGCTCCGCCGGGTCTTCGAGGCCCAGGAGGCGTATTGGAACACGGAGCCCGGCTCGTTTGAGTTGCTTCCCGTGGCGACCCCCAGCCCCGTCGAGCAGCGCGCGGCACGCGCCGGAGACAAGCCGGGCGCGGCGATGACGGGTATCGTGTTCGGCATGGGCAACTATGCCAAGACGCAAATCATCCCCAACGTGGATCGGTACATCCAGATTCAGGCCGTCCACGAACTCAATCCGACGCAGATTGGTCGGGTGGGAAATCAACCGTGGAGTGTTTCGACGAGCCTCGACTGTCCAGAGGACTCGCGGTACGACGTGCATTTCATGGCCGGGTACCACCACACGCACACCGAGCAAGCGATTGTCGCACTCGAACGAGGGGCCGTCGCCGTGGTCGAAAAACCGCTGGTTACGACCGAATCGCAGTTGGAGAGAATCCTCGAGACGCTGCGTCGGACGAAAGGAAAACTGTTTACCTGTTTCCATATGCGCTACAATCCGCTCTTTGCCCTTGCTCGAGAGGACCTGGCGGTCGAGCCGGGCGATCCGATCCATTATGCGTGCGACGTGTTTGAAGTGGCGCTGCCGCGTTACCACTGGTATCGATGGCCCAACTCGGGCAGCCACTTGATTAGCAATGGTTGCCATTGGATCGATCATTTTCTGTTCATGAACGATTATGCTCGGCCCAGGCGGCAGCAGGTCATCAAGGCTTCGAACGGCGATACGACCGTGACGGCCGAGTTGGAAAACGGCGCCTCGCTGCACTTGCACCTGACGCACGAGGGAAGTCCGCGCATCGGCGTGCAGGATCATGTGACGATGCGAGCCAAGGACCGCACGGTGACCGTGATGAACGGTTCACGCTATCTGGCCGAGGGGAGAATCCGCGTTCTTCGGAGGAAGAGAACCAGCCGTATGGACGCCTACAGCAGGATGTATCGCACGATCGCCGCAGCGATCAAGAAGGGAGAACCGGGCGACTCGCTGCACTCGATTCAGGTCATGAACGGGCTGATGCTGGACATGGAAAATGCATGGCAAGGGCGATAGGGCCGCTTGCCCGGCGTGTCGATCAAGCGATAGCATTATCGCCGGCCCCGCTCGGCCAGCTTTCGCACGCACTCGGCGTATTGGTCATAGCGTTCACTCGGATTCGGAAGTTCCGCGAGCACGGCCTTTCCTCGCTCGATTTGCGACTGCCAGAGTTCACGGTCGGTCAGCAGTTTCAGAATGCACTCCGCGGCGGCATTGGCGTCCCAGTAGTCGTAGTAAAGAGCGGCGTTACGACACACGTCACGAGCGAACCCCAGATCGGAGGTAACGATCGGTAGCCCCATGGCCATCGACTCGGGGTACGTCGCGCTGAAGCTCTCCAATAACGTGGGCAAGAAGGAGACGTGGCAACTTCGGTAGAGTTCGGGGCCGTCGGCCAGTGGAACAGGACCCAGATTCGCGATTCGCTGGGCGACGCCCAGCGAATCGGACAGTTTTCGAACCCGGCGGTAGACGTCACTTTGCTCGGGTAGCGTCAAGACGAATTCAAAATCGAGCGAAGGGTCGAGTTTTTCCAGACGCTTGGCCACGCGAGGCGCGATCATGGGGTTTTTGTGAGCGTAGGCCGCGGCGAAACACAACAAGCGGATCTTGGTGTCCCGCCGCGGAAAGGGCTGGACGGCCTGGTTCCGCAGGTAGTTGTCGTCGCACGTATTCGAAACAACGTCGATCCGGTCGAGCGGAAATCCGAATCGCCGGTGAAGCCCTTGGCGTACGGTTTCGGTCTGGGTTACCCAAGCGTCGGCAAGAGACATCCATTGCGATTGGTACATGGTCAGGAGAAACCAGTGTGCCGTGCCGAGGGGAAACCGCATGGTCCGATAGGCGGCCCAGGTCGGATTGGTTACCCAACTGTTGCCGCAGCCCATGAGGTGCGGCGCTTGGAATCGCACGTAGGCAGGGCTGAACAGAGTGAAGACGACGTCCGGTTGAAGGGTTGCTTCCAGTGCTCGCAACTTGGCACGGGCCTTGCGATTCCGAGCCGGAGACACCTCGAACACGTTCAGGTCCGGCGGGAGGTCGGCATCGAGTCGCTTCAACTCGTCGACGATCGCGCGCGAAACGATAAAGGACCACTGAAGGTCGCTTCGATCGCGAAACGCTTGCAGCATGAAGGAGGCCGCTACGGTCAGAGCGCCGCCTTGAAAAAGACAAGCACCGTTGAACAGAGCTTTCATCTGTTGCGTGCCTTAGGTTGCCGGTTCGGGACCGGCGGAACCTGGCCGGTAGCGTGTTCGTATCTGCTGAAATGCCATCTTTTGACGTACGGCATGGCCGCGCAAGTCCAGGGCATCCCACTTCCAGAATTGGTCGACAAGGCCAACACAGAATCCAATCGACATCGTATGGAAAGTCTCGGCCGACAGCGGCGCGGCGGTAGCGAGGCCATGCGCCAGAATCGCGAGCAGACACGCCGGCGCAAAGGCGAAGCATCCTCCAATGTTGGGATTACGGCGGACGCGCGAACACATTGCGATGGTCCGTCGCATCACCAGAAAGCCGCATATCAAGAAACACGCGACTCCAAGGAGTCCACTCTCGGCGAGTACCTGTATGTACATATTGTGCGCACCACGAGGCGTGAACCGCGAAGCGCGAGATGCCCTTTCTCCGATCAACGATTCATTCCAACATGGGCCGGCATTGGCCGTGGGCAGACGAGAGATGCGCGAGGAGCTCGCGCTGGCATGGGAAACATAGAGCCACCCTTGCCCAACCAACGGCGAGCGCTTGAAGTTGTTCCAACCCCATTTCCAGATCTCGTAGCGGTTTTCGGGGCTGTAGTCCTTGAATCGCTCGAATGCCTCGGTGTGGAACACCTGCACGAGAGTGAATACGAACGCGCCGAGAACGACGCCGCCAATCAGAAGCCGAACCGGGTGTTTCACCAGGGGGAGTGCCAAGAAGAAGCTCCCGATAACCGCCACGCCCAGCGGGCCACGAGCACCGGCGAAGAGAATGAGGAGCAAGAGGGATCCCGCGGCCAACATACTGTAGGCCTTCCAACGTAGCGATCGATCATGGAACACCAAGCAGACGCACATGAGCAAAATGGGCGCCGACACGCCACCCACCTGGGGCGGAGACATGCCAAAAGCAAAAGCACGCGACGAGAACGCGGCTTCCGGATGCTGTATCACGTAGGAAACGCCTAGAAGACCAAATGCACCGCCGATCACCGCGAAGATTCGAAGCCCCCGAATGAAATCACTCACGTCCCGCGTGCCGTAGGCCAGTGCCAGACCGCCGAGGAACGTGCAGGACGCAATCCCTTTGTAGACAAGCGCCCAAAACGGCTGAGGGCTCCAAATGGCGGTCGACACATAAAGCACCGAAAAAACCATCAGTGCCTTTCCGGCCGGGCCCAAACGGCGAACGCGATAGATGGCCACGGCCAACACCACCAATAAGACCGGACTGAAGATACGGGTGAGTTTCACCGCGGTCGTCGTCGTGGAGCTCACGGCGGCAATGTCCGCACTCTCGCCCAGGCAGTTGGCGAGGGCATGGATGGCCGCCACGAAGTAGAGAACGTTGAGCTTGGGAGTGATTTGGGTGATCGCCACGAGTGCGGCAATCCCGGTGACCGCCAACACGACGCTGACAATCATCACTTGGGGTGAGAATAGTGTGCTCATGGTTCGGTTCCTTGGTCGCGGCCTCATGCTCGGCGGCACGAGACGGCACGAGACCGTGCGGTCAGCACGTACGCACCGAGAAAATCATACGGTCTGGCAGCGGGCGCGTTGGGCCAGATCTGGGTACTCATCGATTATAGTTGCGAAAAGGTGGCCTGGAATACAGAAATATTGCTCCGCCTTCCAAGCCTCCAAACTTGATAGTCTACCACCCAAATGCAGGAAACCACGTTCCCGAGGGGATCGCTTACGTCGTGATCTGAGGGTCGTGGGGATATTGACTCTTGAGCGGGCGACGTATCCCCTAGAATCCGAGAAGACGATCTTCCGACGGCTGCCCAACGTCTTCTTCAGGGGCCAGGAATCATGGAGCCGGCGCGGCCATCGCATCGCGCAAATAATCCAGGGATTGTTGCCTCAACCCTTCGAGTGCCCGACCCGGAGATTCATAATCGATTTCCAGCGGATTCTCGGGCAGTGTGTAATCCTCCGATTCGACCAAGTAGCGTTCCATGCCGACGCGTTGCATCAGATTAGTCATGCGGGGGTCTCCGGCCGTTGTCGTTTGCGGGAACACGTAGACGGGCTGGCGAAAGACCAACGCGAAGGCCGTTCCATGAAACGAACTGGTGCAAACGCACGTGGCGCCCATGGCCAACTCCAAAAACTCTTTCGGGCCCGCGTCCAAGTAGACCTTGTCCGCGGGAATGCCGACTCGGTTGACGGGACTATCGCCGGTGGCCACGATTACCGGTAGCCCCGTTTTTTTCTTGAGCGCTCTGATCATCGTGTTCATCAGCCGTCTGGTCCGCACGGCATAGACAAACAGATAAGGCGAACGGGGCTGGCGAGGAGGGGGAATCCGTTTCTTCCATTCATCCGCCGAAAGGAGCAACACCGGATCGACCACGGTTTGGGCGTCTCTTCCGGTCAATTCCTTGATCATTTCCGAGCCGAGTTGCTCGCGCGCGGAAAGCCATGGGATATCCAACATCAACTCCCTGCACCGATCCCGATAACGTTTGGGAATTTCCGGCACGCGGAAGCTGGGTCCATAGGAAACGCGTTTCTTGCCGAGCGTCTTGGCGAAATTCAGGAAAAAGACGGGATCGATTCCCGACGAGACATTCCAAACCTGGTCGCTGCCGCAGACGAAGGCCTCGCACGGTGGTGGATTTTCGACCAACTCCTGGTCGGACGTGTAACGACCTTCCGTCAAATTCAAATACTCCTGGCGAAACTGATTAAATCTCGCGTAACGCCGCTTCCACTGGAAGTAGGACGCAAACACGGCTAGATTCTCGACCATCACTCGGAATTGCGTGCCGCGACGAAAAAGCGATCGGGCCGCCCGAAGATCGTAGGGTCTCCAGTAGTCGACGATGCTCGCCTCGTGGCCGAGCGTCGCGAGCGTTTCTTGCAGGGCATACGCTTGCAAGACGGCTCCGTAGTTGTAGGCGTTGTGGAAGGTGACGATTCCAGTTTTCATGGATCCGGATCTCCTCAATGGTCCTTACGATTGCAGGCGACAGTCAAACATGAGCATTCAGCGGAGGGATTTCATACAACACAACAACGACCGCCGGACCTTTGCCGCCAATCGCAGCAGCGCTCCTCGCGTCTTCAGTTTCCTCCGGGCAAACTCCTCGAAAGGCATCTCTCGAAGTCCAGCGAAGAAGTCTTCCCGACCGGGCGGAACCGACGCCGAGTGCAAGAGATGAGAATGGTCTTTCACGAACTCCAGGTCGCTCTCTTTGGTGAATAGCGAGCCGGAAACGGCCTCGAAAAGCTTTTTTCCTTTTTCCGAGTTCACGAAAACCAGCGAGATGCCGGCGTCTCTTTCCAACTTGGGGTGGATTAGCTCGACCGCCCAAAAATCACCCAGCGTGATATCCGCCGGATAAGGCAGTCTCTTGAATCGGCATGCGTAGCAGGACGGACGCAACGTCAGGCCGTTCCAAAAACCGACCTGAAAGGGGCTGTCGGTCAAGGGAGCAGCCCACTCCGAACCGTTCGCGAAGGAAATGACCATGGTGGGCGTCTGCCAGCGGATTCGCTTGTCGCGAAGCGAAACGCCGACGACCTTGGATCGGTACTTCCGCTCCATGGCGTCCAGATAGAGACGCCATAGCTCGGGCGACGGCGTGCCGTGGCAGATGAGGTCAACGGTAAACAGCCTTTCGTACTGCGTTCCGAGGTAGGCTTGCAGGCCGGCGATCTGGCATGACGTACCGGAGAACAACACGTCCTTCCCTTGTTCGAGACGATGTTTCGCCTGCTTGAACGTGTTTCCGACATGGCTCTGAATGTACTTCGAACCTCGCAGGCTGGCCAGACCGTCTTCGTCGGTGACCTCTCGATGGCAGACACGAAATTCTTCATCGAACGCGGCACCGAATACCACGCCGCCGCGTCCGAGTATTTCCAACGCAAACGCGGAGAACGCTCCTCCGGACGTACTCGCCCCGCGGATCTTCGGGTCGTTGTGCCACGCCGCGTAGACCTTGGGATTCTCGACATCGGTCGAGCCACGTTTCTCGTCTAAAACGGGGCATCGCTCCACGCAAAGCCCACACTCCGTGCAGATTCCTTCGTCAATGACGGGACGAAGAAAGCCCTCATGATCCGGACGGGGCGTGATCGCGCCTTCGGGGCAGACACTGGCGCACGCCTCGCATCCGGTGCAGTCCTTGTCGGGCAGCTTCGCCATTGGGAAATCCTAGTCCTGGAGTCGAAAGGTCACTTGCCTGATGCGTGGATAGCAACGCGCGACACACCACCACTGTCGCAAACGGCCTTGAATATCCCGGGAATTGTCTTGTTTTTGACTAATCGCAACACCTTTGGAAGGTTATCCGATCACGCACTCAGCGGGTGATGTTTGTGTTCTATGCATTTCGTCCATCTTCCGGTAGTCGGGTTCGGGCGAATCGTCGTAGAAGTCGATGCCAAAGAGCCGAACGACGTCAAGAATTTCGCGGGCTGCTTCACCGTCGAGACGCTTTTTCCAACTCTCCAATCGACGGACACCCTTCAGATTCGCCATTTTCATTTTCATGTTCGTTGTGTTGCTGGGTACGTCGTAACGTTCCCTGGCCTTGGCGGGCACGTCTTCTTCGAGGTACGCGAACAGTCGGGTCAACGCACCGTCCGGATTGGCAACCAGTTCCTCATGGGAGATCAGAAGACTGCTTTCCGGAGTGGTCTCGCAGATAGGCAGCAGAGCGTCTGCCGCCCAGGACGCGGCAAGCATGCCGACGTGGTTGGGCGCTCGCCGCGAAATCTCGCTAACGAACGCGTCGTCGAAGGCCAATCGCAAGGGCCCCAGCACTTCCTCCCGACTCCACCCTTGCCATCGGCCGGGACTCCTCAGCATCGATTCCACGACGGCGCACGGATGGCGAAGGAGCACGATTTTCTTGTTGTTGGCATAATGGTTTGCCATCCAGCCCCAACATCGATTCGCGTGAACGAATTTGACGACGAATCGTTGGGCGGAGAGAAAACTGTGGAAGGTCGCGTGGTTCGACGACCAGCGGGTAAAGGTCTTCCCGGAAAACACTTGGGTCAGGTAGGCCGCAAACTCGGCTGCGTCTTCGTCGGGCAGCAATCGCGGGTAGTACTGGTCGTCGATCTTCTCCATTTGAGGGCGGTAGCCCGGATGCAAGGGTTCGAAAATGGGACACGAGCCGGGGAGCGTTTCGATCAGATTCATCAGCCACGTCGAACCGGAGCGCGGGGTGCTCGTGGTGAGAATCGTATGGTCGGGATGGTAGCCGCGCCGGAGACAAGAACTCACCGTGGAAAGCCCAAAGCCCAAAACGGCCTTGAAGGGGCGCTTGGCGCCCTCCGGGATTTTGCTCTTTACCGAGATGAAACGGCCTTCGAAAAACATGGAGTTCTCCGTTGCGTTCTATTCGCGTTGCTTCACCGGGAAGAACCGGTCCCAAGGGCGCTCCGCCGCCGGTCGAGCAGCCCTCCGAGGTTCGTCCTGGATCGTTCGGGCGGGCCATAGATCACGCGATTCCACGGACCGGACTCCATGGCTTTGCTAATGCCCGAATCGCCGAGGTACGGAGGGTGAGTGAACGAAAGCCCGGTCTTCGGGGCATTGCGGGATCGCCCGATTGTCAAGAGAGTACAAGTTATTATCAGTATACGTCCTCGAAAGACAAAAGCAAGTAGGTCCGCTCGCCGGTCGCCATGGTTGTCGTGGATTCATAGTTCGTGACTTGCCGATTCGAAAAATGCGGCAACCAAGAGGCGCCGCCAGACTCATGGTTTCGCGGAGCCGTTCGTCGTGGCGCTGTGTTGGGCAGGACTCTCGCCTCGAATGCCCTGAAGCAAAAGGTCGACGCCTTTCTCCGGTGTCAACGAAGCGATTAGATCGAGCGAGCGGGCACCGAACTCACGGATGCGTTCCTTGTTATCCGCGAAGAACCGCATCCTTTCCAACAGGGCCTTTGCGTCGTCGACCGGGATGACGAAACCGTTTTTGCCCTCGACGACCAGGTCGTAACTCGCTCCGACTCGCTTGGTCGATATGATGGGGAGTGCCGCTCCGCACGCCTCGTTCACGACGAGGCCCCAACCGTCGTATCGTGATGGAAACGTAAATACATCGGCCGCATTGAAATACACCGGCAAGTCCGCCTGACTACAGTGTCCAAAAAAATGAACACGGTCGCGGATCGTTTCGTCGATGGATTCCTCGTACTCTTGGCGTTCCGGGCCGTCGCCTAAGAGAAGAAGCGCGACGTCGGGCCGTTGCTTCGCCAACTCGTGAAATGCTTCGAGAAGAAGATCAACGCCCTTGCCATGAGTCATTCGACCCGAGAAAAGGTAAACGATCTTTCCTTCAAGATCGAGTTCCCCGCGAATTCGTTCGACGGCGGTTGGGTCGACCGTCTGATATCGCTCCACGTCGCACGTATAGGGAAGCAGGACCAGCTTGTCTTTGCGGGCGCCATACTTGTGATATTCCTGGATGGCGACGGTTCCCACGCAGAACACGCGAGGCGCCATCCGCATTAAGACCGATACCAGCATATATCGGAGCTTTCCGGCGAGGGGACTCCTGGCCGTACGGTACTCGATCCATGTCGCGCGCCAATGGGCCGGCCAGGGCGCTTCACCCCAGATTGCCCAGTGCTTTCGACATAGCCAGAGCAAAAAAGCGCAGATCAGGAAAGTGAGATCGACGTAGCCGCCGGAAAGGATGTAAAAATCGTAACGTCCAAACAGGACTTCCCAAATCGCCCTGGGACAAATCCTGAAGCATGCCGTTTCGGTCCTCGGGCCAACACCCCGCAGGGTTTGGTAATCGAAGGGAGGTGTTTTTTCCGGTTTCCAGACCACTCCGCGGTAATCCGGATAGGTGAAACGGACGCTCAAGCTCGTCTTCCTGGAGTTTCCAATGGCGTTGAAAAACTCGATCTGATGGAAACTCGGCATATTGGTAAGGAGCCAGATTTTCATCATTCAACCTCAATAATGTCGGATGGCTCGGGGCGTCCGCGGCGTTTCAAGAGTGCCTTCACTTTCCGGCTGATGCCCGGGTGTCTGCGGTGCAGAAGGACTGGGTAAATCACGCAGGCAGCGGTCAGGGCAACCAGCGTGGCGATGGGTGATCCCATGATCCAGTACGAAATTGCCGCCGGGAGAAGGAGCAGAAACGCCTCGAGACAGGGTGGAATCAGAATGCGGACCGTTTGACGCCGGCTGGCCTGGGCAATCTTGATCGAGCGCGCCGAGACATACATCCAGATCAACGCGGTGCCGGCCGAAAGGAACGCCAGCGCGACGCGCGGCGCGAGCGTGCTGTTGGGATCGCACAGCATGGCTCCGGAGAACATGGCCAGGCATTGAACGACAACCAAGGCAATGTTCAGCAACAAACCTTCGCCCATCCGGTTTTTCGCCTCGAACATGGCCGAGACGGGCAGACCGATCGCCATCACCGCGATTCCCGGCAGCAGCAGTTGCGCGTAGATTCCCGCCTCGCGCCAATCGGGTCCGTAGACGTACTCGAAAAGAAAAGCACCGAGCAACAAGACTACCATGAACGGAAAGGCGACGAGCGTGACGAGAAGGCGGAGCAACTGCATCGTGACGGGCGCCGCCGAATGTCCATGCGCCGTTGCCTTCGAAACTTCGATGTAGAAGACGTTGCGGCTGGTCTGTGCAAACAGAACAAGGGGCAGATAAAGCAGTGGGCGCCCCACGCCGTAGTAGCCAACGACCTTGACGGAAAAGAGAGATCCGAGGAGGACAATCGGAAGCGAATACGTCACCGCGTTGAGAAACTCGGTCCAGAAGCGAAACAGAGGAAAGTTGCGATAGCGGATGGCCACGGTCTTCAGGTCGGCGAATCGGAACGGCTCGCCGTCGACATGCAAGACGGCCTTGAGCGGTTTCACCGAGAAGGCCAACGCCGCCGCGCCGACGCCAAAAACCAGACCGCTGAGCAGGCCCGTTGCCGTGTTTCCCAGGGCGGTGAAACCAAGCCCGATCTGGACGACTCTTCGCCCAATCGTCTCGATCATACCCCGGACGGCCACGATTCCGAATTGTCGCTCGCAACTGAGCACGAGATCAAGGAGGTTTCGGATGGTGACGCCAATACAGAGCAAGGGCGCCACGATGACGTACTTGGCGAACTCAGGGTGTCCCCAGTAGTCGGTGATTGCCTCGCCTGCGAAAACCGCGGCTACGCCCACGAGCGTCGACACGGTACCGCCAAGCAAGAGCGCCAGCACGAAGACGGCCCGAAACTCCGCCTTCGAGGTCGCAAGCGGCATGGCCAACCCATAACCGAATCCCCGGCTGCCGGCGTAGAAGAGCACCGTGAAGGCAACGGCCAATTCCAGGATGCCGAAACAGTTGGGGTCATAGAGTCGAGCCACGATGGGACCGGTCGCCGCGGCGATTGCGGTCGTGGCGACCCGCCCCGAACTCAGTTTGAAGAGCGAGCTGGAAAGGGAGGGGTGTTTCGCGGGCGAGGACGATTCTTCCTCGGGCTTCTTCCCCTGATTCGCATCGGGCTCGGGCGTCGATGACGACGTTGACGAACCATGCGTCATCGGCGATTACTCCTTGGTGAGACCATCCGCTCGTTCCTTGCTTGTTCCATCGGGGTTCGTCCAAGGCGATGAGACCACGCGCTGGTCGGTCGTTTCGCCTGTCGGCATCCGGCAAGTCCGCACGAAAGGAGGTGATGCGAAATCAAGGAGCCGTTTTGCGGCCTGTCTGCTACGGTTCATGTTTGGTCTGGAGAAGGACTCTCGGGAAACAAGGACGCTTCCAATCGAGCCCGGGGCGAACGCCGAGGGCATCGGGCATTCCTTGCATTATACGATGCCTTGGCCCGAAAAAATGGTGGGCAACCTCCTCGGCTCCCCGTCCGTGGCGATCGGAGCCCCCCGCCCAGCCAAGTCGCGCGACCTACGGCTTTCCGAAAACACGCCGCCGACGGTGTCGATCCGACAGCTGCATTTCCGATGTTCAGGTTGTTTCGGGCAAAACCCTCAATAAATCGGGCTTCCATGGGCCGCCCGCGCTGATTGGCCATGCAGGCCTCAATCGTCTCACAATCGTTCCAATCCGACCACCGTCCGCCCAGTCATTACGACCCGTGGCAACCAACATAGATATCGGCGTTTGCTTTGTCGACCGTCGGTGGACCACGCCGGAATGTCCTGGGAGACGTCTCCCGTTGGTCGGTCCCGCTCATGCACCGGGCGACAAGATCTCTCGGATTCGCGGGGCTAACACTTTCGGCTCGAAAATGGTGCGTCCTTTCTTGATGTTTTCAATCTGGCTTTGATAGCGGTCCTCGGGAAACTCGGCCATGATTTCCTTGATGGTTCGGACCATTTCCTCGCGACTGTCGCAAAGGTAGCCGATATCGCCCATCTGATCGAAATAGTGTGCGACATAGTCATTGCGGAGATAGATGCCCGGCTTCAAGAACGCCAAGGCGTCCAAGAATGTTCCGCTTGCAGCCAGGCGATAATGTTCAGGCTTCGCCGTCGAGACGACATAGGTTATTTGGCGAACACGCTGCTCGAATGCTTCTCGCGAGAGGGGTTCGTCGGGGATGTCCCGAACATAAGGGCAAATCGGTTTTTCGTTGACGGGTCCCAGGTAGAATCCGGCCACCGTGAACTCGGCCGTTTCGCGTGACGGCGCGACGTCCTCGGTCAATTGGCAGAACGTGTCAAAGCCCTTGCCGCCCGCCTTGCTCGCCACGCCGAGGTAGCCGAAGCGCGGCGGCCGGTTGGGTCCTGGCAACGCGTCTTGCGCCAGTGATGCATCTGGCCATAGGTAGACGTGATCCATGGAGCTCCATTGATGCGATTGCCTTGGTCGCATCGCCTCAAGGTTGGCCCGGATGGAGTTTCCCAAGGCGATCAATCGCAAGGACGAGGGATGAGGCAGCGCGAGCACGCGTCTCAGGTCCAGGAGCCAATTCCACGGCCTGCGTGGTTGTGGCCCCGCGACGTTGGCCAGGCAGCCATGCACGACGGCGGCCGTTGGGCGATGGAAACGCCTGGTTTTCATAAGCAGCTTCAACGACAGCAGGCTCGTACTGGTGATCGAGCAGAAGATCAACGCTTGCGATTCGTCTCGTGAAGCTTCGGCAAGCATCCGCCTGCACAGGGAGAACTCCCGGGGCAAACGCCGCGCGCCGGTGAGTTCTCGCCGTGGCGCCCGGACGGGCGCGAAACAGACGTCCTTCTCGCCACGGAACCGGCCAAACTCGTTCCGCGTGTACTCAAGGTGCGACGGCTCCCCGTAGTAGACAATCTTGGCGGAAGGGTAAGCGAGGCAAACGGTGGAAAGCAGCGCCGCGTTGAACGGCGCATGCTCGAAGCCCCAGCATTGTGGCTCGCAGAGCAGAACGGATCGCGCGGGGCTCATGGACGCCATGCCATCATCGATTGACTTTGTTCGTGTTACGCAATCGCTCAAGATCGGCATCGACCATCATGCGGACCAACTCCTCGAATTTGACCTTGGGCGTCCATTTGAGCTTCTCTTGAGCTTTGCGGGATGAGCCCTTGAGGCTGAAGAGTTCGGCCGGTCGCTTGAACGCCGGATCGACGTACACATGCTTTTCCCAATCGGGTATTCCAACGTGATTGAAGGCAACCGTCAGAAAATCGCGAATCGAGTGGGTTTCGCCGGTCGACACGATGAAATTCTCGGGTACGTCCTGATGCATGATGAGGAACATCGCCTCGACGTAATCGCCCGCGAACCCCCAATCGCGCGTGCTGTCCAAGTTGCCCAAGCCGAAACGCTCCGACAGCCCCAGCTTGATCTTGGCGACGTTGTGGCTGATTTTTCGGGTAACGAATTCCTTGCCGCGGATGGGCGATTCATGGTTGAAGAGTATTCCGTTCACGCAGAACATGCCGTAGCTTTCACGGTAGTTGTTGACGATCCAATAGGCACACAGCTTCGATATTGCGTAAGGACTGCGCGGGTGAAAGGGAGTTTCTTCCGTTTGGAGTCCGTCTTGATGGCAGTTGCCGAACATCTCCGAGGTCGACGCCTGATAGAACTTCGCTTGGGGGGCGTGCCTCTTGGCTGCTTCGAGCAACTTCATCGTGCCCACCGCGTTGATCTCCGTGGTCAAGATGGGTTGATCCCACGAGGTGCCAACGAACGACTGGGCCGCGAGGTTGTAGATTTCGTCGGGGCGGGTTCGGCAGACCGCGTTGATTAGCGACGCCTCGTCGGTCAGGTCGCCGTCGACGAAGTCGACATCCGCCGTGACGCCGAGATAGTCCAGGTTTGCAAAAGCGTAGCGCGTGCTGCGCTGCAGCAGTCCATAGACGGTGTAGCCTTTCTCCAAGAGCAATCTGCTGAGATAAGCGCCGTCCTGGCCCGATACTCCTGTTACTAGTGCTGATTTCTTCATGTTCGTCATGTCCTTTCACGCGTATTGGCTAGAAGTTCAAGATAGACGTGAGCGGAGGTGTCCCAAGAAAACTTCTTTGCTTGAGCGAATCCGCGGACTTGCAGGTCGAATTGCAACTGAGCATCACCTTCGACGAGAACAATTGCCTTGGCAAGTGCGTCCCTGTCTCCAGGGGTAAAATAGACGGCGGCGTCACCACAGACTTCGGGTATGGAACTGACGTTCGTTGTGACTACAGGACAGCCTACGGACATCGCTTCAAGAAGTGGGAGGCCAAAGCCCTCGTAAAAAGAAGGGTAGATCAATGCGATGGCGCCCTTCATCAGGTGCGACAATTCCTCGTCGCTAACATATCCCTTCTCAATAAGTGCTCCCTCTTTGATGCCGGCTTCAATCTGCGCGCCCAAGCCGGGAGCAATGTCATGATTGGGTTTCCCGACGAGCACCAGCGGATGGGCTACCTGTCTTTGGCGGTAAAGATCTCGAAATACGGGAACAAGCTGCTGCATACCCTTACGAGGATGATACCCTCCTTGATAAATATAGTAGCCGCCGTGTTCCTTCTTTTGCATTTGATTGTCTCGCAAAGTCGTCTCTTTGAAAGACAATCCAGGATAAACGACAGCGGGTTCTGAGTGTGGATTCAAGTACTTTGAAATATCCTGCTTTGATGCTTCCGAGTCGGTGAGCACAAGGTCGGATTTGTCTAACGCATTCTGCATTCGCCTACAATAAGACTCGCGATGCTTCACGTTCCTGAAATGCATATCGGGAAGCGCCAGAGGAATCACATCGTGGATGGTCAGAACGGTCAAGCAGTGTTTGTGCGAGCGGACGGCGCCGTTGTTCCATGGAAAATGAACGACCTCGGGCCTCTTGACCCGAAGATACGCGGGGAGCGCAATCCGTCTCCATAGTCTGCGATGAAGCCAGTCGCCCCATCGGTCGTCGCGAAAGCACGCTGGCAACGCGCACTGGAGCGAGTTTTGGTGCACGCCGGCGATCTCGATCGTCGGGTCTATTCGGAAACATGCATCGTACAAGCCGAGCACCACGCGCGCAATGCCACTGAGGGGAAACTCCAAGACGGAAACGTCCACTGCCATCTTCATCGCACTAAGGTTCTTCGCGTTTGCGTGTGGCCACCACGAAGTAGTTTCGTGGAAGAAGTCGTCCCCAGGATTCCGGACCTGTGAGCCCAAAAAACCGTTTGCTGTAGGAAGTCAGTCTATCAAAGACTGCACCTCGAATTCCTTTGGTAAGCACTTTGCCAGTCGAACCCTCGACTTGCATCCGCGTCCCGTAGAGCCAAGTATGGCCAAGAAAGAAGTGCGGCTGCGTTGGGACAATCGCAACAATAGAAAGACCTGCTTCGTCAATAATACTCACCAGCTCCTTTTCGTCATACTCTCTGACGTGCCCATGTGGCTCATCACGCATATACGAAGGATTGAGCCATTTCAGCCAACGCTCCGAAACCCTTGTTGGGACCGTAATGATCATCCGACCATCGGATTCCAATTGACCAACAAGGGCCTGCAAGATTTCCTCCGCGTTGGAAAGATGTTCCAGAAGTTCCTGACAAAGAACAAGGTCGAAGGGCCCATCCAGCTTAGAGAGAGCGTCAACACTTATGAACCCACGAACACCCACGGCTCTCAAGTTGGCCTTGCGGTATTCGTTTGTTTGCCAATCAAGAATGTCTTGGTCGCAGTCCAAGAAAGTGACATCAGTCGCTTCTGTCACGCGCGCAGCAACACGCCCGAACGCTCCGTAGCCGGGACCGACATCCAGTATCGTCCGAGCACGAACATCTCTCAAGTATCTCTCCATCAAACGAGCAATCACTGCCTGATCCTTCTTCAATTCAGCAGGGAATCGTTACCGTTGTCTTGCTATTCTCGCATGATGCTCGATACACTTGACGGTGCTTGGGGGAATTCCAACGGCACCGTGACCTACTTATTTTTCACGATAATCACCGCTGCCAATGCACCAGCTCCGTGATTTGCCTGATCAGAATAGCCAACGTACCTGAGTTCCTCGGCAGCAGCCGGAGTCCAGCCGCTGCCGAATGTGTGCCGAAAGTACAGTTCATGAATAGTGGACTGTGGCCGTGCGACTTTCAGAAGGCTTTGCAGATGCTCACTGTCATAGTTTATGAACCATTCGTTATCCTCGTACCTTCCGAAAGGTACGGTGACTAGTATTTGGCCTTCTGGCTTCAGGATGCGCAACATTTCTCGGAGAGCGACTGCGGGAAGTGAACTATCCATAGAAAACTCACCCGTGTATCCGGAGTTATCCATTCCAAAATGCTCCAATGCGGAAATGCACCAGATCGTGTGAAACCAGTTGCTCTCAACGCCCGTATCCGCAATATCGCCAAGTATTGAGTCGCGGTAATACGCTGAAGCATCATAACCTGGCTCAGCAATGTCAATGCCTGTGATGTCTCTTGGGGACGGGAGGGCCTTAATTAGGTCGAGGTGGCATTGCATGGCATTGGCATGGCCGACGTCAAGCACTTTCGTGCCTGGTTCGTAGAGCAATCTCGCTAGCAGAAGTTCTACGACTCGCTCCGGCATGGCCCGACCGAAGTTTTCGGGAAGGACGACGTGTGGCGGGAAATCCGCTTGGTTAACCTCTGCGATTCTCTTGACCTCGCGGGTAATGTTGCGTTGCAGTTGCGCCGCTCCGCTAGTCCGAAATGGCCTCGACACAAACCTCGCAACATCAAGCAGTCTTCGTTCAAGACTCGCACGGCGCGTCTCTCGAGTAATGTTGCTTCTTGTCATGACTTCCTTCTTGCGTTTAGAGGAAAAACGTGTCCCATGGGCCAACGGCGCATGTGCCAAGCCGTGGTGTTCAAGCTGAACGCCGGCGATGGCCACTTTCTGCTCGGCCGAAAAAGATCTGCATTGTTTGCGACTCATGGAATCCTCCTTCGTTTCGGGCATACTAACCCGCGACGACGAAAATTCCAATTCCCACTGGGGTGGGGCACCAACATCGGCACCGAGTCTTTCTGTTGCGAATCCGGAGTACGAAAAATATAGGTCTCCACGAAAAGACTCACCACGTGCTTTCCTCACCAAAAAGTCACACACGAACTTCGGCAAGGAGGCGATCGAGCTCTTCGGTATCAAGGAAAGTGACGCTTCTTGTAGAAAACGCCAATTTCCCCACGTGACAATAGGTCAAGGAAGCCATTCGTTTTTTCTTGCCATTCGTCCGGTACTAGCGGCAAATCAGGCCAGTTCATCCCGTCTCCTGTTTCAAGCACTATATTCTCTGGTTGATAGCCAATCATATCCAAGAAGCCCTTTGTCTTGTGGTGGTAGATGATAGGCAGGAAGGGCTTGCCGAGCGCATAAGCAATGATGTTGCCGTGAAGACGCAAGCTGATCACCCCAACAGACGCGGAAACATAGCTGATGGCCTCTCGAAAATCACGAGGAAATACAACATCGACCTCATCAGAAAAGGCGGCCCGAAACTCGTCGGCCAGCTTGTGTTCGCTTTCAAGGGCAGGCTGAAAGGACAGAAGTCGGACTTTTTGTCCCCGCTCCAGCAAAGTCCGAACCTGAACCATGAAACACTCTCGCAAGTGACTCCATTTAGCACATTGTTGACTATTCCAGTACTGCGGTCTATCGTAAAGTGGAGTATATACTAGAGATAGTTTGCCGTCATTAGGTGTTTGATATGGCCCAACATCCATGGTCGCGACAGGGTCGATGCGTACCGTGACCTTGCTGCTGTCAACACCGACACACTCAGTCAATGCAGCGTAGGAATAATTTTCTCTTACGGTCACCTCGTCGACGTAAGTGTTAATAAGATGCTTTGTCAGCCGTTTTCCGTTTTTGGTGGAGAACGGCCCCGCGCCAATCCTGTACAGCATGGTTCTCTTGCCGAAGAGCTTCGCGATGCGCATTTGTCCAAGCCACCTTCGCGGTACGTCGGGTATCCAATCCGTCAGAAATCCCCCTCCTCCCATGATGAACAGATCGCACTTGGAAATGGCCATTAGTGTCTTGAAGTACCTGCCAGAACAAACACTTCTCAAAGTGCTTTTCAGGCCGGGGCCGGGCAATTGGTAGACGGCCTTCACGTTGTGAAGGTCTCTTGTGTATTGCGGCTGGCAGGAAAGCACCGTAACGTCGCAATCCGGCCAGTCCTTCCGAAACGTGTCCAGCATGGCCTGTAGGATGGCTTCATCGCCCACGTTTCCGTGACCATACCATCCCGATATGACAATTCTCTTACTCATGGGAGATCTCTACGTTTCTAACGTGTCGGTGGTACACAAGGACGAACAGGAAAGAAAAACTGAAAGCACCAATCAGGGAATTAGTCAAAATTGCCAGAGCGGGGGCTATCGGCCCGAGAATGGGCAATAGAAGAGCATTCATAAACACGACAGCAACAAGCTGCAATAGGTTTACCATCCAGTAATATCGAACTAGACCAAAACTGTATCCGCAAATAGAAACGGGGATGACGCAGAATGAGACGAAGAAACGCAGACAAAGCAACTGGCCGATGAACGCGCTATCGGCGTATTCACTGCCAAATATCCGTGGGGCCAAGAGAGGGACGAATAGAGCATAGAGTATACTGCACAACCCAATCAAAAAACATGTAATGAATGTTCTTCGCATGAGAGAAAGAACGGCTGCCGGGTCTGTTGCGCCCGATGCTCTCGGCCACAGAGCCGTAGACAACGCACCTAGCGCAATCGTCAGCGGCAGGGCAAAGCGGGTCGCCACGCTGTAGATTCCCAGTTCACTCTTTTCCAGCAAGTATCCCATCATCCAAACGTCGACTTGCAGAGTCAACGTAACGATGACCACGGAGAAGACGTGGAACGTGAGGAATCCGACGGGGGACGAGTTGTCTAGTTTGTTGTTTGTGTCGTGCTGTATTTTGGGACTGGCTAGGACACGGCGAAGGTCCGGCCCGGTGATCTTGCGCATGGCGTTCCGGGGCCAAATGGCTGCTTTCGGCACGATGATGAGAAAGACAAGGGCGCCAATGGCCGAAGCAAACAGATTGGCCAAGACCACGTTGCGGAGCGACCAAAGGCTGAAAACGCTCAAAACGAGAATGCCCGCGAACGAGATGATCTTCTGCGAAGAGGTCACCGACGCATTGACCGAAAAACGCTTGGAAGACTGGAAGTAGATCGTCGGCACGGACGCCAGCGCGGCAAACACTCCGCCTAGCAACCCGAGTCGCAGATAGGGCGTCAACGTCTCGCTGTGCCAAAATTGGGCTATCGAGGGCGCAAGCAGGAAAAAGGCGGTCGTCGAGAGAAAGACAAGAGAGAGTCGCCACCGAAGCGCCCAGCGCAACACCGACATCTGAACGGGCGTGTCGTTGTTCGCCGCGGCCCGCGACGCATAACGAATGGCCGTTTGCCCGATGCCGAGGTCCGATAAACTCGTCGCGATGCCGGCGAGACTGATCACGAGCGCATACTGCCCCATGCCGTCTGGGCCAAGTCCGCGGGCGATGAGCACGGAGCCGAAGAAACCCGTGAAGACTCCGACAATCTGAGGCACGGCGCTGACGATGGTGTCTTTGACACCTTGGCGAGAGTCGAACAGCAAACGCCAAAGCCGATTCCACAATCGTGTTGGGTTCAGCATCGTAGCCATTTCAACGGCCCACCTTGTTCGGCGCGTGGGCGACCGGCGCCGTGACGGGCGGCGTCCGACTTTGAAAAATCGCCGTTTGGAAGGCGGACGAGAATGGGTCTTGAGTCCGACAAGACCCGACCGGTGATTCGGCAATTCGTCGGGACATTGGACGCGGAGAGCGTGGGCAGGAAATGGCGGTCTTGGTTGTGGCGCTCATGTGCGATTCTCGTGTCCGGCAACGAAGCGCGTGCATGCGTCGAGTATCCGCCCACACGCCTTTCCATCTCCGTAAGGATTGACCGCGTTGGCCATGGCGGCGTAGGCCTTTTCGTCGGTCAGCAACGTCGTGACGTTCTCGACGATCGCCTGCTCGTTGGTGCCGACGAGTTTGACCGTGCCCATCTCGACCGCCTCGGGCCGTTCGGTCGTGTCTCGCATGACCAGCACCGGCTTGCCGAGGCTCGGGGCCTCCTCCTGGACGCCGCCCGAATCGGTCAACACCAACGTTGCCCGGTCCATCATTGCCACAAACGGCAGATAGCTCAAGGGGTCGATCAGGTGAATGGTGTCGCCGGCCGAAGGCCCGAGCAGGCGGTCGACCGGCTCGCGGACGTTTGGATTCAAGTGGACCGGGTAGACGAAATGGGTGTCGGGGAACCGGCGGGCCAGGCTCGCAATCGCCCGACAGATATTCTCGAAACCGTCTCCGAAGTTCTCGCGGCGGTGGCCCGTGATCAGGACGACGGGGGGACGGTCGCCGGTCTTCGGGTTGCGACCGGGCTGAAGCGAGGCGGGCAACCCATCCACCGCCGGTGGGTTCGCGCGTATCCGCTCGACGGCGAACAGCAAGGCGTCGATCACCGTGTTGCCCGTCACGAAGACCCGATCCCGCGGCACGGCCTCGCGGACGAGGTTTTGCCGGGCTGTTTCCGTCGGGGCGAAATGCAGATCACTCACCCGAGTCGTCAGCACGCGATTGATTTCTTCCGGGAAAGGGGACCGTTTATTGAAGGTCCGCAGTCCGGCCTCGACGTGGCCGACCGGAATGTTGCGATAGAAGGCGCACAAGGCGGCACAGAAGACCGTGGTGGTGTCGCCTTGGACGATCACCAGTTCGGGGTGGCTGGCCTCCAAATACTCATCGACCGCGGCAATGGCTCGCGACGTAAGACCGGCAAGGGCCTGGCTCGGCCGCATCAGATCGAGGTCGGCGTCAGGCGCGACGCCAAAGAAGGCAAGCACCTGGTCCAACATCTCTCGATGTTGACCTGTCACGCAGACATGCGGCTCCAACTCCCGAGCGCCGCGCATCGCCAGGACGAGCGGGCAGAGTTTGATTGCCTCCGGCCGTGTTCCAAAGATAACGGAAACGCGTTTTCGAGAATTCGTCACGGGCAGGTCCGTCCAGATTACAATCGTGACGTTTCGCGGATCTCCGGGGTTCTCCGAACCCTTCTGAAAAGAAACCGCGTTGCAAGCTACTTGGACTTCGGGGTGTCGTCGAGAACCGTGGCTGAAAACTCATTACGTTCCGACACGCCCCACTCGGGGTTAGTCGGCGGGGTCGGTGGGCGGTGGCCCGGCGTCGCCATATTGCATCTGGCTGGTCCACGGGTAGAGGTGTGACGCGAAATCAAGGAGCCGTTTCTTTGCCTGTTCGCTATTATTCATGTCTGTTTGGAGAAGGACCTTGATGAGACAAGGCCATTTCTCGTAGTGACGGAGCTTCTGTTTGGCTTCGTCGAATCCTTCGCTCGTGTGGAAGGTGGGTTCGCCGAATTGATACCAGAAGAGGATCATGGTCCGTCGGCCTTCCATCTCGAACGTGGCGAACATCGCGTCTACCGGCGGGAGGCCCGGCATTTCCAACTTCTCTTCGCTTGCCTTCTTCTCGATCCAACCGGCGGACGGATAACAGACCATCGGCGTATGTGGCAGAATGCCTGGGAAGTCGCTGCGAACGGCCGCGTGGAGGGTGATTTCCTTGCCGGCCAAATTGGTGTACGTGCGGTTGAGCACATTGTCGGCACCAATTGCCCGAAAGACGCGATCCTCGGTCGGCCGGTCTTGTCCTTTCCAGGATCCCAACTCCTTGGGAATTTGGGCAAGTTGCTTGCATGGCATTTCGGCACTCTTGAGTACGCCGAGCTTGCCGTAGATGTAAAAAGTGCCGCCCGCGAACACGGCGAGCAGTACAAAGGCGACAATGATCTTTGTCGTAACATTATTCATATCAGAAAATACCCTCATCTTATGCCATGAGCAAACAAAATACCGGTTACTTGGGCGCCGCTCTTGGCGGCAACGAGCTTGCGTCGGAGTCGGTTGTGACTTCGGTTTTCGAGCCTTTGTCGGCGGAGTTGGTCGAGTCGGAATTCAGGGACAGACTCTCCAGACGCGACTCGAAGGGCTCAACGAGTTCCATGAGTTGCTGAATGTCCGAACACGCCGATTGATGGTTGCGCTGGCCGGTGACCCGCACGACGCCCACGGGTTGGTCCTTGAGCACCAAGGGGATTTCGACGTACCAACGGGAGCCGCTGGGTCCGTGGGAAGGCCGTTCCCAAGAAGCATGATAAGCTTCGTGCACGGTCGGCATGTTGACGTCCAAGCGAATCTTGATCAGGCGCAGTTTGTCGGCCGACTCCACGAACGTGGCCCAAAGCAAGTCCCACTGCTGGTGTCCCTGCAAGCGGATGCTTGTCTGCCAGGGCTCGTTGCGCCGGGTCAGGATCGGCGAAACCAACGTCCGGCCAAATCCACGCAAACGCGTTCCGATCAAGAAGAGCTCGACGCGGCCGAAAATGCCCGTCGTTATCGAAATGGCCACGATGCCAACACAGGTTATCAGCATGATGCGATCATCCCTGCGGATGAGGCCGACGAGCGTGGCCACGGCGATGACGGCACAGCAAGCCGCGACCCAGCCGAGCACCTTGCGGTTGCTACCCAACAAATTCAGCAGCCGATGATGCAAATGGGCTCGGTCGGTTTCATAAATGCTTCGCCCGGTCAGTTTGCGACGCAGGATTGCGGCGGCCGAATCGAAAAAGGGGATCGTCCAGATTGCCAGGGGCGCGGCCAAAAGGACGGTGCCGGGGCCCTTGAGCGATCCGCCGATCGCCAGCGCGCCGACAACCAGGCCGATCAACATGCTTCCCGAATCTCCAAGGAAGATGCTTGCCGGCGGAAAGTTGAATCGCATGAAACCGAGGAGGCTGCCGGCGAAGACCATGGCAATGATGGCCACGCCGTGATTACTCGTCATGACCACGACGGCGATGGCAGCGATTGTGCAACTGAGAATAATTCCCAGCATCGTGGCCAAACCGTCGATGCCGTCGAGTAGATTCAAGGCATTGATCGCCCCGAGCAGCCAGAGAAGCGTGATCGGATAGGCAAGAATGCCGAAAGAAATCTCGTAATTGAAAACATCGACGCGATGGATGACCAGCCCACCAAACATCAGCACCGACGCGGACACCATTTGTCCGAGCAGCTTGTGCTTGCCTTTGAGGCCCTTCCAGTCATCGACCAAACCGAGAAGGACGATGAGCAACCCGGCCAGAAGCAGGGAGGGGAGCGCCTTGTAGCCATCTCGTAGTTTGGATGGCATGTCGAGTGGAACCGAGCGCGCGTTGATCGTTTCGTCCGAGATCGAACCGTCCGGCTCGTTTTCAACCGGTGGAGTTTCGTGAGTCGCATCGGACGAAGCGGCTTCGGACGCACGCGAGGCAACGGCGGTTGCGGCGCCATCGTTGGAGGAGACAGGAGGGGGGCTGGGGGTCAGCCAGAGCGTTCCCAAGATGACAGCCGTGGTCAGGTAGACCGCGACGCCGCCTCCGAGCGCCGTGGCTCGACCGTGCAGCTTTCGATGTCCGTCGGGATCGTCGGTCAAACCAATCCGAGGCGCGATCTCGCGGATTAGCGCTGTCAGTCCGAGGCTGACAAGGCAGGCGAGCAGAAAGATGGTTGGTTCTGATCCCATGGTCGCTTTGCTTCAGTCAGATCGATCTCGACCGTCTCGAATGAGGACTCATAAGGACGTCAAGGGAGTTCACGCAAATCCAAGTTCGCGAACCACCGTTCAAATTATCTCCGGTCTCGCAACGATTGCAAGATCAAGGAGAACGATTCGGATCCCAATCACCTTCCTTTGTCGGCCGTTTGGGCAGTCCTTTGGCCCTTCCCATGTTCTTTCGAATTACTGCCACCGGACCGGCTTTCCAAAACATGGCGGGTGTGTGGGCACCCGCCATGCGAAGAAAACGCTTGCCGGTGGCCTGGCGCCAGGCGGTGAGTCACGAATTCAGCCGGCCGGGCCCAGGCCAATGAGCGGTTTTTTTAAGTGGGGACGGGTGCCTTCTGGGCGACCATGTCGATCACCCCGTATCCGTCCTCGCTCGAACTGGTTACCACGGCTTCAATGTCGCGGACGCCAAAAGCCTCGAGGATTTCGCATGCCGCGGTCACCTTTGGAACGCGGCTATAGTCACGGAAGACCGAAAGCACTACCGAATCGACATGTTGGCTGACGTATCGCGAATCGGCCACGGGCAAGATCGGGCTACCGTCGACAATCACGAATTCGTACTTCTCGCGAAGCTCCTCGAAGAGTTGCTTGTCGTTGCCGTTGGCCAGCGATTGCAGAGCATGCCGATCGCATCGCCCGGCGGTCACCACTTCCAGATTGGGAAGTCCGGTCGTTTGCGGCAAGCTCTTGATGTCGTTCTCGCCGCAAAGGGCTTCGCTGACGCCTGGATACAACGGCAACTGGAACGCCTTGTCAACGGCCGGGCGACGCAAATCGAAGTCGACCAGGACGGTTTGTTTTCCGGCGCGGGCGAGACTCATGGCCACCTGGGTGGCGAGTGTCGTCTTGCCCTCGCCGCTAACCGCGCTGGTAATCAGTACGACCCGATTCTTCTCGATCGCCGCGTTGCGGAGCAATTTGGCCGCAATGCCGTCGACCGACTCAGCCAATCGGACGTTCCAGACTTGGTTCTTCTTGCCTGGAGCATTCAGTCGCTTGATGGCTCGACCGGGAATCACGGGTACGGAACCCATGACGGGCAGGCCGAGCCCCTTGGCCACGTCTTCCGACGAATTGATGCGCTCTTTGCGAACGTCCCACCAGACAATGCCAACCAGCGGCAGAATCAGGCCGGCGATGGCCGCAATAATGGTCAGAGCCACGTGCATCTCGGGGTTGTCGTAGCTGATGGGTTCCTCGGCCCTCTGATGCAATCGGATTCGTGGCGGCGACTTGGTCTCGACTTCGAGCGTCTCGCGTTGCACCGCGATGCCGCTTGTGACGTCCTCGAGATTTTCCAACTCGGTCCGCATCATGTCCAACTCAACGGACGACTTGCCGATCTTCTCGAATTCCTCGCGTTTGGCGCTGACCTCGCTGTCGAGGTTTGTTTTCAGTTCTTGTGCCAGGGCAATTCTGACCTCCAGGTCGGAGACTTTTTCCTGGAGTTCGTTCCGCATGGCTGCCGTTAGGATCGTGGAGAGGTGATCGAGCCTCGCTTGAAGGTCTGCTTGAAGCGTGTTTATTTGCTCGACCAATTGGATGGAGAGGGAGCCGGGTTTTCCGGGGAGCCCCTTTCCGGCGGCCTGGCTCGCGACGGCCTGCAAGTCGCTGATCTTTTTTTGAAGTTCGCGACAGATTGGGTCCTGCAACTTCAGCCGTTCGAGTTCCAGAGTGTTTGCCGGCGCCGATTCCAGCCGCTCGAGTGCCTTCCGGCTGGCCGCGAATTCGGACTTGGAGTTCTGCAGGTCGATCTGAACCTGGGCGAGTTGTCCGCGATACATGCTCAACTGTTGCAGGGCGAACTGCATTTGCATGTTGAGTGTTTCCCGGTCGGCCGTGCCCAACTCGTCGGCCAACCGTCTCAGGGTGGTGCGTCGTTGGCGAATTTCCTGTTCCTTGGCGGCCAACACCGCCTCGAGGTCGGCCAGAGCGCGGTGCTTCTCGCTCCGTTCGCTTTCGACGATTTCGCTGAGATAGGCGTCGACCACCGCGCGGACCACCTTGGCGACTTCTTCCTTGTTGTCGTCGGTCAGGCTGACCGACATGATCTGGCCTTCGCCGCCAAAAAAGACGCGCAACTCATCCTGCAACCAGGTGATCGGGTCGACCTCCTCTCGCTTGTAGATGGATAGCGAAGCGATCTCCGGTTTCCGCAACGCGGCCATCAAGACGAGGGGGCTTCTGACCAACTGGGACTGCGTGTCCTTGTAAATCTCATACTCCCGCTGCAGATTGAACCGCGGGTCGCCTTTGAGCAGCTTGGGTTGCTCCATGGACACTTGGATCAACGACGTTGCCGTGTATTTGATGGGCAGGAGGAACCACGTAGCCACGCCAGCCGCGACAGCGAGGATCACTCCGAGCAACAGCCCAAGGAACCAGTGACGCCGGACGGCGTGAAAGTAGACCGCGGCGTTCATCTGCGAATGATCGTGTCCTTGGCCGTAGGAAGGCACGGCCGCCCAATCCGCGTCTTTGGTGCCCAGCGGCGTACTGTGGTGCACCACCAGCGACTGACCGTTCGAAGGATGGTCCAGCGATGTGTCGTCTTTGGTCGACATAAGTCTCTCCTCAGCTCTGAAAAAAAAGTGGCACTCCTGCTACGCGAAGCGACGGACAGAGAAGCATTTTGGGGAAGCCGCGAGGATAGCGACGGGGCACGAGTCCCAAATGCAAAAAGTACGCTTCACTGCTCCGAGTAGCGGAAATGATGCCATGAACGAAAAGGTTTTGCCTCAAGATGAGAGCCATCTCACGAAACGAGTCTGGTGGTCCGGGCCGATATCACATCGGACAAACCGCCGTCACCAGATAGGTCCACCACGTCCGTGCACGCGAGGCGCGCCGCGCCAATCTCTACCTTCGGCGAGATCAAGCCGCCGGCGCGCTATCCGTCAAGCCTGCCGGGCGGTACGTTGCCCAGCGGGGGTGTTTGGTCTTTGCTTCTTGGAATACTGACGCCGGCCGTGGTGCCCAGCCCGATGGGTGCCTCCCGTTCGGGAGCAACAAACAATCGATCGAGCAGGGCCGTCTCCAGCCACAGAATGGCGATGGCCATGGGCATCATCAACCAGCCGGCCAAGTCATGAAAAATCTTATCCCCCAACTCTTGGCTCACCTTCTCATAGAGAATTGCCGTAACCGTGATTCGCGTAACGTTGGCGATAATGGCGATGGGTGGCGCGCTCAGAGCAATTAGAATTCGCGTCAGAGGATCACGATGACGAAGATAAAACGCGGTACCGATACACGCGGCGAAAAACAGCATCAACATCCGGATTCCACTGCAAGCTTCAACAACCCCCAAACGCGAATTACTCAAGACAATGACATTTCCTTCGGCCACGGCCGGCAAACCAATCGTCTGTAGGACAAATACGCTGACGGAGGTACCGATCGCTTGAAGTTCCTCGCTCAGCAGATTGGCAAAACGCCCCGGAAGCGGGGACATGAAGAAAAGAAAGCCGACGGCCGGCCACGACCATTGAATCGCGTGCCAACCTCCGACCAACAGGACCATGCCGCCGACCATCGGAACGATCGTCATGCCCTTGAGGACCTTGTTGTATTGACTGTCGGCATAAACCGCGACCACAAAAGTCACCAGAATGATCAGAATGCCCCAGTAGCTTCCGTTCAACTGGTTGAGCTTCAGCATGTCGCGACGGTCCCAGAGCAGGTAACCGGAGAAGACGGGCACGAGGAAACCGTAGATGTAGTCAGGGTTGCTCCACCAGTGGGCTTTCACGAGCCAATAAAGCACGGGGTAGTAGACCACGACCACCAGAACCAGCAAAATGCTTGAACTGATGATCAGCGTGTTCTTCGATTTCGAGTCAATCTCTGGCGTAGTCAATGTTCGCACCTATCGAAATGCAGACCAACCGGTAAACTGTCCGACACGACAATCATGGAAACCTGAGGTCGGCCGAATCATCATTCCCAAGTCGCGGGTCGAATCGCCTACTTGGGTTCACGTAGATTCCGAACTCAACCACAGCCGTGGACAAGTCTCCGCAGTCCATTCTCGGTTTGCCGTGGTATTCAGGCGGGAGGAGGCATGGTTGACAGTGGCAACCCTTCGTAACGCAGGCGTCCGGAAGAATACCCGGCACGACGGGCCTGCCAAACGATGACGGACCACCCCCTCTTATCCCCACAGCATGATTCAATGTCCTCGAAATGTCAAGTTACAGGGTACGACCATGCTCGCTCAGAACGCAACTAGGATGCCAACGTATCGCGCAAACCTAACCAACAGAACCTAAACTCAAGAAACGCTACAGCTTCGCGTCTTTCGCTATCCGACAAATCACATGACTGAATGTTGACCGATTGCAACATCTCTACGTTCCGACGTGGCATATGCAACGCACCAGAGCAACGCCCACGAAAGGCCTCCCATTCAAAGTGGTCCCTTCCGCGGGGGGGCATCGTAATTGTGGCTTTGAGCGAAACGAAGAGTCTTTCCCGCCGGCAAGGGCCAAATTCTGGGGGTCAGGCTCGGCCGTGACAAGAACCGGGTGCTCTGGCATGGCTGTGGGTGGAATCCCTCAATGTGCCAGGCAACACCGATTGGCCCTGGTTGGAGTGAGAGTGAATCGTCATGAAGAAGGGTGTCTGCAGCAACCTGGAGAGTAACGTTGCCCCCGGACATGACGCGTAACCCGGACGATCGTTCTGCTTAGACGACGGTTCAGGATTCCCGCTATAATGGGTATGTTGCGGTGACGGGGCCTCGAAATACCTCTCTGTGCCGAAAGGCACTGACGACAACAGTAATCTCCACCGACTGGTTGCCGCGTCCAAGGCTCGCGGGGTGGGCAACAAGGCATTAGCATCTCTGACCGAGAGGGCGATCCGTTGTACGGCGACGTATCGGTTGCGGGGACAAGCTTTGATTGGGCCATGGCCATCTTGGTCGGCCTGTTCGCTTGTGCTTGCGCGGCCGTGGTCTACGTCCTCGCGCGGCGATTGACTCGTGGATCCAAAGTGTCGGTGAATCACGACATCACCGGGCCAAGCTGCCCTTCTCGCTACCATTACTTTCTTCTGGCCCTGTTTTTCACGGCCATCGCCATTTACGGATCACTGGTTCCGCTGCGATTCACACCGTTGGCGTGGGGCGACGCGGTGACGCGATTTCGCGAGATACCCTACCTGACGTTGGGCGCCGGCCGGCGAGCCGACTGGGTAGCCAATATTCTCTTGTTCATCCCCATCAGTTACTGTTGGCTTGCCACGCTGGTAGTCGATCGCCGAGCTGTCGGGAGACGAGTTCTCACCGTGCCGCTCGTGGTTGCACTCGCGACCGTTATGAGCTTTGTACTCGAATTCACGCAGCTCTGGTTCCCGCCTCGCACGGTCTCGCGGAACGACATCCTTGCCGAGACTATCGGAGCCGTGTTGGGCACGGTCCTATGGTTATTGATCGGGCAGACTCTTACAGACTGGATACGCACCTATACGACTGCCCGGCGTCCCAAGGACCAGATCGATTGGCTGTTGGAGCTCTATTTTCTCGGACTGATGGTCTATTCCGTCATGCCTCTCGATCTGACCATTAGCGTGGGGGAACTTACGGACAAGTATCAGGCGGGCCGAATCGAGCTTGTGCCGTTTGCGGATTTCACTTTCGGGTTTGCATCGCTGTTCGGGCTGTTTCGCGATGTTGTCGTCTTCGTCCCGATTGGCATGTTGGCCACGACGTGGTTCACTCGTGCCGAGCGGCTCGTGCGTTCGCTTGGGCGGAGCGTCTGGCTTGGCGCGGCGTTTGTCTTGGCCACCGAATTCGCACAGTTGTTTGTCTACAGCCGTTACGTGAGCACGTCCGACGTGATTAGCGGCATCCTTGGCGTCTGGCTTGGGGTCGTGTTGATGCGTCGCTGGCGAGGGGGTGTCGCCGACGACCAACGCCGGCCGGCTTCAAACCGTTCTGCCGGACGTTCGGCGTGGTATCTGGGGTTGGCGGCCGTGTACGTGGTTTTTCTGGGGGTCCTGTTCTGTGCACCCTATGTCCTGATCGATGATCCTCAGGAAATCAAGGCGCGCTATCAGGGGTTCTTTGCCGTTCCGTTTGCCGCGATGTATCATGGTTCCGAATTCAACGCAATTTCGGACATTTTGAAGAAACTGCTTCTGTATATGCCACTGGGAGCACTCTCTGCCCTGGCGGTGGCGAATCTGCCCGTCCCTCGCCAGATACGTCGCCTTGCGCGAGCTGTTTTGCTGCTGGTTGCGGCGGGCGTGGCCACTTCGATAGAGATGGCCCAGGTGTTCTTGCCACCGCACTACCCCGATATTACGGATGTGATTCTATGCACGGCGGGGGCCGCGGTTGGCATGTTCGTCACGGCGCGTATTGTTGACGCCCGCGCGTGAAGTCTCGCGACAGCCAAAAATGACTCTCGTGAAGCGAGGAGAGCATGCATATACTGCTCATCTCAGAGATCGTGGGCCTTTTCACCCAGTCTGGCGACCAAGGGGAGCATTTTCAGCGTGTTGCGGAAGCAGCCATGGGTGGCGGCCCTGCTGCCCTGTGTAGATGGGTAGTGTAGGGAAGGTTTCGCGATTCTCGATTTGCACAGTGATCAAGATGATCCACGGAATGCGAAAGTTGACCGGGAGGTTGTGTCGACTACAATGACCAGTGGGATAGTGTGGGCTGTGCCCAGGCGTCTCCAGTTACCCAGTTGTGTATTCTTTCAGCCCGGTTTGTGGCGGAGATTGAACAATGAAGGTGCGTTGCCTGGTCTCAGTGTTTCTGACGGCGAGTCTGTTCCTCTCTTGCGCCGCGTCGGCACATGCCCAGCAGGGCGGACGGAAGTATTTTCGTCCACCAAGCCCTACGATCAGCCCGTGGATGGACCTGTTTCGGAAGGATCCGGGGCCGTTGGACAACTACCACAGTTTCGTCCGACCAAAGCAACGCGTGTACGACGCTCTGGGGCGACAGAATTTTGAGATTCAGCAACAACAGGCCCAGACACGCGATTTGGGACAGGAACTTTCACGATTCGAGCGAGCAAGCCTGGCAAGGCCAACGGGCACCGGCAGCACGTTCATGAACTACTCGCATTACTACCCGCTACAGCGTTCAGCGGGCGGTCGTCGTGGTCGGTAGCTGCCGGCGATAGACCCGCGTTGGATCTCTTCAATCGTCTGTGATGACGCGGTTGTCTTCACGGCGACGGGTTTCTTTTGGTCGCGAATGCTCGTGGCGCGCCGGACTCCGAGGCTCGTGGAGGTCTCGCGGTCTGTTCGGAGGCCGTTCGGTCTGATTTCCCCACTGTGCTGCCCTGCCCCGCCGTGGTCGTGCACTCTTTCGATTTCATGAAGTTCCGCAAATGCGTAAGGAATGCGGGATGTTCTGATTGGAAAAGCTGTTCCGATTACGCGACTTTGCCGATTAGACAAATTGAGGTCGTATTCGTCGGTTAGGCTTCAGCTCTCCATATATCCGCGAGGCTTTAGGTAAAACAGAGAATATCGGCACTATTCATGATCGAAAAGCATCCGACAATCCGCTTCACACTGCTCATGGTTCTGCTCGCTATGGTTCTGAGCAGCGCCGGGTGCCGCGTGATGCATGACGATTCGTATGTGGTCCCGCGCGAGGCACCTCGCGAGTTGGACAAGACGATCTTGCCGACCTACACCATTGAGCCGCCCGACATCCTGACGATTGAAGCCGTCCACGTCGTCCCCAAAGCTCCGTACCGTCTCAGGGCATACGATGTTCTGGCGATTCGGGTGAAGGGGACGTTGCCCGATAGCTCGATCGACGGTCTCTACCCGATCGAACCCGGCGGAACCGTCAACCTTGGCTTCACTTATGGTACGGTCAAGGTTTCGGAACAGACGGTTGACGAAGCCGCGCTCACCATTCAGGAGCATCTTCAGCAGTATCTGAAAGAACCCCAGGTCGTGGTGAACGTGGCCGAGTTGGCGGCCAAGCAGCAGATCGCGGGCGAACATCTGGTTGCGCCCGATGGAACCGTGACGCTGGGAAGCTATGGAAATGTCCAGGTCGTGGGACTGACCATTCCCGAGGCAAAGCGTGTGATTGAGGAGCATCTGGCGCAGTATCTCGATGCGCCGGAGGTCTCGGTCGATGTGTTTGCCTACAACAGCAAGGTCTACTACGTCATCACGCAAGGCGCCGGGATGGGGGACGGAGTTTTTCGATTTCCTGTCACCGGGAACGAGACGATACTAGACGCCATCTCACAGATCAACGGTCTTGATCAGGTGTCGTCCAAGCGGATCTGGATTGCTCGGGCCGGGTGTGACGCGGAGGGTTGCGATCGAGTCTTTCCAGTTGACTGGAACGGCATCACGCAATGTGGAAGAAGTGATACCAACTACCAGATATTCCCGGGCGACCGCGTCTATATCGCCGAAGACAAGCTGGTTGCGCTCGATACGAGTCTTGCAAAAATCATCGCTCCGCTTGAACGCGTCATGGGATTCAGCCTGTTGGGGGCCGGCACGGTCACCAGATTCTCGGGACCCGTGCTTAGAGGCGGGGGAAATCGGCAATCCACCTTCTAACGAAGTCGTTCGGTTGCCGCGGTTCTCAGAGACGGCGCTCGCCAGAGCGTCCACTTGCCGCTCCTCTCAAGTGTCGATGGAGATTGTCTGATTGTCCGGGATACCACGATGACGGAGGGCTTCGTCGGGCTGGCGAGATAGAGCGTATGTCATCTTGGGTGACGTATTCCCACCTGAGGGGTGATTCTCGATGCAAAGCAACTCACCCTAGAATTACACAAGGAGGGCAGAAAAGGGAAGGGGAAAATTGAGCACGCGTTCAGGCCTGTCGCAACCGAGTCGGGTACCCATGTCCGGGTCATTCCAGGCGGTCTAGAAACCGGACTTGATGCAAACATTTGTTGTGATTACCGTAATTGAAGTTCGGTACGCTGGTTACGGAGCTGACGGCGCTGTTTTCCGACCAGAAGTCTGCCAGCGGTCCGTTGGGCTGCGAGATTTCCCTGGTGAATTGCCGCAAGGCATCTACTAACGCCTGCAAAGATCGCGGTCGGGGGGCGACGGGTCGGAGGTCGATTTCTGAAGCGTTTCGCCACGGTCGGCCGATCGCTCACAACGCACATATTACGGAAGCGAGCGAGCCATCCTCGGTTTCAAGGGAGCCGTGGGCAGATGGTGCATGAAGTGGCTAAGCTGATGCTTGAGCATGCAGACACGTTCTTGCAGCGTGCTGAAGCGGTGAAGACCGCGATCTCCTTGGGAATGCCGATCAGAGAAATCGAAGAGTATCTTGACTGGCTTGAGGTGACAAAATCGCAACGTCGCGACAAGTC
>JAFGIR010000196.1 GCA_016929515.1 Pirellulales bacterium | reverse complement strand
CCGCCCGACTCGTTCATCCTCACCCTCGGCTGCGGCAAATACCGCATCCGCGACTACGACTACGGCGAGCATCTGGGCTTGCCGCGATTGCTGGACATGGGCCAGTGCAACAACGCCTACGGCGCGATCCGCGTGGCGACGGGCCTGGCCGAGGCGTTCCACTGCTCGGTGAACGACCTGCCGCTGACGCTCGTGATTTCGTGGTTCGAACAGAAGGCCGTGGCCGTGCTGCTGACACTGCTCTATCTGAACGTGCAGGGCATTACGATTGGCCCAAAGCCGCCGGCCTTCATCAGCCCTAATGTGTTCAAGATATTACAGGAGAAATTCGACCTCCGCCTGACGGGCACGGATGCCCGAGCCGACCTGGCGGCGGCCCTAGCCGGGTGATCCATTCGTTCTGCCGTTCTCCTTGATACTCGGACGATTTCCACCGAGCAAACTTGCCCTTTTCTTCGGTCCGAAGCGGGCAAGTCTGCCCTCTTTTGTTTTGCTCGCGCCGCGCGGCTCGGTCTTTTGGCCACGTTGAATTCTTGCACGTCTTCGCCACGAGCGTGGGCACGGCGCGTGGGTCACCGGTTTCGGGCAGTGGAGCGGGTATCGGCGGCGGCCCGATTGTGCTATCCTGAGACCGGCAGTTGGTTGCAAGGGGAGTACAAGCCATGAACGTGCTGCGGGTTCTGCAGCAACTGATCTCTCTGGAATTCCTGGCGCGTCAATGGCGGGCAGTCTGTTTTGCCGCCTTGGGTGCCGCGGTCGGCATGGCGCTGTTCGTTGCCTATTCGTCCCGTTCGCTGTCCTACCTGGGCGATTCGCCCGAGACGTGCGTTAATTGTCACGTCATGGGCCCTCAATACGCTACCTGGCAGCACAGCAGCCACGCCGCGCACGCGACCTGCAACGATTGCCACGTTCCCCACGACTCGTTCGCATCGCAATACGCCTACAAGGCGCGTGACGGGCTCTGGCACGCCACCGTGTTCACGATGCATTGGGAGCCGCAAGTAATCCGCCTTTCGGAAAAGGCGGTGCCCGTGCTCGAACAGAATTGCCGGCGGTGCCACGAACGGGTGGTCGAGGACGTGTGTTTGGGCGAGCAGGACGAAACGCAGCCATGCTGGGACTGCCATCGCGACATTCCTCACGGAACGGCCCGAAGCCTTTCGGCAACCCCTGACGTCTTCCGCCCCCGACTACGCCCGATCGAGGAGGCCACGTCCGCACCGCTCGTCGGCGGTCGCCGAACCGGTCTCGACAAGGAGATGCCTGATGAGCATTAGGAATCGGAACAGGAACAAGAACCGGACAACGCCGCAACCATCGGCCGCCTGGCGCGGATGGCTCTTATTCGGCGCGGCCTTGATAGCAACGTTTCTTCTCGGGCTGTTGGCCGCGTCGATCCTCCAGCGGCGAGCGGAGTCGCGAGCCGTCGCGACCGGGAAACCCATCGCGCCGATGGAGACGGATAGCTCGCGTTGGGCCGTGAACTGGCCGCGAGAATACGACTCGTATCGCCAGACCGAGGACAGCAGCACCAAGACGATGTACGGCGGGTCCGATCCGCGAGACTACCTGGCCGAAACGCCGGCCAACGTGATTCTCTTTGCCGGCTATGGGTTTGCCAAGGAGTATCGCCAAGCCAGGGGCCATCTCCACGCGATCGAGGACGTCACGCGAACCGAGCGGGTCGGGCCGACAACCCCGGCGACTTGCTGGACCTGCAAGGGTCCGGACGTCGTTCGTTTGATGGCCGACCTGGGGCCCGAGGATTTTTACCGGCAGACGTTCGATTCGCTCAAGGGCCAGATCACCCACCCGGTTGGCTGCCTCGACTGCCACGACCCCAAGACCATGCAATTGAGAATCACGCGACCGGTGATCCGCGAAGCCTTCGAGCAACAAGGTCGCGATATCGACAAGGCGACGCACCAACAGATGCGGTCGTTGGTCTGTGCCCAATGCCACGTCGAGTATTACTTCAAGGGGAAGGGCGACTATCTGACGTTTCCCTGGAAACGGGGCATGACGCCCGAGTCGATGGAAGCCTATTACGACAAGCGAGACTTCTCCGACTGGACCCATGCCATCAGCGGCGCGCCGATGGTCAAGATGCAACATCCGGACTACGAAGTCTATCACACGGGCATCCACGCCTATCGGGACGTGGCCTGTGCCGATTGCCACATGCCTTACAAGACCGAAGGTGGAAGCAAGTTTACCGATCACCACGTCCGCAGCCCGCTGCTGAACATCGCCAATAGCTGCGCGGTGTGTCATCGTTGGAGCGAGGAGGACATTCATGCTCGCGTCGAGACCATCCAGGACAAGGTCCGCGAGGGACGTGGTCGCGCGGAGAAGGTTTTGGCCAAGGCTCATTTCGACATTGCCGCGGCCCGCCAGGCTGGCGCCGGCGACGACGAGTTGGTCGAAGTTCGCCGGCTGGTCCGCGGGGCTCAACTCCGCTTGGACTACGTGGCCGCCAGCAACGGCATGGGCTTTCACTCGCCCGAGGAGTGCATGCGGATTCTAGCCGCGGCCGTGGAGATGGCCGGCCGGTGCCGCGTCGAGTGTGCGCGAATCCTCGCACGGCACGGCGTCACCGAGCCGATCCCGTATCCCGACTATCGCACCAAGAAGACGGCCCAAGCTCTGATGCGGGCTTTTGCCGAGGGCAATCCGCCGAATTTGCTGCCGGCGGTGGCCGGGCCGGCGCAGCGTGACACGCCCTGAGACACGAAGGGTGTGGTTGCTGTCACGGAGCCAGCTTGTATTGACGCCTTCTGGCGGCTCTTGCCACGCCCATTTTGGGCGTGCCACCCGACCGCGGTCTGTTAGGCCAATTTCTCGCCCCGGCGAGCGGCTGCCGGGGCGCTTTTTTGTGTCTTCGAAAAATGACGCTCCCGGGCTGTTCCCCCCGGCGTAAGCTATGGTTATGCTAGAAGTTTCGCCCGTTCCTTCCCGTCCCCGAGCGGAAGAAAATGGGCCATGGAAAACGCCGGCCCGGGCAGCCGGCTTGTATCGGGACGCACGTAGATCGAAGGTACCAAAGCAAATGACCAAAACACTCGAACAGAAGATCGCCGACAAGTCGGCCATCATCGGCATCATCGGATTGGGCTATGTCGGGCTTCCGCTGGTCCGCGCGTTCGTCGGGGCCGGGTTCAAGACGATGGGCTTCGACGTCGACCAGTCCAAGGTCGATAAGCTCGTGGCCGGCCAGAGCTACATCGAGCACATCGCTTCGGAGTGGATCGCCCAATGTGTCGAGCAGAACCACTTCGAGCCGACGGCCGACATGAAGCGGCTGGCCGAAGCCGACGTCTTGCTGATCTGCGTGCCCACGCCGTTGAGCGAAAGCCGCGATCCCGATCTGTGCTACGTCGAGGCGACCACGCGGTTCATCGCCGAGATGCTTCGACCCGGGCAGTTGGTCGCTTTGGAGAGTACGACGTACCCGGGTACGACGCGCGACGTGATGCTGCCCATCCTGACCGCCACCGGACTCGAAGTCGGCAAGGACTTTTTCCTGGCCTACAGTCCCGAGCGCGAAGACCCAGGCAATCCGGAGTTTTCGGCCGAGAGCATTCCGAAGGTGGTCGGCGGTTTCGATCCGGAAAGTCTGCGTCTGGCCGAAATGGTCTACCGCGAAGCGGTGGTCCGCGTGATTTCCGTTTCGAGTTGCGAGGTGGCCGAGACCTGCAAGATTCTCGAAAACACCTACCGTTCGGTCAACATCGCCATGGTCAACGAGCTCAAAATGCTCTGCGACCGGCTGGGGATGGACGTTTGGGAAGTGATCGAAGCGGCCAAGACCAAGCCGTTTGGGTTCCACGCGTTTTATCCCGGGCCGGGCCTCGGGGGCCATTGCATTCCGATCGACCCCTTCTATTTGAGTTGGGTTGCCCGAAAATACGGCGTGCCCACTCGATTCATCGAACTGGCCGGCGAGATCAACACGAGCATGCCCAACTACGTCATCCGCCGGTTGATGGATGCGTTGAACGAGCAGGGCAAGCCGGTCAACGGGAGCAAGATTTGCGTGCTCGGCGTGGCCTACAAGAAGGACGTCGACGACGACCGCGAGAGTCCTTCGTTCCTGTTGATGAAGCTGCTCGGCGAGGCGGGTGCTCAAGTCAGTTATCACGACCCGCATATCCCGGCGCTCCACGCCCACCGGAACTATGATTTTTCGGGCATGGAAAGCCAGGAACTCACGGCCGAGTTTCTCGCCGACCTGGATTGCGTGTTGATCGCCACCGACCATTCGTCGGTCGACTACGACTTGGTCGTTCGGTACGCGCCGCTGGTCGTCGACACGCGCAACGCGACCAAGAACGTCACCGAAGGACGCGAGAAAATCCGCAAGGCGTAGTTGTCGCGGACATTCCTCACTCCGACTCCGGGCTATCGGCACCGTGTTTCTTGAGCCTTTCAGGCAGATCGGCTTCGTCGAGCGCCGGATGGTTTTTGAACGGGTTGTACAGCGGGTCGCCGACGAGCACCATGGCCCAGGAGTCGAACGGCTTCGTGCGATAGTAGGCTTCGGCCAGCGTGTACTTGCCCGTCAACAACAGCGGAAAGAAATCGTCGGGTTTGGGAAACGCGGTGAGGTAGGGTTCGTAGACGGGGCCGAGCGTGGCGGTGATGCCGTCTTCGAGCATGGCATTGCACCAGGCGGTGCCGCCCGGCTTGCGCAGCGTGT
>JAFGIR010000195.1 GCA_016929515.1 Pirellulales bacterium | reverse complement strand
GTGACGTGGTTGGCCACCTGCCACTGGCCGCTCGTTTCGTCCAGTGCCAGGATGTCGCGGATCGAGTTCTGGTGGTCGCCGAGCGTCCAGTGGACGTCGTCGGCCGTGCCGGGCGTGGCGTCGTTGCCCGGGCCGACCGTCTCGTCGGCCAGCAGCAGGTCGACGGCCTGGCCCCACAAGTACCGGTGCGTCGGGTCGCCGTCTTCGTCGAGTTGCAAGACAATCTGGCCGGCGTCGGTTTCGGGATCGGCGCCGAAGGGGACAGTCCCATTTTCGCTTTGCGAAAATTGGGACAGTCCCCAGTTGGTCGAGCCGGGCGCCATGCTCACGCTTGCCGTGAGCATGTCTCTGAACGAATCAACGCATGGCCACGCGAACGTGGCCACGGCACCTGGCGCTTAGGTAGGGTGCGTGCTTGCACGCGCGGACAAGGCCACAAGCCGGATTCCTGGCGTGTTGCACAACCGCGGTGCGTGCGAGCACGCACCCTACAGCTCATTCGGGTCAGAAGAGTGGGGGAACGGCCGCGCGGGTCAGGGGATTTCGAACAGCGACTGGCTTTTGACAATGGCGTAGTCGTCGGGGAAGGTGTGGAACGCCTGGACGAACAGACGCCGGTCGCGGCATTCGAGGTTGATGTAGCTCAGCGCCCCCAGCGCCATCCGCCCACTCGAATCGAACCGGTGGAGCATTCCCTGATGGCGGCCGTCCTGGGCCAATTCCTGCTGGAAGGTCCAAAAAACTTCCGGAGCGACCGGTTCGAGCTGAAAACTGACCTGATAGTTGACCCCGCCGCGACACGAGACCTGCTCGTTGCGATGGCCGCGAAGCTTGGCCGAAACGAGCCGCCGGCACTCGGGCAGGGGATGGTTCGCGCTGGTGGCCACCTCGGTCAGCGTCAGGCCCGCATAACGCCAACAAACGACGTGGCCGGCGGTGGTGATATCGATCTTGGCTTCGTACTTGCCTCGCTTGACGGTCCGCGACGCGCAGACCTGAAAGAGTTCCGGGTGCAATGCCCGGCCATAAACTCGAAACACCAATTCCGCTATTTTGGGTCGCGTAGTCAGCACGACGAAATTCCTCAAACAATCGGCCGCAAGGGTGAACCGTTCCCTGGGAACGTGAAAATAACACATTGGTTCTGGTTGCCACCACCGACGCGTCCGCACGAAAAAAACAGAGGCGTCAGGTGCCCTCGGTTTCTCATTATAGTCTCTTCGGGCAGCGAGCACAAAGGGCGATTGTCGCTTGGCTCGCGAGGGCGCGAAAAAAATCAACCACTTCCGGGCGGGGCGAACGACGCGCGGAAACGCGAAAGTTTCCACGTATTTTCAGAATGACTCAAATAGCTATTGACAAAATTCGCGGAACCGTTCTCGCTGCGGACAGATCGTGCGTGCTAGCATCGCCTTCACGACAACAGTCCGACCAGAATGTCGTAGCCGGCGTGCGCGCCCGCGGTGATTCCGAATCCGCGATAGACGAACAGCACGCAGAAGAAGAGGCCGGCGACGAATCGAAACAGGAAGCTGAACAGATCGAGATTCTCACAATAGGGACCCAAGTAGTGGGCCGCGGCGAAGAGAAAACTCGTCAGCGCGACGGCGCCCACGACGCTCCACCGAGGTTGGATTCCCAATCGGCGCAGTCCCCAAATCGCGGCCGACAATAGGATGAGCCGAAACAGCAATTCCTCGTAGATGCCGGCGCCGAGGAACATGATCAGATCGCCCAATCGCTCCGAGACGCTTGGGCTCGCGTCGGCGTGTTCGACCGCCATGGCGACCGTCTCCGCGGCCGGCGTGATGAGGCCCTGCATCAGCCCATATTGCAGCTCCGAGATCAGGCGAAGGCACACGGCCAGCACGAGACATTCGACCGCCATGCGCCCCAACACGCGCCGCGAAACGCGCCACGGCTGGCGCGTCGTGTAGTGCCAGCCGAGGAGGATGCAAACGGTCAGCAAGGGCAGGAGAAAGTACTGCCCGAGCCCAACCCAATCCAAAAGCGTCCGCAGCCACACGTCGACGCCGTTGCGTGCCGCGCCGCTCTCAGGCAACAAGACGCCCACCTCATAAACGACCAACAGCGGCGCGATGAAGGCCAGACTGGTCAGCGGCTGGCGTGATCCGTGCCAATAGTCGATCGGCGGCGCGATCGGGACGATGTCTTGGGGAGCGTCGCTCATCGTAACGGTACGTGGCTGGCTGGAAGTATCGTGCAGAAGCCCATTTTCATCTTCGACCGGGCAGTTGCGTTAGCTTGAACGGCGCCGGACAGAAGTCGCGCGACGGCCGGACCGCGGGAAGCGTCGCGACGATTGTCGCGGCGATGTGGCCGACGCCCCCCAATTTGAGCCAACGCCAATAAGACCGCGGCCGATTGGCACCAGAAAGAAATTGGTTAAGATGGAACGCGACAGCGACCGGAAACCCTCAGCGGCGCGCCCCGATGAACGACGTTTTGCAAGAAGTGTATCAGCGGCTGATCGACGCCTATGGTCCGCAACACTGGTGGCCGGGCGAGTCGCCTTTCGAGGTGATGATCGGCGCGATTCTCGTGCAGAACACGAGTTGGAAAAACGTCGAGAAGGCGATTGCCAATCTACGCGAGCATGATTTGATCGAGCCGCGCGCGCTGTTCGACGTGCCGGTCGAGGAGCTTGCGGAGTTGATTCGCCCGGCCGGCTACTACCGGATGAAGGCCCGGCGATTGCACAACCTGTTGCGGCTCGTCGTGGAAGACCATGGCGGCGATCTCGACGCGATGTTCGCCGTGGGCGTCCATTCGCTCCGC
Organism: Pirellulales bacterium; assembly: GCA_016929515.1. Taxonomy (GTDB): domain Bacteria; phylum Planctomycetota; class Planctomycetia; order Pirellulales; family Thermoguttaceae; genus UBA11386. Next base: position 6,296 of record JAFGIR010000195.1, on the reverse strand, counting down.
GAGGAGCTGCTTGGCGTCAACGGCGTGGGGCCGGAAACGGCCGACTCGATTTTGCTCTACGCGGGCAACCTGCCGGTGTTCGTCATCGACACGTACACGCTGCGGGTCATGGCCCGGCACGGCTGGGTCGAGCCCGAGATCGACTATCACGGGCTGCAGGAATATTTCGAGAGCCACGTGGAAGAAGACGTCAAGCTGTATAATGAGTTTCATGCGTTGCTGGTCCGCGTGGGTCATAAGCATTGTCGCAAGACGCCCAAGTGCGACGGCTGCCCATTGGCCGATCTGTTGCCCGGCGGCCGGCCCGTCGAACCGGAGTGGTAAACCAAACCATGTCGTTATTCGAACCGGGTGAACAAGCCAATCGAGCGCTGGCGATGCCGCTGGCCGCGCGGATGCGCCCGGCGAGTCTCGATGAATTCGTCGGCCAGGAGCATTTTTTGGGCGAGGGGCGATTGTTGCGCCGGCTGTTGACGGCCGACCGGCTCGGCTCGGTGATTTTCTACGGTCCGCCCGGCACGGGCAAGACGACCTTGGCGCGGCTTCTGGCCACCGAGAGCCAGAGCCATTTTCAGCAGCTCAGCGCGGTCACGAGCAACGTGAAGGAAGTGCGCGAGGTGCTCGCCGCGGCCCGCGACCGGCTTTCGGCCGGCGCGCAAAAGACGCTTCTTTTTATCGACGAGGTGCACCGCTTCAACCGGGCGCAACAGGACGTGCTGCTGCCCGACGTCGAGAGCGGCATCGTCGTGCTGGTCGGCGCGACGACCGAGAATCCGTTTTTCACGATCAACAGCGCGTTGGTCAGCCGTTCGCGTGTTTTTCAGTTCGAGCCGCTTTCGGTCGAGCACATCAAGACGCTCGTCCGACGGGCGTTGGCCGACGAACGTCGAGGGTTGGGCCGCCACGAGGTGCATCTGGACGACGACGCGCTGGACTTTCTCGCCGAAGTGAGCGACGGCGACGCCCGGCGGGCACTTTCGGCGCTGGAGATCGGCGTGCTTTCGAGCGACCGGCGACCGGTCGAGTTCACCCGTGCGTTGGCCGAGGAATCAGTCCAGCGCAAGGCCGTGCAATACGACCGGCAAGGCGACGCCCATTACGATTCGATCAGCGCGTTGATCAAGAGCATCCGCGGCAGCGATCCGGACGCCGCGCTCTACTGGTTGGCCCGCATGCTCGAAGGGGGCGAGGACGTGCGTTTTCTGGCGCGGCGGTTGGTGATCCTGGCGAGCGAGGACGTGGGCAACGCGGCGCCGGCCGCGTTGGGGTTGGCCGTGGCCACGGCCCAGGCGTGCGAAATGGTCGGCCTGCCCGAGTGCCAGTTGAACCTGGCCCAGGCAGTCACCTATCTTGCATGTGCCGCGAAGTCGAACGCGGCAACGGTCGGCATTTACGAAGCGCGGCAGGACGTCCGCGAGGGCCGGCTGCTGCCCGTGCCGGTCCATCTGCGCGACAAGCACTACGGCGGGGCGAAGCGGCTGGGCCACGGCGAAGGCTACCAGTACGCCCACGATTCACCCGACGCGATCGCGGCCCAGGACTACCTGGGCGTCGAACGGGAGTATTACCGGCCGACCGACCGGGGCTACGAGCAGGAACTGGGCCGCCGGCTCGAGGAAATCCGGGCCCGACTCCGCCAGGGACGGCCGAAGGAGTGAGGTTGGGTGGCCGGCGTGCGGATTTTTCTTGAAGCCAGCCTTCCCGGTCTTCCCAAATACCCCAGTTACACCCTATCGAAGAAGGGGTTTTCGGTCGTGAGGAATCGGTGCCCGGCGGCCGAATCGCCCCGTTTGGTGTAGCGTCGGCTGGGCGATTCTCGTATGATTCGGCGTCTGTCGTTGGTTTGCCCTGGGAAAGGCTTTGAGCCGAGACGCGTGGTTGGGCTCAAAACATGGCCAGCACCACGATGGTTGCCGCGATGCCCAGGACTCCCAGGACGATCCACCAGACGGGCCGGCCAGCCCAGAGATGGCTGCCCGAGGTCGGCGTGATGTACGCTCCGCAGGCGGGACATTGCACGGCGTCTTCATAGACGTCGGCACCGCACTCGGGACACGAGGCCGTCGGCGTTTCGTCTTCGTCGTCGGGCGGGTCGGGATACTCGTCGTCGTCCAGTTCGTCGCCGGGTTGGTCGAACCACGGGGAGTCGCTCGTCATGGGCATGGTTCCTTGTTGAGCGTAAGGGTGGGGAAAGCTACCGCAGGTTGTTCTGGTGTATTTGAAAAGTCATAAAGAAGCGAGTTGGTTCTCGCAAGGTGTGTTGGTCGATTTTTCTGCACGCCTTGTTGTGGAACGGCAATAGATCTTTTCGCTCGATGATTCGTCAAGGAGGACGATCATGAATTCGCTGAAGACGCTGTTTGTGGCGGCCATGCTGGTCGCGGGCCTCTACGGGGCCTATTTGCTTCTGAACTATGCTCCGGCAACGACCGCCCTGCCCGAGGTGGCCGACGAGTGGAACACCGAGTTGAACGTCGATCCGGGCACGCCGACTTCCAGCGCGTCGATTTCGGCGATGTCGGCGGCGCCGCAATGGGATTCGGAGGCGTCGAAAGCGTCCCTGGCGTCCGTCCCGTCGTTGGGCAGTGAGAGTGCCGCGGCACCAACTCCGACGCCCCAGAGCCCGCCCCTTGATTCGACGGTCGCGCCCATCGATCCCGGCTCGGCAATCGGTTCGCAGGCGGCGCCGGCGTCGTCCTCGGCGGCGAACGTGCCGGCGGCCACTTCGCCGAATCCGGTTGTCGCGGCGAGTGCCATGAACCCGGCGTCTTCGTCTTCCTTCTTGACACCGCCGACCGAAGCGTCGTCGGCGCCGGTTCAAGCGTTGCCCGACGCGGCGCCGCGGAGCCAGGAGGATTTTGCGAGTTTTTTGGATCAGGTTGCCGAGGTCTTGGCCGCCAACCGGCTGGCCGATGCCCATCTGATGCTCAGCCAACGTTACAACGCCCCGAACGTGAGCCCGACCGAGGCAAGCACGATGGAGCGGTTGCTCGACCAGTTGGCCGGAACGGTGGTCTACTCGTCACAGAGTTTCCTCGAAGCGCCTTACGAGGTGCTCACCACCGACACGCTCCAATCGATCGCCGATCGCTACAACGTGCCGACCGGGTTGTTGGCCAAGATCAACGGGCTCGATCCGAACGTGCCCTTGCGGCCTGGCCAGCAAATCAAGGTCGTCCGCGGCCCTTTCGAGGCCATCGTCGATCTCGACCGGTACGAATTGACGCTCCTGCTCGAGGACGGGCGCTACGCGGGCCGATTCACCATTGGAGTGGGTCCCGAGATCCAGAAAGAAGGCACCTTCTGGGTCACCGACAAAGCCGATCTTTCGGCCCAGGCCGCCAACGACCCGGCCTTGGCGAACGGTTCGCGCGGAACGCGATGGATCGGGCTGGGCGAGCGCATGGGCCTGCACGGGACGAATCTGCCCGTTTCGCTGGGACGCCCGGTGAACGAAGGCTGCATCAGCCTCCGCCAACGCGACATCGAAGATCTCTACGACATTCTCTCGGTTGGTTCGAAGGTCACGATCCGCCGCTGAGCCGGCGGCCGAATTCTCCGACGGGCCCCTTTTCGCCCGCTTTCCAAGGTGGTATATAGGCTACAGGTTTCCGGGCAATTGCCTCCGGATCGATGAGATCCCGTGCCCGAGGCACGCACGCGTCGGAGCCGTCAATGGTGGGTGGCCCGGTTCTTGAACCTGCGTGTCGAAGGCACCAGCGTTCTTGGCTCGCCGAGTCCAAGGCCTCCGTTCGTCAGACAATACCCATGGCAGAGTGATCGGCATTCTCCGTGAGAGTGGTTTGCCCCACGGGCCAATCTTGGCAAGGCTCGCAACACGGAAAGGCTCAAGGTGTACGACAAAGAATCCCTGATCGCATTGATTCGGCACAAGTCATTGAAATTCGGCGATTTCACGCTCGCCTCGGGTAAGAAGGCCCGCTACTATCTCGACGGCAAGCAGGTGACGCTCGATCCCCACGGCGCCCGGCTGATTGCCGAAGGCATCCTGGATATTCTGGCCGAGCGGGAGATGCCCGACGCCATCGGCGGCATGTCGATCGGCGCCGACCCGATCACTGCGGCCGTGGTGACCATGTCGTCCGTCCGCGGCACGCCGCTGGCCGGCTTCATGGTTCGCAAGGAATCGAAGGGCCACGGGACCAACCAGTTCATCGAGGGGCCGGTCAAGCCCGGTCAGAAGGTGGTCATCGTCGAAGACGTCGTCACCACCGGCGGCTCGTCGCTGACGGCCATCGAGCGGGCCAAGCTCTTCGGGCTCGAAGTGACCGGCGTGATTGCCATCATCGATCGAATGGAAGGCGGAGCCCAGGCGTTCGCCGAGGCGGGCTACGATTTGACGAGCCTGCTGGCAATCACCGATTTTGGAATCAGCCCACCGAAATAGCGGGGTCGCCAAGCCTCTTGCCGACTGAAAATGGGACTCGCGCCGGCGATCGTCTGGGCCAACTGCGGCCGATCAGGTCTCCCTTCCGCCCAAACATTGGACGCGGCTTTCTCTCGTGGCCGATAATCCTCGGGTGACACCTTTTCGGCAGTCCTCGGGGAACGTCCATGGAAACGTCGCTACACCGCGAACTGAAAACGCTCTACGCGGGCGACGGCGCGCGGCTCGAAGTTCCGCTGAGCCAATATCGCATCGACGTGGTCCAAGGCGACCGGCTCGTCGAAATCCAGCACGGCGGCCTGGCCGCCATTCGCGACAAGGTTCGAAAGCTGCTCAAGGAACACGACGTCACCGTCGTCAAGCCGATCGTCGTTCGCCGGCTGCTGGTCAAACGTAAGAAAGAAGGCGGCCGAGTCGCCGAGCGGCGAATGAGCCCGAAGCGGGGGAAGATCCTCGATCTGTTCGACGAGCTGGTCCATTTCACCCGCGTGTTTCCCCACCAAAGGCTCACGCTCGACGTGCCGCTGATCGACATCGAGGAATGGCGTTATCCGGGCCACGGGCGACGCCGGCGCTGGCGGCGGCGCGACCATCAGATCGAGGACCAGAAACTCGTCGCCGTGCACGAAACGTTCCGGTTGCGGACCACGTCCGACCTGAAATCGCTCGTCCCCTGCCGGCTGCCGACGACGTTTCACACGGGCCATCTGGCCGAGGCGCTTGGCGTCGAGCGATGGATTGCCCAGCGAATCGCCTACTGTTTTCGCGAGACGGGCACGGCGCGCACCGTCGGCAAGCACGGGAACACGCTGCTGTACGAATTCGCCGAGAACGCTTGACCGGCGCGGCTAGCCGTGGCTCTGCTGATAGATGGCCTGAAGCAGCGCCTGGACGTCTTTGTATTTCTTCTTCGCCGACAAGGCCGCGTCGACCAGCCGCCGGGCTTCCGACTCGCTGTGGCCCAATCCGCGCAAGACGTCGAACGTCTCGGAGATGACGTCCGATTCGACATCGGCTTCGACTTCCGCTCGGGCAACCATCAACGCGAACTTGGGCACCTTGCGCCGCAGCTTGGCAATGATGCGTTCGGCCATGGCCGGGCCGATGCCGGGCAGGGCGGCCAGCGACTTGGCGTCCTGATCCTCGATGGCCGTGGCCACCTCCTTCACCGGGCGGATCATCGCCCGCAGGGCCTTCTTCGCGCCGACCCCGTCGACCGAGCAGACCAGCTCGAAGAACTCGCGCTCGGCCTCGGTCAGGAACCCGATCATCCGCGGCGTCAATCGGCCCTGCATCGGGTTGCCTTCGAGATACTCGATCGTGTGCAGGCTGATGTCGTGGTTCACTTCGAGCTGTAACTGGCGGCGCGTGAACTCGGGAATGAGCACCTCGTATTCCATCGGGCCGACGCCGAGCGTCAGCGTGCTGTCGCGCAGCGCCAGGAGTTTTCCGGTGATTTTCGTGATCAAAAATGGGTCTCCTAGCGGCCTTGGTGCGTGCAAGCACGCACCCTACGGCCTTTTTGCTGGTTGGTGCGTGCAAGCACCGCTCTATTGCTCTTCGAAACGGTCATCCTGAGCGAAACGGTCATCCTGAGCGAAACGGTCATCCTGAGCGAAACGGTCATCCTGAGCGAAACGGTCATCCTGAGCGTAGCGAAGGATCTCGTCCGTCGCGGGCCCCGAGATTCTTCGCTACGCTCAGAATGACAAGAATCGCGGTTCTATCTTGGTCTTAGGTCGCTCTGGTGCGTGCGAGCACGCACCCTACGGTTGCTGTTCGGTGCGTGCAAGCACACACCCTACTTCATCTCGGCTGGCCGTTTGCCTAGGTAGTAGTGACACAATGCCATGGCCAGCGCATCGGCCACGTCGGGCGGCTCGGGCGG